>JBDZVF010000066.1:0-18447 GCA_040255575.1 Pseudomonadota bacterium | reverse complement strand
GGCCGTGCACCAGCGCATGGAAGAACTGGGCGAGAAATTTCCGCCCGGCATGGAGTGGGCCATTCCGTACGACACCAGCAAGTACGTCCGGGTATCGATGGAGGAAGTGGCCAAGACGCTGGTCGAAGCCATGATCCTCGTGTTTCTGGTGGTGTGGCTGTTCCTCTACAACCTGCGGGCCACGATCATCCCGGCGATGGCCGTGCCGGTGTCGCTCATCGGCACATTCGCGGGCATGTATCTGCTGGGGTTCTCCATCAATTCGCTGACGTTGTTCGGCATGGTGCTGTCGATCGGCATCGTGGTGGATGACGCCATCGTCGTGCTGGAGAACGTGGAGCGCCACCTGCGCGCCGAGCATGTCAGCCCCGCGGAAGCCACGCGGCGCGCGATGCGCGAAGTGAGCCGGCCGGTCATCGCGATTGTGCTGGTGCTGAATGCGGTGTTCCTGCCCGTCGCCTTCCTTGGTGGGCTCGTGGGCGAGATGTATCGGCAATTCGCCATCACGATCGCGGTGTCAGTGACGATCTCCGGCTTCGTCGCCCTGACGCTGACTCCCGCGATGTGCGCGCTGATGCTGAAGACGGGTGAAAGCGAGCCGAGCGGCTTTCTGGCCCGGTTCGACACGGGCTTCGCGCGGTTCATGAATCGCTATCTCGGCGGCGTCCGGTGGGTGCTCCGGCACGGGGTGATGGCGGCGGCGCTCATCGTGCTGATGCTCGGGATCATCTTCGTGCTCCAGCGGCAGACGCCGACCGCGCTCGCGCCGGATGAAGACCAGGGTTACGTCATCGCCATCGCGGCTCTGCCGCCGGCCGCCTCGCTCCAGCGCACGGACGCGGTGCTGAAGCAGCTCGACAAGATCGCCTTCGCGCATCCTGCGTACGGCGACAATTTCACGGTCCGAGGACTCGACGTGCTGACGAATGCCCAGCGGAGCAATGCTGGCGTCTCGTTCATCATCCTGAAGGACTGGTCGGAGCGTAAGGAAAGGGAGCTGTCCTCCGAAGCCACCGCGCAGGCGCTCACGGCGGGCGGGTTCGGGATCAAGGACGGCTTCATCTTCTCGCTCGCGCCGCCGGCCATCGAAGGCATCTCGAATACCGGGGGTTTCGAGGGGTTCATCCAGGCGCGCACCGGTAACGACTATGCGGCGCTGGACGCAGCTACGCAGGCGTTTGTCGCGGCGGCCTCTCAGCGCAAGGAGCTCGCGGGCGTTGGCACGTCCTATTCATCGGGCGTGCCGCGCGTGCAGCTCAATGTGGACCGCGAAAAAGCGAAGCTGCTCGGAGTCAGCATGGATGATGTGAACATCACCTTGCAGAGCACGTTCGGCGCATTCTATGTGAACGACTTCAATCGCGACGGGCGCGTGTATCGCGTGCAGCTGCAGTCGGAAGGTAAGTTCCGCGCGCATCCGGAAGACCTGCGGGATGTGTACGTGAAATCGTCCAACGGCACGATGCTGCCGCTCACGGCGATCGCCCAGGTGGCCGAGACGACCGGGCCGGACGTGCTCGAGCGCTTCAACCTGTTTCCTTCTGCGCGGCTGTTCGGTGGGCCGGCGCCGGGGTACAGCTCCGGGCAGGCGCTCGCGGTGATGGAAGAGCTCGCGGCGAAGACCCTGCCGGAGAATTACCGGCTCGCGTGGTCGGGGCAGTCGTATCAGGAAAAGACCAGCACGCAGAACACCGCGGGCATCTTCGGGCTCGCGGTGCTGATGGTGTTCCTGATCCTGGCGGCTCAGTACGAGCGGCTCACGCTGCCCTTCGCGGTGATCCTGGCGGTGCCGTTTGCCGTGTTCGGGGCGTACGTAGCGGTGTGGGCGCGTGGGTTGTATGACGATCTGTATCTGCAGATCGGCCTCGTCACCCTGGTGGGGCTCGCCGCGAAGAACGCGATTCTGATCGTCGAGTTCGCGGCACACATTCATCGCGAAGGAGGCAAGACGCTTTATGAAGCGGCGGTCGAAGCGGCGCGCCTGCGCTTCCGCCCGATCGTGATGACCTCACTCGCGTTCATCCTCGGCGTGCTGCCGCTCGCAGTGAGCACGGGCGCCGGCGCGGCGAGCCGTCACTCGATCGGCACGGGCGTGATCGGCGGCATGCTCGCCGCCACCTTCATCGCCGTACTCTTCATCCCGCTCTTCTTCGTGTGGACCTCCACCCTGGGCGAAAAGGTGCGCGAATGGCGCGCCCGCCGCCACGCCGCGCGGGCGCAGGGGCCGGCGTAGGGATGTGTGCGTGCACGACAGACAACGCTCGAGGGGAATGAGGCAAGCTCCATTTCTGGCGCAAATCGCCAGATTCTTGGCTGGTCTCGGCTGCGCGGCCGGCGCTATGCTGGTGTCCATCATCTCGCTTTGAGCCGGAACGATGGACGACACACTTCAGCAATTGCCAGTAGATGAGCGCATCAAACTCGTCGAAGCGCTGTGGGACAGTATTGCCGCGGACCAGCACGCACTGCCCCTGACGCCAGATCAGAAGGCTGAGCTGGACAAGCGGCTCGACGCGTACGCCGTCGACAGGAAGCGCGGGCGCCTCGCCGGCGAGGTGATCGCGGACATTCGCCGTCGGTTGTGACGGTTGGATGATGGAGGCCGACGGGGTGATCGTGGTTGCGATCATTCACGGGAGCCGTCATCCGCGCCGGTGGCAGGGGCGAGCGTAGAAGTCGAAGCGGGTGGAAGCGGCGCCTTCTTCGCGCGGAACGCCAGCAGCACGTTGCCGGGTGGCTGGCCGGCCATGAGGGCGTAGCCGGAGTTCACGAAGAGGAGGCCGTTCGTGGCCACGATGGAGGCGTTATCGATCGCGCCGCCTCTGCCCGCCACGCCGTTCACCGTTTCGTAGGCGCGGGCCGTGTCGTACTCGAAAAGCACCTCGCCGCTTTCGGCGTCGAAGGCGCGCAGGTAGCCATCCACACTGCCCTGGAGCACCACGCCATCGATCACCGTCGGAGCGCCGGAAAGGCCGATCACGGTCTGGCAGCGGGGCACACGCGCCTGCCGATCGCCTGAACAATCGGGCTTCGATTCGTAGGACCACAGCACCTCACCCGTGTCCACCTTCACCGCGTGCAGCCCGGGCGTCTGGTTCGGATCCTTCCCGTCAGGCCCCGCGAACTGATGAATCGGCGCGAACACGCGCTCGCCATCGAAAGCGATGCCCCAGTGAATGCCGCCAATCGGTGAACCCGTGCCGAAGTCCCGCTGCCAGAGCACTTTGCCCTTGTTGTCCGGATCGAGCGCCCAGAGCGTGCCGGACTTCTGCCCGGCAAGGATCACGTCCTTGCCGTTGGAGTCTTGCGCGATGATCGTCGACGCGCCGAAGTCGACGTCGCGGAACTGCCCCTCCTTCGGGCAGTTGAGCCCATCACGCTTGTTCATGCAGCCGGTCAGGAAGATGTCGTTCTCCGTCGCCTGGAACGACCAGCGAATCGAGCCATCTTTCAGAGCGATAGCCAGAATCGCATCGGTGTTCGGCGTTGCCGGCGCCGAGGTCGCCTCCCCTGTGCCGATGTAGAGCACGCCGCGCTTCTCATCGATGGAGGGTGAGTTCCACACGGGAGCGCCGGACGGCCCCCACAACATCTTGCCGTCACCCCGATCGCGCACCGGCTTCGCGTCTTCCATCATGTGGGTCGTCCACACCTTGTGGCCGTTGATGGAATTGAGCGCGATGACGGCGCCGTGGGTCTTGCAGCACTCGTAATTCTCATCTGCGCCGACGTTGATCTCGGATGCCGAGAGCGGCACGTAGACGCGGCTGCGATAGATCACCGGCGTGCCGGTGGTATTCGACAGCCCCCACATCCCCACGCGCGTGCGCCAGAGAAGCTTGCCTGTGGAGGCGTCCAGCATCGTGACCTGCGCGGCCACATCAGCGAACACCACTACCTTACGGCCGCCGGGCTGCGACCCGTAACCCACGCCAGTGCGCAGCGGAAGGTCAGTGCGATACACCCATTTCACGCACGGCTTCGCGCCGGAGACGTCCAGCGCGATCATCTGTGGAGCTTCCGCAACCGGCACGAACAGCGTGTTCCCCACGACCGCCGGTTGCGCGCGCACGGTTGTCGCATTCGGATAGGCGAGCGCCCATGCGAGCTCCAGATTGCGGAAGTCGGCTTTCTCGAGGCCCGCCTGCTCACTCGTGAGATGGCGATGGTTCTTGCGGTCGAAGCCGAAACCCGCCACGGTCGGCTCGACGCGCAGGTGGATGTTGCGGCGATTGGGCGCGCACATCATCTTGTCGATCCAGGCGTCTTCGGCGACCTTGCGACCGACGAGGAAGTCGATCAGCACGGCCCGCTCGCCGGGCTTCAGGGTGGCGCCCTGCGCGGCCATCTTGCCGTCGGTCAGAGCGTAATGGAGCTGGCCGTATCGCATGGCCTTGAGCGCATCGAGCGCGGGAGCACGCGTCAGCTGCGGATTGTTATGGCAGGAGGCGCAGGCGCGGTCGTACACGGGGCGGCCGGGATGCTCCGGGGCCGGGGGCTTGAGGGGCACGACTGGGAAGCCGATGGCGCGCGCGGGCGCATCCGATGGGCCGGCGGATGCCGGGGGCTGTTGCACTGGCAGCGCGGATGGCTGGGCTGATGGCGCGCCGGGTTGCGCCGGTGCCGCAGCGGGCTGCGATGATGGCGTGGCGGATTGCGATGACGCCGCGGGCTGCTGCGCTGAGGGGGCAACTGGTTGTGCTGGCGATGGCGGCTGCTGAGCAACCGCGACGGTGCTCGCAAGCAGGCCGGTCAGGAAAACGGAAACCATGCGGCCCCGGCCGCGCCAAACAGCATGCCTGAACACCCGCAAGACCCCCTCGACATCGGCATCGACGGCTGAGTCTGCGTGACCCCGGCTGCATTGCAAAGCTGCCGCGGCAGCGCCATCCGGATAATGGGCCGCAGCTCACGAAAGAAGCGTGCAGACGAGATGGCCCATCTCAAGGGATCGCGCTACGCCTGGTGTTCCACCACGGCTGCGACACCCACGCGGCTGCGACCCCATCACGGCCCCGGTCCCAGAACGGCTGCGGTCCCGCGCCCCGCGTCACCGACGAGCAGCCGTCGCGCGACCTAGCCCTGCCCTCTCTGGATCTTCACCAGCCGCCGCCGATCCCGCTTGTCCGGCCGGGTGTCCGGCCGGGGACGAGAGAGCTCGGCGAGCCGATGCGCCTCCCGCAGCCGGGTCCGCCGCTCCACGCTCGCAGCCGTTTCGGCATAATTCTTCTGCGCTTCGGGCGCCGGCCCTCGCCGCTCAGGCAAGCCGAGCACATCGAACTCCGCAGGCATGCCGTTCAGCATCAGGCTCAGCCGGTCTCCCACGCGCAGGTTGTGAGCCGGCTTCACACGCTCACCGTTGATGTGAACCCTGCCACCGCTAACGGCCTGCGCGGCAAGCGAGCGCGTCTTGAAGAAGCGCGCACACCACAGCCATTTATCGATGCGGTGGCGTTCGGAAGAGGCGTCGTCGTCTTTCAATCTGGCAAACCCGGTTGGCGTTCCGCATCAGCATACCTGAGGGGCCAAGCTGTGACGCGACCGACCGTCGCGGAGGCACGCAGGGTGCGATAGTGGCAGCCCCATCTGGATCGATTCGAGTCGAGCGAAGCCATGAAGATTGCTGTGCTCTTTGGTGGAACGAGCGAGGAACGGGATGTCTCCATCGCCAGCGCGGCACAGGTAATCCCGGTTCTGCGTAGCCTCGGCCACGAAGTGTTCGCGGTCGACACGGCCTCCGGCCGTCTCCCGCCAGCCGAGGAGCGCAAGATGTTCGAAGCCAACGTGGCTGCCGAACCGCCCTCGACGAAAGCCATGGCAGACATGCGCGGCCGCGCCACTGCGCTCTCCCCTGCCGCATTCAGCATCCAGGATGTCGACGTGGTGTTCCTCGCACTTCACGGCGGCGCCGGAGAAGACGGTCGCATCCAGGCGATGCTCGATCTTGCTGGCCTCGCGTATACCGGCAGCAATCACATCGCGAGCGCCGCCGCGATGGACAAGGACATGGCGAAACGCCTGTTCCGCTCCGTAGGCGTGCCGACAGCCAACTGGATGATGTCGCCCGCCACCGCAGATGCCGTAACGAAGCAGCTCAACTGGCCCGTCATTGTGAAGCCCAACAAGCAGGGTTCCACGGTGGGCCTCAGCGTAGTGCGTGAGCCTGCTCAGCTCGCCGGCGCGATCGAGAAGGCGCGGGCCTTCGACGACGAGGTGATGATCGAGCAATTCGTTCCCGGCCGGGAGTTCACCGTTGGCGTGCTCGAGGGCAAGGCACTGCCCGTTGGGGAGATCATTCCGCCCGGTGAGATCTTCGACTATCAGTCGAAGTACCAGTCCAGCGGTGCGGGGGGCGCACGCGAGGTGTTCCCCGCGGACCTCCCAGCATCAGAAGCGCAGGTGCTGCAGAAATACGCAGTGCTGGCCCACAACGTCCTGAAGCTGGGTGTCTACAGCCGCATCGACTTCAGACGAGACCCCGATGGAAACGTATGGGCTCTCGAAGCGAACTCGCTTCCTGGCATGACCGCAACAAGTCTGCTGCCGCAAGCCGCGAAGGCTGCCGGGATTGCTTTCCCGGATCTGCTGGAGCGGATCTGCCGCGATGCTGTGAACGCGAAACGTCAGCAGCGCTGAACTGTACGCCATCGTCGGGCGCAGCTCCTCGCCCCAGCAACCCTAGAAAGCCCCTCAGCTTCGACCAACCCACCGTGCTCATGTGACTCTCCCAAACCGCCCGGATGCGGCGTGGGCAGAAGTCTGCGCGAGGCCCAAATGCTTGTTTTCACGGCGTCCTGAAGCACCGTTCAGGGAAGCTGAACGGCGCTCTCCCGGACGGGAGAGCGCCCCATCCTCAGGAGGAAAACTCAGTGCCCGGTCGCAGGCTCGATGCGCAGGATCGCGCCGGCAAGCTCGTCCGTCGCGACATACAGCAGCCCGTCCGGGCCCTGCTTCACGTCTCGAATGCGTTGATGCAGGTCGCTCAGCAGCGTTTCCCGCCGCAGCTCTTCCATGTTCTCGTTCATCAGCACGCGATCGAGCTGCCCGGTGCCGGGAATCTCGCCCTTGCGCAGGCCGCCGACGAAGAGGTCGCCCTTCCACTTCGGCAGCTTGTCGCCGGTGTAGAACGTGAGGCCCGAGACCGAGATCGACGGCACCCAGTAGATCACCGGCGGCTCGAAGCCCACGTGCGTCGGCTGGTTCTGCGCCTTCGCCTGCCACGGCCCGGGATAGGTGCGGCCATAACTGACGGTCGGCCAGCCGTAGTTGCCGCCGGCCTTGATCACGTTGATCTCATCGCCACCGTCCGGTCCCATTTCGCTGAGCCAGATCTCGCCGGTGGTCGGGCTTTGCGTGAGCCCCAGTGAGCTGCGATGGCCGAGCGAGTAGATCTCCGCGCGGTAACCTGCCTTCCCGGCGAACGGGTTGTCCTTGGGCACGCTGCCATCGTCGTTCAGGCGCAGAACCTTGCCGGCGAGCGTCTTCGGATCCTGCGCGCTCCCCTCGCCACTCGTTGCGATCCAGAGCTTGCGATCCGCCGTGACGAGGATGCTCGTGGCGCCGTGCAGATTGTCGCCAACAAAGACGTCCTTCACGTCGGTCATCGCGCCATCTTTCAGAACGGCGCG
Organism: Pseudomonadota bacterium; assembly: GCA_040255575.1. Lineage (GTDB taxonomy): Bacteria > Pseudomonadota > Gammaproteobacteria > Steroidobacterales > Steroidobacteraceae > JADGHX01. The sequence goes on along the minus strand of JBDZVF010000066.1, from coordinate 10,819 downwards.
GGCCACGGACGAGGTGCTGCTGCCGTCGGGCAGCAGCTTCGTGTAGCTGAAATAGATCCAGTGGTTCCTGGCGAACTCGGGATGTACGGCCAGCGTCATGTAGCCGTGAACCGCGCCGATGGCGCCGGACTTGCCGGCGTACTTGGACGGAGGCCCGCCTGAGACGGGCTTCGGATCGAGCGTGCCGTTGCGGATGATTCGCAGGCGCCCGGGCCGCTCCGTCACCAGCAGTTCGCCGGTGGGCAGGAAGGCCATGCTGTAGGGGTACTCGAGGCCGCGCGCGAACACGGTGACCTGAATGTCCTGCTTCTCGCCAGTCCGGTAGTGGAAAGGGCCTTGGCCCAGCGGCTGGTCGGCAAGCCCGGTCGGTGCCACCGGAATACCGTTCGAGAACGGCACCTTCTGCTGAGCCCACGCCGGTGCCGTGACGACGGCGGCGGCGGCCAGACCCGCGCCGAACAACAGCGCACCCCCTGAAAATCTGCGACGGATAGACGTCATGCGGACCCCGTGCTGTCGAGTCTTGTGATTGTTTGCCCCCGGGCAATCCTAGCCGACGGCCCGGGCCGCGCTTGATGCGTTCGGAAACCTTCGTCCGCGCGGACCGCAGATCGGGCGGACGGGAGCTAAAAAAGGCCCGGCATCCTGTCGCAATTCGCCTCCCCCGGACGTCTTGAGTACAAGGCAACCGTTGGGCCCGGCCCGGAGGGCAATCATCATGACAATCGACAGAACGGCGCGGCACGATGACGCACGAGGTGAAGAGGCCTGGGCCGCACAGGCACGCCTGCGCCGAGGCGCCCGCTGGATTTCATCGTGTGGTGGTGATGCGGGAAATGAGCACTCGCGCCTGCGACCGGAAGACGTGGCGCGCAGCGAGCTCTTCTACAGCTCCACCTGCTGCTGGGTCTGATGCGGAGCGCGATCGAGCAATTGTGCCTGCGGCTGCACGGGTGGCGCGGGCTCACGATCCGGCTCGGGACTGGGCGTCGGCGGAGGTGGAGACGTCGGACCGGGGTTCGGCTCGCAGGCCGCGAGCAGACCACCTGCCAACAGCGTGGCCGTTGCCAGAGCAGCCCAGGTGCGTGCTGTTCGATTCATCAGTGACTCGTTGGAGCAGCAGGATGAGTGGACAGCCATTGCTCGAAATCATGGACCGAGTGCTCGAAGCCTCTGCGATACAGCGAGTCCGGCGCCACGTTTCGATACAACTGCAGTGTGCGCTCGACCCACGCACGCGTCGACTCGTATCCGTCCCGCTCCAGCAAGAATTGAATTCGCTGGGCCTCGCAGCTCTGTTCAGCGGTATCTGTCACAACACTTCTCCCGCCGTTCTCATGCTCAAGCCAGCTCGGCCAGACGTCTTCATGCTGCACCTCCATTCTTCGCGTCCTCTGCCTTCGGCGTAGCCATGCGCTGATGCTCATATCTTCGCCGGGCGGGACTGCCTGACTATATCGAGCCTGAAGTTTCGCGCCACTTGGTCGCCCGGAGCAGGAGGTGTAACTTCACGGCGCATTCCTCGCCAGTCGATCCGCTCGCCGGAAGGGGAGACACCATGATCGAGTGGGAACTTCACGGCATGGAGTTCGGCAACTGCAATTGCGACTATGGTTGCGGCTGCCAGTTCAACGCGCTGCCCACGCACGGCAATTGCGAGGCTCTTGGCTTCTTCAGGATCGACACCGGGCATTTCGGTGCGACGAAGCTCGACGGGCTGAACATGGCGCTCGCTGCGCGCTGGCCCGGGCCGGTGCACAAAGGGCATGGCCTCATGCAGCCGATCATCGACGCACGCGCCGATGCCGAGCAGCGCAAGGCGCTTCTCAGCATTCTCACCGGCCAGGAAACCGATCCGATGGCGACGTTCTGGGCGGTTTACGCGGCCATGTGCGAGACCCTCCAGAATCCGATCCACACCGCGATCACGATCGATCTCGACATGAACGCGCGACGCGCGCACTGCCGGGCGGAGGGCGTGGCCACCGGCCGGGGCGAACCGATCCTGAACCCCGTCACGGGAGCCGAGCACCGGGTGGGCATCGTGCTGCCCAACGGCTTCGAATACGGGCAGAACGAGGTGGGGCGCGGCTGGTCGAGCGTCTCCGGCGGCCTCACGCTCACGCTCGAAGACAGCTACGCCCACTGGTGCGAACTGCATTTCAACCAGCACGGGCGCATCCATTAACAGCGTTTCGCGGCTTAACACCGTTTAACACCACTCAACTCGCCACGCGGGTACCGCTACCCACACAGTTCTCTTCCACCAGAACCGACGACCGGTGACACCGGAGAGGGGAACTCGAGCTGTGGACACCATCACCAGCAAAGACGGCACACCGATCTACTACAAGGATTGGGGCCGAGGCCCGGTCGTCACGTTCTCCCACGGGTGGCCGCTCAATTCGGACGCATGGGACGTGCAGATGCTCTTTCTCGTCCAGCACGGCTTTCGTGTCATTGCGCACGACCGGCGCGGCCACGGTCGCTCCGGGCAGGCTTCGTCGGGCAATGACATGAATGGCTACGCGGACGATCTCGCCGTGCTCATCGAGACCCTGGACCTGCGCAACGTCACCCTCGTGGGCCATTCCACCGGCGGCGGCGAAGTCGCGCGCTACATCGGCCGGCACGGAACCAAGCGCGTGGTCAAGGTCGTTCTGATCGGCGCGGTGCCACCGCTCATGCTGAAGACAGCCGCCAATCCGGAAGGGCAGCCGCTCGACGTGTTCGATTCGATACGCGCGCGTGTGTTCAAGGATCGCTCCCAGTTCTACCGGGACCTCGCTCGGCCCTTCTATGGCGCGAATCGGCCGGGCGCGAACGTCTCGCAAGGCGTTCTGGATCAGTTCTGGCTGTGGAGCATGCAAAGCGGGCTCAAGAATGCCTATGAATGCGTCAAGGCGTTCTCGGAAACGGACTTCACGGAGGATCTGAAGAAGATCGACGTGCCGGCGCTGCTCCTGCACGGTGAAGACGATCAGATCGTGCCGGTGCACGACTCCGCCCGCAAGTCGGAGAAGCTCATCAAGAACGTGAAGGCCATCTATTACCCGGATGCGCCGCACGGCCTCACGGCGACCCATTCGGACCAGGTGAACGCCGACCTGCTGCAGTTTCTGAAAACCTGAGTGCTCACCGCGATGACCGCCCTCTTCGCGACAAGACATCGCGGTGAACTGGAGTCAGCCTCTATGTACGACCATGAACCGACCCTCTCTCGGCCGGGCGAAGCCCTCTCTCACGCGGCGGCGATTGCGCACGCCGCGGATGAAGGAGCCGTCGAAGCCACACTCGCTTCACTCCACCAGCTGCGATCGGCAGTCGTCGAGCTATCCACCGCACTGAACGAGGCGCTACGCGACCATCGCAGCAACGCCGCGGCCAGCCTGCAGCGCGCGAAAGCCATGCTCCATCCCGTGGAGGACGCAACACCTCAGCCGGCGCGCAAACGCACGGGTCCGGGCCTTGCGCCGTGGCAGGTTCGCCGAGTGCTGGCGCATATCGAAGAGAACCTGAGCGCAACCCTGCGGAACAAGGATCTCGCCGCGATCGCACGCCTCAGCACATTCCACTTCGCGGTCGCGTTCCGCAACAGCGTCGGCGAGTCGCCGCACGAGCACATCATTCGGCGCCGTGTGGAGCGCGCGCAAGGATTGATGCTCTCGACAGACAAGCCGCTGAGCGACATCGCCGCTGAATGCGGTCTCGCGGACCAGGCACACATGACTCGCCTGTTTCGGCAGATCGTGGGTGAGAGTCCGGCGGCGTGGCGGCGGGCGCGGGTCAACCCTTCGCAGTAGGAGGCATCAGGCGCCTGGGTATTCCAACTGCATGGCGACCACGTCCGCGGTTCGCGTTCCGTAGCGATCGGCGATAGAGCGCAACGTCTCATCCAGGACTCTTGCAGGTGGCGTGTCGTCAATCATCAGCAGTTGCTGCTCGGAAGGTGACGGCGCGCCGATCTCATCCGGAACAATCTGCAGGCCACTGCGAGTGCCAAGTCCGCCGGCGCTCGCCGAGAACGTGACGGCGCGCGATCGATAGGTGCGCGACCACATGTCCGCGACGAGCGCGAGTGACACTTCGTCCACACCGGGACGAAGTTCGATGCCCACGCGCTCGCGCTTCCAGAACGCGAGTGCGTTCCCGATAACGGACATCGCGAACGGCCGGGTGAACTTGAAAGCCGCACTGTCGTGCTGCAAATCCCACCGCGTGAGGCCTAGCTGTCGCGCGACGTCTTCTGCCTTGTCTCGCCCGGCGATCGCCTCGATCAACGTGAGCGACATCGGCATCGATGCGCTGATGCCCGTCGTCGTGACAACACGCCCGTCGATCACTATGCGGCGATTCGGCACGTACTGGATGGTGGAATGCTGCTTGAGCAGTTCGTCGCGGTAGTACCAGTGAGTGGTCGCTCGTTTTCCGTCGAGCAGTCCAGCCGCGGCAACCACCTTCGCGCCCACGCAAACGCCGATGATGGTGGCGCCCTTGGCGGCCTGATCTCGTATCCACTGCAGGGCGAGTGGATCGTCGTCCCGATGCATCGCCGGTACGATCACGTAGTCCGCGCCTTGCGGAAACTTCTGATCGAACTCCGATGTCGTCGACTGCGGCTCGACCTGCAAGGCGGGATACAGCTTCACGGGTCCTGGCTTGGTCGCTACGGCCAGCACATCCGCCACATCAGCGCGCGAGAGGATTCCATGGGGCATGAGATAGTCGGTGACTTCCGTGCCTTCGTTCACGCCGATGATTGCGATGACGGGACGCTCACGTTTCGGCGGCTTCAACGCCGCAAGCAGGGAGTCGAGCTCACTTTGTGCAATCGATGGCCCGGTGCCCTTCGAAGTGCCCGGCGGCAGTGACAGCAGCCATGCGGCACCCGCGGCCGCAGCCAGCGCGACAGCACCGAGCACACCCAGAGTTACCATCCGCTTGCTCATTGGATTCTCACCCTACGGAGCGCGCCAGCAGGCGCGAAAGCACACCGCGTAAATCACCTGGGGCCGCGGCATCCGCAGGTGTACGCCACGCGATGATTCCATCCGGTCTAACCAACGCCGCTCCTTTCGCGCCGAGCTCATACGCAGGCGCGAGCCCGGCATCGCACGCGTGCGGCGGTTGTAATCGCGCGAACCTCACGCTGACCGCGCGCTCACGTGCGGCTGCTTTCGCGGCCTCTTCCCACGCGTCTCCCTCATGTCCCGCGAGCAGCAGGAAATGCAGCCCGACGAGGTCGTGCGCGGGAACCGACCGGTCTTCATATCGAACGATCACATGCGGCGCTCTCGACCCCGGCCGTGCGCCGGGCGCACGTGGATCTTCGAACGTTCCGTTGTCATGGCACGCCCCAAAGATCACGGCCTCATCGCCGGCGATCGGTGGAGTCGGCGGCAGGCGGCCGCCGAGATTCCTGAACCACGCTGCAAGCCGCGCGAGCGCCTGGGCCAGCGTGGCTTCGGCGATCGGCCGTCGCTCCGCGTCGTACGTGTCTAGCAAGCCAGGGCCCGCGAGGCCTTTGACGACCAACGCGAGCTTCCACGCGAGGTTGTGCGCGTCGTGAATCCCGGTGTTGCCGCCGAATCCACCGGTTGGCGGCATGGTGTGAGCCGCATCGCCAACGATGAACACGCGCTGCGAACGGAAGCGGTCTGCGATGTACGCGGAGACCTCCCACGAGCGCGCATCGAAGAGCTTCACCGTCAGATCACTTCGACCAGCGCCTTTGCGCACCAGTTGCTCTGTTCTCACCTGATCGAAGTCCTCGGGTTTCTCCCCGCGTTCCGGCGAATATTGGAGTGCCAGCAACCAGCGGTCCTCGCGCGGCACGAGCGTGCCGTTGATATCGGTGACGAAGCAGGACGTAATGGGCTTTCCTCGAAGGTAGGGCTGAAGGTCTGCCTCGAAGATCAGATTCATCCAATGCTGGAGCACGCCGGGCCCGTGTCGGCCAATACCCAGTCGCTCGCGCGTTCTGCCAGCAACACCGTCACATGCGATGGCGTACGACGCTTCGACGGTTTGCGTGCCGGTGCCGCAGTGCCCTTCGTACCGCAGTGTTGCGATGACACCTTGCTCGCTCTCCTGGATCTCGAGCAGCTCCGTTCCGAAACGCATTTCGGCACCGAGCTGCTCGGCGCGCGCGCGCAGAATCGGCTCGAGCCGATCCTGGTCGCAGGTCTCGGCGGTCGTGGCACTGAGATCCTGCATGTCTGACCACGGCTTACCCTGGAAGTGAACGTCCTCCGAGGCGAGGTTTGCCGCGCGCGCGATCTCGCCGGATTTCTGGTCCCCGGTCCGGTGTGCCCGGATCTCCGCCTCGATGCCCAGGCTCCGGTACACCTCCATCGAGCGGGGCGATATGCCGCGAAACTTGTACTGGAGGGTCGTCCCGGCGTGCCGCTCGACCACGAGACAACGCACGCCGTGCTGTGCCAGTAGCGCCGCGGTGGTGAGACCATTCAAACTGCCGCCTAGGACCAACACCGGAAATCGCTCCATGGCACCTCCTGCTCCGTCGATGCTTGAAGTACTTCAAGCATTCCGAAAGTATCACAGATCTCCCGCGGCACGATGAGTTCCGCGAGATCCCGCAAGGCGACGCTTGCGGCGCAGGCGTGGAGCCGCATGTTCGACATCCTGATGGCGAGCTCAGCAACCCGTTCGCGCAGTCTCGCCGCGCGCGGCCTCACGCCGAATGACGCGCGGGCGTTATGGAGCCTGAATGCGAATGAAGGACGGCCCATCGGCCAGCTGGCGCGCGAGTGGGAGTGTGATGCGTCCAATGCCACGTTCATCGTCGGCCGGCTCGAGAAATCGGGACTCGCCCGGCGATACGACAATCCGGCAGACCGGAGGATGAAGCTCGTTGAGCTGACATCCAAAGGGGCGCGGACGAAGAGCGAGCTGATGGAGGAGTATCGGGCGGTGCCGCCGCAGATCCTGCAACTCAACGAGGCTGATCTGCGCACGCTTGCGGGCGTGCTGGAGAAGATTGCGCTTTGATCGGGCGCTCGAGTCGCGCGGTTGGCTGACCAGTGATCCCTGCCGTCGTTCAGTGTTTGGCGTGCGCCAGAGGAGGATTCGACCATGTCAAGAAGCCGCTCATAGCTTTTAAAATCTACGGCGCCATTGACGAACGGGGTGACGATGGGCAGCCAGACACCGGAAATCAGCGGCCTTGCGCCCTCAGAAGCTGACTGCAACGTCGACATAGTGAGATTTCTCAATTCGCCGGTTAAAGGTACTAACGGATTTCTGGGAGCTATGAATACCTGAAAGGTCAGGATATATACCCTACCGGGAGGGATTCTATTGGTCAGAGGCGAGAAGGCCCAAGGGCGAGCATCAGTGGCGAGCGGCGTGCTTCCTGACCGTGACGCGAGCTGGCCGAATGGCGTGCCGGTACCCCAACTTCGAACATTCGGCAGCACCGATTACACTGCGCTTACGCTGCCAAATCAGAGGGAGACTCCTATGTCGCGCGATGTTCCCGCCTCAGGTGGCAAAGTGTCGGCCGCCCTGTCCATGCTAATGGCCTGCCTCTTGCTTTCCGCCTGCGGCAAGCAAGAGGCCTCGCCCACGCCCGCTGCGACGGCGCCAGAGGCGGCTGCGGAGGCCGATGCCAGCTACAGCGAGCTGAAAGCACGCCAGGAAGAGCTGGCTAAACGCGAAGCGGCCGTAGCGGAAAAGGAGCGCGAGCTGCAGCTCGCTCAACGCGAAGCGAAAGTCGCCGAACAGGAACAGCAACTGGCGAAAGAGAAGAAGGAGGCGGAAGAGGCCGCGGCAAAGGCGGCTGCGGCAAGAGACGCCGCAATGAAGGTCGCCGCTGCGAAGAAGGCCGCCGCATCCCGCGCGGCATCTGCCAAGACGGCGGCCCACAGCAGCCCAAGCAAGCCTCCGGAGCCGGTGACCCAGACCGTCGAGGTGCCCGCCGGCACGGCTCTCACCGTCGCGCTCTCTTCTGATCTGTCTTCCAAGACGGCTCGACCCGGCGACTCATTCGAGGCGACTGTCGCTTCCAGTCTCATGGTCAACGGGCGCGTCGTCGTGCCGGTCGGAACGCGGGTCACGGGAAATATCACGGAGGTGATCTCCGGCAGCCACGCGATCGGCGCGGTACCCATGCTAGGGCTGAAGTTCAACCAGCTGGAGCTGGAGGACGGTCAACTCATTCCGATCACCGGCGAGCTCACCGAGCAGGGCACCAGCGAAAAGGTGCGCGACACGGCGAAGATTCTCGGCGGTGCAGCGGCCGGCGCGGTTCTGGGCCACCAGGTCAAGACCAACAACACCGGCAAAATCGTCGGCGGCCTGCTGGGCGGAGCCATTGGCGCCGTGGCCGCGAGAAACACGGGAACGGAGGTGGACCTCGCATCAGGCTCGACGCTGACACTCACCACGGGCGAACCTTTTTCGGTGAAAGTGCGCTCCTGATTCATTCACCGGGCAGCGCTGGGGAAATATGGGTCCGACGGAATAAGCTGATGCTTCAGACGTTCCTCAGGACGATGGCGTTGTACGGCGTGTTGCCGCGAACGTGCACGTATTTGTTGCCGGGCCAGAACTGCTTGATCTTGCGGCCAACGTAACAGGACTGCTGGCCACCTGCCGTCCTCACACTTACGCGTGCACGCTGTTGCACCCAGAACTCCCACTGCTCGGTTGTCCGGCTCTTGAAGCCGAACACAAGCGCGGTGTGATCGACGGTGGTGGATTGCACTGCCGGTGGCGCTATGCCCAGCAGCGCCAACGCGCCGTTAACGTAAGCTGCGTCGATGTTGGTCAGCTTCGCCTGATTGTCGCGGAAATAATTGGGCAGGTAGTTGTGGCCGTGCAGGACGCCCGATGGCGACAGGGTCTGTCCGACGGACTTGCCCGGGTTCCTCACGCTCGTCGGCGGCGGCACGAGCTTGATCCGCCGTTCCAGTTCGAGCGTCCGGCCGATCCGGTCGTCGTGCGTCTTTGTGTCGTCGATCGGCCCCTGCGTGACGCGGAAATTGCCGGCGTTCGCGTGCGTTACCGTCGGCTGCTCCAGCGAGCCTTCGATGAAGACGGTGCAGCCATTCAGCGCAGAGGTGAAGAAGATGCGCGGCTCACCGCCTTCGCGGCGCGCGACAGCGGGATCGCGCTTGTCCTTCAGCGTCATCTTGCGGGTGTCGTTCTGCCTGTACGGGAGCCAGAAGATGGGGAAGTGACCCGCGGCGTGCTGCTTCGAGATGCGCACCAGGTGCGCGCCCTGGAAGCCCGCCGCCGCCGGGCCCACTTCGATATCCGCGTACGCCACCCTGTCGGCGGCGGAGACCTTCGAGTAAGTGAGCGACTCCTGCTCCTCAGGAAAGTTGCGGACGTAGTGCGTGGCACGCACGTCCACGACCTCACTTCGCGCTTCGGTCAGCGCAAGCACGTGCAGGCGGGCGAACTCGAGCGGGCCAGTGAGAAATTGGGAACTCAACACTCGGGACATCGGCTCTCCTTGATACCGCGTCCGCAGGCCCGGCAATCGCGGTCCCTGCGGTTTGCGCTCGTGACGGGCGAGTGTAGCCCGAGGCTGGGGCAGCCCGACAAAGTGAACCCGAGCCGACCGACGAGCGCACACGGTCTGATAGACGGCGGACGATGGGCCTGACTTACTGCATCAGCGAGATCACGAGCTGCGACAGGCTCGAACTCTGCTTCAGGGCCGAGGCGCCCGCCTGCATCAGCAGCTGCCTGGAAGTCGAGTTCGAGGTTTCGGACGCGTAGTCGACGTCCATGATGCGACCGCGGGACGCGGTGGTGTTCGCCATCATGTTGCCGAGGTTGTTGTACACGTGGTCGAGGCGGTTCGAGGCCGCGCCCAGCTGGGCGCGCAGCGTACCGACGGCCGTGAGGGCATCGTTGATCCTGGTGATGACCGCGTTCGTGCTGGTCGTGGCCGTAAGCTCCGGACCGAAAGCGGGGAAGTCACCAAAGTTCACGCTGACAAAACTCAGCGAAAGGATCACGTCGGAGAGGCTCGAGGCGGTATCGACCTTCATCGTCTCGTTGGCACTGGCACCGATCTGGAACGTGATGCCGCCCGGCGTGCCGAAGATGCCTTCCCCAGGCGCCGGCACCGCCGTGCCGTCGGTGCTGAACAGCGTCTGGCCGCCGAACGCCGTGCTCTTCATGATGTTGCCCAGTTCCTGGCCCAGGGCGTCGAACTCGGCCTGCAGGGCCGCTTTGTCATCCGACGTCGAAGACGCCGTGAACGCTTCGGTCGCGAGGTCCTTCATACGCAGCAGCACGTTGGACAGCTCGTCGAACGCGCCTTCGGCGGTCTGCATCATCGAGATACCGTTCTGCGTGTTCTTCTGCGCGACCGCCATGCCGCGCGTTTGCGCGTCCAGGCGTACCGCGATCTGCAAGCCCGCGGCATCGTCCATCGCCGAGTTGACACGGTAGCCCGTGCCCAGGCGGGTCAAGGAGGTGGTGAGGGCCTTCTGTGTGCTGCCCAGCGCGTTCTGCGAGGACAGTGCCGCCGCGTTGGTATGAAGACTAAGCATTGCATGAAAACCCCGTAGATTGGGTTGCGAGAGCGACACCGCCAGTCATGTTTCGCGCCCTTGAGAACACAAGGCGGCGCTGGTTGCCAGCTCCTTAAATCGGCGGCCTGCCCGGGGACGTTTCTGCAGGTCGGCTCCTGAAACAGCTTGGGAAAGCCCATCTACTCAGTCACACGCCGGGCGGTGGGGTACGCCGAAGGGAGCGAAATAAGTCTTTGAGTTTTGGAGAGAGATGGCGCGCCCGGAGAGATTCGAACTCCCGACCTCATGGTTCGTAGCCATGCGCT
>JBDZVF010000571.1:0-3390 GCA_040255575.1 Pseudomonadota bacterium | reverse complement strand
CATCCCTGCCAGGTGATGGCCGATGTCTTCACGTTCGAGGAGCGCAAGGGCTCGCAGATCGCGGTGCTTCTCGTGCCGACGACGCAGCCCGAGGACATCGACCAGTACTCCATCCGCGTCGCCGACGCGTGGAAGCCCGGCCGCAAGAAAGTCGATGACGGGGTCATCCTGCTCGTGGCCAAGAACGACCGGAAGCTGCGCATCGAAGTCGGTTATGGCCTCGAAGGCGTGCTCACCGACGCGCTGTCCCGCCGCATTCGCGAAGAGACCATCACGCCGCTCTTCCGGCAGGGCGATTTCGCGGGCGGCATCGACGCGGGCGTCGATCAGCTCATCAAGGTGATCGATGGCGAGCCGCTGCCGCCGCCCGACGCGCGCTGGCGAAACAGCAATGAAACCGGCAAGTCGCTCGCGCCGCTCGGCAACTCGCTGCCGTTCCTGATCTTTGCCGTGATCATCGGCTCGGTGATGCTCCGTCGCATCCTGGGTCGCGGCGTCGGCGCCGTGGCGACAGGGGGTATCGCGGGCCTGCTCGTCTGGCTGTTCACGCATCTGCTGTTCTTCGGCGTGATCGCCGGGGTGATCGCGTTCGTGTTCTCCCTGCTCGGTGGCCTTTCCGGCGGCGGCAACAACTGGACGAGTCGCGGCGGCGTGGGCCCCGGTGGCTTCGGTGGCTGGGGCGGAGGCGGCTTTCGCGGCGGAGGAGGCTTCGGGGGCGGCTTCGGCGGCGGTGGGGGCGGCGGCTTCGGCGGCGGCGGCTCCTCGGGCAGCTGGTGACGGAAGGCCACTCATGAGAAGCGCAGAAAGCATGCAAGATCCAAATGCCGAAACCAGGGAAAAAGCCGAAGCCATGAAGGATGCGGGGCTCGTGAAAGACCGTCCATGAATCTGCGCCGCTTCTGCCGACACGTCTTCGCCACGCGCGCGGCCACGCGCCGACTCTTCACGCCCGCCGCGCTTGCGGAGATCGAGGCCGCCATCAAGGAAGTGGAGTCGCGCCATTCCGGCGAGATCCGCTTCGTCGTGGAAACCGCGCTCGACGTGAACGAGCTGCTCGCGGATCTCACGCCGCGCGCCCGCGCACTGCAGGTGTTCAGTCACACTCAGGTTTGGGATACGGAAGCCAATAACGGCGTGCTCATCTACGTGCTGCTGGCCGATCACGATGTGGAAATCCTGGCGGACCGGGGCATCGCGTCCCGTGTGCCGCAGGAGGAGTGGGAGGCCATCTGCCACGAAATCGAGGCGCATTACCGCGAAGGCCGCTTCGCTCAAGGTTCTGTGGCGGGCGTGCGCAGTGTGGGCCGGCTTCTCGCGCGTCATTTCCCCCATGATCGCGGCGACGCCAACGAGCTGCCCGACCAGCCGGTGCTGCTGTAGGCGGGAGTGTCGGCGAGTGGCTACATGTCCGCGTCCGTGGCACGAAGCCTGCGAGCGATGCCGCCCATGCGCTATGTTGGTTCGCGACGTTCACGAGGCATAATCGACCGCATGAAGCCCGCTCTGTCGATCCGCGCTGTAAGCGCTCTTTTGGTGTCCAGCGTGCTGCTGGCGTCCTGCTCTCTCCTCAACGGTCCGTGGCGGGCCGAGAAGAAGGAGCCCGAGCCGCCCCCGCCGCCCGTCATCCCGGAGTTGCCGCTCGCGGTGCCGACTCACAAATTCGAGCTCGCCCCGGGGCAGGATGTGGTCGGGACCGTGCAGGTCACGAAGAGCACCAAGGAAGACACGCTCACCGACATCGCTCGCCGCTTCAATGTGGGGTACGAGGAGATCGTCCGCGCCAATCCCAAGGTCGATCCCTGGATCCCGGGCGAGGGCACCGAGATCATCGTGCCGACGCAGTTCGTCCTGCCGAACGCGAAGCGCGAAGGCATCGTGATCAACGTGCCGCAGATGCGGCTCTTCTACTTCCCGCCCGCGAAGAAGGGCGAACCGCAGATGGTGTACACGCACCCGATCGGCATCGGTCGGGTCGGCTGGGCGACCCCGCAGGGGACGACCAAGGTCGTGCGCCGGAAGAAGGACCCGACATGGCGGCCGACCGCGTCGATCATCAAGGAGCACAAGGAGGAGCGGGGCGAAGACCTGCCACGGGTCATCGGCCCGGGCCCCGATAATCCGCTCGGCCGCTACGCGTTCTATCTCGGCTGGCCCACGTACATGATCCACGGCACCAACAAGCCGGCGGGCGTGGGTCTGCGCTCGAGCCACGGCTGCATCCGGCTCTATCCCGAGGACATCGAGCTGCTGTTCGGCATGGTGCCCGTGGGCACCAAGGTGACGGTGGTGAACGAGCCGTTCGTGTTCGGCTTCCAGGACGACAAGCTCTACCTGCAAGCCTTCGACGTGCTCGAAGACGACACGCGCGACTGGCAGAAGGCGCAGAAGAAGCTGGTATCGAAAGCGATCAGCGCCGACATCCAGAAGGAGCTGAAGAAGCGCAATGAGCAGGTGAGCTGGGACCTGGTGGCCACCGTCGGCCACGACCCGCGCGGCATCCCGCTCGTGATTTCCGAAGGCGGCGAAAGTCTCGAACAGGTGATCGCCGCTGCGGCGCGCGTGCGAAACGCCGTGCCCGAAGGTGCCTCCTGGGATGGCAAGACCGACCTGCCGCTCGATGAAGCCGCGTTCCAGGAAATGCTTTCGGATCGCGATCCCGCTGCGCCTGCCACCGAGGGCGGCGCGCAGGGTGCGCCCAGCGGCGGCGCGAGCAAGGGCGGCGGAAGCGGCCAGACCGGCAGCACCACCGTGCCTTCCTCGAGCCTCGCGCCGACCGCAACCGGAGCGGCCAAGCCTGCCAAAACGGGCACCTGACCTTGCGAGTGTTCGCGAAGCTGGCGGCACTCGCAGGGGTGGCCGCCATGTCGGCGCACGCTGACGAGCCCATCAAGCCCGGTGTGGACTACCACTCGTTCGCGAACGTGAGCGAGTTTCAGGTGAAGCATGTTTCCCTGGATCTGGACGTCAGCTTCCGCACCAGCACGCTCAACGGCCACGTCGACCTCACCGTGCTGCGCGAGAACCCGATCGCGCAGGTGCTCGTGCTCGACTCGCGCGATCTCGATGTTCGTTCCGTTGCGCTCGTCGCTCGGGATGGGAGCACGACACCGCTGGGCTTCAAGTTCGGCGCCGAGCAGAAATACCTGGGCCGGCCGCTCAACATCGACATGCCGCCGGCCCCGCACACTCCGGCCGCGACCACGGGAAGGCCGTACGCCGCTCCCGAGTACGTTGTACGCATCGAGTACAGCTCGCAGCCCCAGGCGTCCGGGCTTCAATGGCTGACTCCAGCGCAAACGAACGGGAAGAAGCTGCCGTATCTGTTCTCTCAATCGGAATCCGTCCACGCGCGCAGCTGGATTCCGCTGCAGGATTCGCCGCAGGTTCGCG
>JBDZVF010000570.1:0-3394 GCA_040255575.1 Pseudomonadota bacterium | reverse complement strand
TCTTGGTGGGGTGGGAAGGGGGGGGGGTTGCTTGGGGGGCACCCCGGGGTGGGGATTTGGGGAGGGGGGTGGTTTGTAGGGGGGGGTGGGGGGGGGGTTGGGGCGCGGGGCGGAGTGAGGCATCGGCTTGCGGGGCTGTCTAGGGTGCGGCGAGCGAAGGCGGGGCGGGCGAATTGAGTGCCGCGATGGGGGCGTGCGTGCGGGTTGCGGTCTAGCTTATTGCTGTGATCAAGCCGTTTTCGAGCCAGGTGCGCAGGTAGGTGGCGGCTTCGGCGGGGGCTTCGTCTTCGCGGAAGTGTGCGCAGAGGATGTGGCAGAGGGCGCCGAAGGTTTCGCCGGAGAGTGCGGTGGCGAGTGCGTCTTCTTCGGGGGCGGCGAGGGAGCGGAAGTATTCTTTCGTGTCGTGGCGCCAGAGGAGCCAGGAGATCGGTTCGCGGGAGACGGCGGCCGGCGGGCGCGGGGCGTTGTCGATCATCGCTTTCCAGATCTGCGGCGCGTTCCACGCGAACTCGAGCACCTGCACGGAGGGGTGGAAGATGAATCTCATCGTGGCCCATTCGGTCGGCGTCTTGCCTTGCACGGCTTCCGCATCGATCGGATCGGCGTCCGCGGCGTCGAACACCGCGGCCATCGTCCACTCCCAGCGCGCGAGATCGGCGAGCAGCGGCACGGGCCGGTAACGCGGCTCCGTCGCGAGAAACTGCGCAAGCTCATCTCCGTAGTAGCGAATGGAAGCAAAACGCGAGTCGTGCGTGGCGATGTATTCCGCGGCCAGCCGCGTGAAGTCTTTTTCGCCGAGCACCTCCGCGAGCGCGGGGAAGTTCGCTTCGAGCGCTTCGGTGAGGCGTGAGTAGTACGCGTCGCTGTAGATGCGCAAGCGGGTGGGCAGCGGCACCCGATCCGTGCCGACTACGTGATCCACGACGCCCGCTGTGGAGCGCAGCAGATACTCCTGGAAATCGTGCTGGATGCGTCCGAGTCCACTCATGTTCAGGCAGCCTCCGCGACGGCGCGCTCGGCCAGGCGACGCGCGATTCGCAATTCCGCTTCGAGCTCCGCGAGCGGCGGGATGTTCGCATCCCGCTCGATCATCGTCGGAACTGCGCCGAAGCGCTTGAGCGCCTCGGTGTAGAGCGACCACACGGCATCGGGAACCGGCTGATCGTGTGTGTCGATGAGATAGTCGCCGTGGCTTTCGTGCCCGGCGAGATGAATCTGCTGCACGCGATCTGGGGGGATCGCATCCAGGTACGCAACAGGGTCGAACTCATGATTCACGCTGCTCACGTAAACGTTGTTCACGTCGAGCAGCAGCAAGCAGTCCGCCTCAGTCGCGACGGCGGAGAGGAACTCCCACTCCGTCATGCGCGATTCCTGAAAGGCGAGATAACTGGAAACGTTCTCCAGCAAGATGCGCTGGCCCAGGATTTCCTGCACGGCGCGCACGCGTGCGACCACGTGCGCGAGCGCCTCTTCCGTGTAAGGCAGCGGCAGGAGATCGTGAAGATTCTTGCCGTTCACACCCGTCCAGCACAGATGATCCGAGATCCACACCGGCTGTACGCGCGCCGCAAGCGCCTTCAGCTGCGCGAGATACGACAGATCCAGCGGCCCCGTGCTGCCGATCGACAAAGAGACGCCATGTAGCGCGAGTGGAAAGCGCTCACGCACACGCATGAGGTTGTGCAACGGACGTCCACCGGCAACCAGATAGTTCTCGGTGACCGCCTCGAACCAGTCGACGGCCGGCTTGCCATCGAAGATGTCGGCGTAGTGCTCGGCGCGCAGGCCGAGACCAAAGCCTAGATCAGTGTCGTGGGTGAGCATGAGAGCACGCGCGGTGGGGGGAGCGATTGCCGAAGGCGGCGTCCGGATCGGATGCGGCAGGTTCGATCCGGCGCCTGCCTACGTCCGATTTCAGTGCTTGTCGCCGGCCTTCTTCGCCTGCGCGTGCGCGGCGTCGCACTCGGCCTTGGTGAGCTCGAGGAAGCCCGCGCCCTTGCACGCGTTCTGCCCTTTGCAGGCGTTGCGGGCTGTCTTGCAGGCCGCCTGGCCCTTGCAGGCATTCACGCCTTCGCACTTCACCTTGCCTTCGTCGGCAGCGGCGGCATTCACGGAAACGGTCGCGAACATCACCGCCGCGGTGGCGGCGAGTGCGAGGGTGGTTTTACGGGCGCTCATTGAAGTCTCCTTTGAAAGGCAAACGCGGGCAGTTGGCAGATGAATCGCCTGGCCACGGTGCAGCTTCGCGGCCGCACTGTCGCCCGAGGACGACAGCGCGTCGAAGCGGTGCCCGAGAGCGGGCGATGAGCCGTGCGATCCATGCCTTTCCTACGGGCTCGAGGGGCGATCAGATGCAGCGGGCCTGCGGGACGCGGTGAGTGACGTCGAAGTGACGCGGTTTGGCGAACAGCTTCGTGCGGCTCGCGCACGGGACCCGCTCATACAGGGGTACCTTTTTCTGAGCACTGTATGACTGGGCGTGATTGCGCTGGCGTCAGCCGTCTCGGTCGGCTCTCTCGTTGGAAGCATGCGAGCCCTTGACACGCCCTATACAATTCTCGGTTGTCTTTGGGCGCCCCGCGCCCACTGAGCGAACTACGACTACCTGCGCGAGTGCCCTGCCGGGGGCAATGGATTTCGAATGAACGACGAATCACGGGGCCTGCCGCGCGAAGCGGCCACGGACGCCATTTCGGTGCGTGGCGCGCGCCAGAACAATCTCAAGAATCTGCACCTCGACATTCCGCTCAATGAACTCGTGGTGGTCACGGGCGTGTCGGGCTCGGGAAAATCCTCACTCGTGTTCGACACGCTGTATGCCGAAGGGCAGCGGCGCTATGTCGAGACGTTCTCGCCGTACGCGCGGCAGTTTCTCGATCGCATGGACAAGCCGCAGGTGGATCACATCGCGGGCATTCCGCCGGCGATCGCGATCGATCAGACCAACCCGGTGCGTACGTCGCGCTCCACCGTGGGCACGATGACGGAGATGAACGATCACCTGAAGTTGTTGTTTGCGCGGGGCGCGTCGCTCTTCTGTCAGTGCTGTGGGGAGCCGGTGCGGCGGGATACCCCCGAGAGCATTTACGCTGATCTGGCCTCGCGCGCGAGGGCGGCGGGGGATCCGCGGTTGATGGTGTGCTTTCCGGTTTCGGTTCCGGCGAACTTCAAGGAGGCGGAAGTTCGGGAGCTGCTGGAGAAGCAGGGATATACGAGGTTCTTCGAACCGGGAGCGGACTGCGACAGCAGGCGCGCCACTGACGCCGCGAGGCCGGCAGGTTCGGATAAGAGCGGCGCTCCCCGCCGCGGCCGTAGCAGCAGCGGCGCCGGCGCGAGCGACGGCGGCGGCGCGAGCAATGGCAGCAGTGCGGGCGGCACCGGGGGCCGCGCG
>JBDZVF010000065.1:0-18530 GCA_040255575.1 Pseudomonadota bacterium | reverse complement strand
GAGGCGCCGCCCCGCCTAACGCGCAGCCCGCCGCTACTGCCCCTTCGAGCGCTCCGCGCACCAGCGCAACGGCTCCGCGGCCGGCGACACCGCCGCCACCCGCCGCGCCCGCGCCCGCCACGCCTCCAGCGGAGAACCGCGAATGAATCGCGAGCCGCGTGGCTGGATGGTGTTCACGAGCATCGTCGCGCTGTTCCTGACGGTGCTGCCGCTGCCGGGCTGGCTGGAGATGTTCCGGCCGGCGTTCGTCGTGCTCGTCGTCCTCTATTTCTCCATCACGTGGCCGCGCGCCGGGGGCATCGGCCTTGGCTTCTTCTGTGGCCTGGGGCTGGACGCGCTCGAAGGCCCCATCATCGGCGAGCACGCGCTCGTCTTGTCCGCGCTCGCCTTCATCGGCGTGTGGGAGCACCAGCGCATCCGCTCGAAGCCGGCCTTCCAGCAGTCGCTGATCGTGTTCTTTGCCCTCGCGCTGTACGAGTTCCTGCTGTTCGTGGTCGATGCGTGGACGGGACACCCGAACACGGACATGCGCCGTTGGCTGCACATCCTGCCCGGCGCGATGATCTGGCCCATCGCAATCGCCCTTCTCGAACGCGGTCACTCGCCGCGTTGATGGGCCGCTGAGCTAGCAGCCATGGTTCGTGGCGTCACCATCAAGGATCACTGGAGCGAGCAGCGCATCTTCGATCAGCGCTCGATCGCGGCCGGCGTCATCATCGTCACGCTCACGGCGATTCTGATCGGTCGCCTGTTCCTGCTGCAGGTCGTCCGCTACGACTATTACGCCGACCTGTCCCAGGGCAACCGCGTGCGCATCGAGCCGATCCCCGCCGCACGCGGGCTGATCCTCGACCGCAATGGTGAGGTCATTGCGAGCAACCAGCCTGCGTACCAGCTCGAGCTCATCCCCGAGCAGGTGACCGACCTCAACGCCACGCTGAACGGGCTGGTGCGCCTCAACCTGCTCGAGGCGGACGACCTCGACGACGTGAAGCGCTCCATCCGCTCGCGCCGGCCGTTCGACAGCGTGCCCATCCGCCTGCGCATGTCGGAAGAGGACATTGCCCGTTTCGCGGTACACCGCTTCGAGTTTCCCGGCGTCGATATCGCGACACGTCAGACGCGCTGGTACCCGAACAACGAAATCGCGGTTCACGCGCTCGGCTACGTGGCCGCCATCAGCGAAAGCGATCTCAAGAAGATCGACCGGCAGGCGTACGCCGGCACGACGCTCATCGGCAAGCTGGGTGTGGAAGCCACCTATGAAAAGGAGTTGCACGGCACGAACGGCTTCCGCGAAGTGCTCGTGAACGCGCAGGGTCGCAGCGTCACGAAGATCGGCCAGATGCTGCCCGACCTGAAGGTGCGCGCCGCCGCGCCGGGCGAGGATCTCATCCTGTCGCTCGACATGCCTTCCCAGCGCGTCGCCGAAGAGATGATGAAGGACAAGCGCGGCGCCCTCGTTGCCATCGACCCGCAGAACGGCGATGTGATCGCGCTCGTGAGCCGCCCCGGTTTCGACCCGAACCTCTTTGGGCGCGGGCTGACGCGCGCCGAGTTCCGGGAGCTGAACGAGAACATCGATCATCCGCTGCTGAACCGCGCGCTGCGCGGCCAGTACCCCTCCGGCTCCACCATCAAGCCGGGCCTGGCGCTCGCGGGGCTCGTCTATCACAACGTCGAGCCGAACGCGACGAAGTTCTGCCCCGGCATCTGGCGCCTGCCTGGCAGCAGCCTCGCGTTCCGCGAAGGCCGCAGCGGCCGTCACGGGGCGATGGATCTGCGGCACGCCATCGCGAAGTCCTGCGACGTCTACTTCTACGATCTCGCCAACGCCATCGGCGTGGATCACATCGCGGAGTTCCTCGCGCCGCTCGGCTTCGGCAGCCTCACCGGCATCGACATCGGGGGTGAAAAGCCAGGCCTTCTGCCCTCGAAGGAGTGGAAGCGCAAATACTTCAAGCGCCCCGCGGATCAGGTCTGGTATCCGGGCGAAACGGTGAACTTCGGCATCGGGCAGGGATACTTCCTCGTCACGCCGCTGCAGCTCGCGCACTACACCTCGATACTCGCGAACCGCGGCACGTCATATACGCCGCGTCTCGTGAGCGGCGTGCGCGATCCGGCCACCGGCACCATCAAGCGCTTCCCGCCGGTGAAGAACGAAGAGATCAAGACCGCCACGCCCGAGCAGTGGCAGATCGTCGTGGAAGGCATGGCCGGCACACTCCGTTACGGCACGGCCTCGCAGTTCGCCGGCAAGAACATGACCTACACGATCGCCGGCAAGACCGGCACCGCGCAGGTGTTCACCGTCGCGCGCAACGAAAGCCTGGACAACCAGAAGACCGTCTCGGAGCGGCTGCGCGACCATTCATGGTTCATCGCGTTCGCGCCCGCGGAAGCGCCGCGCATCGCCGTCGCGGTGATCGTGGAGAACGGCGGCTTCGGCGCCTCCGTCGCCTCGCCTATCGCACGCAAGGTCATGGACACCTTTCTGCTCGATGCGAACGGGCAGCTCAAAGTGCCGTTGCCACCCGGCACCGAGCCGCTGACTCCCGGCCCGGGATACGGGCCCCTCGTTCCGCCGAAGTCGTCAACGCTCACCACCTCGGTGGCGGCGCCCGCGAAAGCGCCGGAACTCAGCGCCGAAGCGGAGGACTGAGCTCTCATGATCTACGAAGAAGTCCCCACCGGCTCCCGCACTCAGCGAACGCTCAGCGGCACGGCGCGCATCGTTTCGTCATTGCGAGTGGATGGGCCGCTGCTCGTCGGCCTCGCCCTGATTGCGGCGTATGGCCTCGTCGTGCTGTACAGCGCCTCCGGGCAAAGCATCGGGACGGTCGGGCGCGCCGGGGCGCGACTGCTCCTCGGCACCATCGCGATGCTCGCACTCGCGCGCGTGAACCCGAACTTCCTGCGGCGCGCGTCGCCCTGGCTGTTCGCCTTCGGCATGGCGCTTCTGCTCACGGTGGATCTCATTGGATACGTGGGCAAGGGCGCGCAGCGCTGGCTCGATCTCGGGTTCATCCGCTTCCAGCCGTCCGAGCTCATGAAGCTTGCGGTGCCGATGATGTGCGCGTGGTATCTGCACGAGCGCGCACTGCCGCCGTCTCCGTTCACACTCGGCGTGCTCGCCGCGCTGGTGCTCGTTCCCGTCGGGCTCGTCGTGGAGCAGCCCGATCTCGGCACGGGTATGCTGATCCTCGTGGGCGGCGTGCTCGTGATCGTCATGGCCGGCCTGCAGATCCGCGTCATGGCGGCGCTCGCGGCCGTCGGCGTCGTGGTCGCGTGGTTTGGCTGGTCCTTCCTGCACGACTACCAGAAGAAGCGCGTGCTGACGTTCCTCGATCCGGAGACGGATCCGCTCGGCGCCGGCTATCACAGCATCCAGGCGATGATCGCGCTCGGCTCGGGCGGCCTCTTCGGCAAGGGCTGGACGCACGGCAGCCAGGCGCAACTCGAGTTCCTGCCCGAGCGCTCGACGGACTTCATCTTCGCCGTCATCGGCGAAGAGTTCGGGCTCATCGGGCTCGTGGTTCTGCTGGTGCTCTACCTGTTCGTCGTCGGCCGCGCGCTCTACCTCGCCATGCAGACGCAGGACACCTACGCGCGCCTGCTCGGCGGCAGTCTCGCGCTCACCTTCTTCGTGTACGTGTTCATCAACGCGGGCATGGTGAGCGGGCTGCTTCCTGTCGTCGGTGTGCCACTGCCGCTCGTGAGCTATGGCGGCACCTCGATGGTGACCCTGCTGGCGGGCTTCGGTATTCTCATGTCCTTGTATTCGCACCGGAAGCTGATCGGGTCCTAAGTGCGCAACCTGCACGACGCCGGAAAAATCTGTGCCGCCGTGGCTATCGCCGTCGCGTTCCTGCCCGCGCGCGCGGATTCGAACACCGCCGCCCCGCGTTTCGATCTCGATCGTCCCGAAATCAAGGCATTCCTGGACGATGTCGCCGAGCGCAACGCCCTCAATCGCGCGCAGCTGGCGAAGCTGCTGCGCACGGCTGAGCCGCAGCCGAAGATCGTCGAGCTCATCAGCAAGCCCGCGGAGAGAGTGATCCCGTGGTGGGAATACCGGGCGCGCTTCCTCACGGAAGATCGCATCGCGCAGGGCGTCGAGTTCTGGGAACAGAACCGGGAGAGCCTCGAGCGCATCACCGCCGAACACGGCGTCGCGCCGGAGTACATCGTCGCCATCATCGGCGTCGAGACGAAGTATGGCCGCATCATGGGCCGCTATCGCGTGCTCGATGCGCTCGCGACGCTCGCCTTCGACTACCCCGCTCGCGCGCCCTTCTTCCGCAAGGAGCTGGAAGAGTTCGTCCTGCTGACGCGTGAGGAGTCGCTCAAGCCCACCGCGCCGCTCGGTTCCTACGCCGGCGCGATGGGGGGCTCGCAGTTCATGCCCTCGAGCTATCGCAAGTACGCGCTCGACGGCAACGGCGACGGCAAACGCGACCTCTGGGGCGACTGGGAAGACGTGATCGCCAGCACCGCGAACTACTTCCGCGAGTATGGCTGGAAGACGGGCGAGCCCGTGCTGTCGGAAGTGGATCTCGATCCCGAGCCCACATTCACTCTCGAATCCGGCATCCGGCTGACGCAGACCGTCGAGTCGCTCGATCAGCAGGGCGTGCACGTGCGCACGCCGATGCCGCCCGGCACGCCGGCCATGGTCATCCCGGCCGAGCAGGAAGATGGACCCGCCTATCGCGTGGGCTTCAACAACTTCGAAGTCATCACGCGCTACAACCGGAGTGTGAAATACGCCATGACCGTCAACGATCTCGCGCAGGCGATCGCCGAGCGCGTGCGAAAGGCCCAACCCTGATGCGAGCGGGGTTCGTCCTTCTCGCCAGCCTCGCCGTCCTGCTGAGCGCCTGTTCCGTCACCTCTCGCCGTGCACCGCCGGAACCGCTCCCTCACCCGGAAATGGAGCCGGTGCCCCCGCCGAGCGCTCGCCAGCCGGGTGGCAAGATCGACATCGACTCCATTCCGGATGCCGTTCCGAAATACGAGCCGCGCTCCAGACGGGGCAACCCTCCGTTCTACACCGTGCTCGGCAAGCGCTACGCGGTGCTCGACTCGGCCGACGGCTACGTCGAGCGCGGCGTGGCCTCGTGGTACGGGCCGACGTTCCATGGCGAGCTCACGTCGATGGGCGAGTCCTATGACATGTACGCGATGACGGCTGCGCACAAGACGCTGCCGCTGCCCGCTTATGCGCGCGTGACCAACCTCAGCAACGGCAGGAGCGTGGTGGTGCGCATCAACGATCGCGGGCCGTTCGCGAAGAATCGAATCATCGATCTCTCCTACACGGCTGCGGCAAAGCTGGACATGCTGCGCGCTGGCACGGCCCTCGTGGAAGTTCGCACACTGCAGCCCGGCGGTGATGACAGCCTGCGCCGAACCGATCAGACACCGCCGCCAACGCTGTACGTGCAGGCGGGCGCGTTCGCCGAAGAGGCGAACGCGAAGCGGCTCGTCGAGCGACTGCAGGCCGCGGGCATCACGAACAGCTTCATTCGCAGCCCGCAGGGCTCGGGGCCGAAGTTGTTCCGCGTACGGGCTGGCCCAATCGCGAGCACGGTGGAGTTCGACAACCTCGCCGCGCGTCTTGCGAAACTCGGAGTATCCGATGTGCGGCTCGCAACGGATTAGTTTTCGCACTGGCGTTCGCGTCAGCCACCCTGTCGATTGAGCTAGAATCCCGGGCTTTCACGAGCCCGCCTTTTCCTAATTCTTCCGGGAGTCCTCGCGGATGCACCGATCGCTTTCAGTTCTCGTCGCACTTCTCTCCTTCGTCTGCCTGCCCGCGTTCTCCGCCTCCGTGCCCATTCCGAAGGCACCGGCCATCGACGCACGGGCGTACATCCTCATGGATTACGAGAGTGGCAAAGTGCTGGGCGAGCAGAACGCCGACGAGCGCATGGAGCCCGCGAGCCTCACCAAGCTCATGAGCGCCTACGCGGTGTTCAAGGCGCTGAAGGAAAACCGGCTCAAGCTCGATGAGCTGGTGCCCATCAGCGAGCATGCGTGGAAAGCCGAGGGCTCGCGTACCTTCGTGCAGGTGGGCACCACTGTGCCCGCCGAAGTTCTCATCAAGGGGATGATCATCCAGTCCGGCAACGACGCGACCATTGCGCTCGCGGAGCGTATCGGTGGCAGCGAGCCCGCGTTCGCGCAGCTGATGAACGAGTACTCCAAGCGGCTCGGCATGAAGAACACGCACTGGGTGGATGCCTCCGGTCTGCCAGACCCGAACCACTACACCACCGCGCGAGACATGGCGATCATGGGGCGCGCGCTGATTTCGGAGTTCCCGGAGTACTACAAGTACTACTCCATGAAGGAGTTCACCTGGAACAACATCAAGCAGCAGAACCGCAACGGCCTCCTCACGCGCGACCCTTCCGTGGATGGCATGAAGACGGGCCACACGCAGAGTGCGGGCTACTGCCTCGTGACTTCCGCGAAGCGCGGCGACATGCGGCTCATCACGGTGGTGCTCGGCACGCCGTCGGTCAGAGCGCGTGAAGATGGCAGCGCGGCGCTGCTCAACTACGGCTACACGTTCTACGAGACCGCAAAGTTGAAGTCGCGCGGTGCCACCATCCTCACGCCGCAGGTTTACAAGGCCGCGGTGTCGAATCCGCCGATCGGCGTTCGGCAGGATGTCGTGGTCGTCGTCGGTCGCGGCGAAGCCGCCAACCTCAAGTCCACCGCCACGGTTAACGAGCCGCTCATCGCGCCGTTGCCTGCGAACAAGCCAGTCGGCACACTCACCATCACCACGCAAGGTGGCGAGGTCGTTAGCAAGGTTCCGCTCTATCCGCTGAAAGCCGTGGAAGAAGGCGGGCTCTGGACGCAACTGATCGACAGCGTGAAGCTCTGGTTCTGAGGCAAGATGGCCCAGCCGTATCCGCTCTGCTATCTCAACGGCAGCTACGTCGCGATCGATGCGGCGCGCATCTCGCCGTTCGATCGCGGCTTCCTGTATGCGGATGGCGTGTATGAATTGATGCCGGTCTACGCGGGCCGGCCTTTCCGATTCAAGGCGCATCTCGAGCGCATGGCGCGCAGCCTCGGCGAGATCCGCATGGAAGATCCGCATACCCCCGAGGAATGGCGCGAGATCATCGCCAGGCTCATCGCTCCTCAGGGAAATGCGGATCAGTACGTGTACTGGCAGGTCACACGCGGCGCGGAGCTCGGGCGCAACCACGCGCCACTGCCCAAGCTGCCACGCACGGTGTTCGCTTTCGCGGCGCCGTTCCCGGTGCCGAGCGCTGAGGCGCTCACCAACGGTGTTGCGTGTGTCACCGCGCAGGACACGCGCTGGGCACGGCGGGACATCAAATCCATCTCGTTGCTGGCCAATGTGCTGCTGCGCCAGCTCGCCGTCGACGCGAATGCCAGCGAGACCATCCTCCTGAGTAGCGGCGAGCTCACCGAAGCCTCATCTTCCGCCGTGCATGTCGTCATCCAGGGCGAGATCCGCACGCCCCCCAACTCGCCGCAGATTCTTCCGGGCACAACTCGGGGTGCGGTGGAGAAGATGGCGCAGCGGCTCGGCATCCCCTGCCGCTCCGTGAACGTCACCGAAGGGGAGCTGCGTAGCGCCGACGAGATCTGGCTCAGCTCCGCGGGGCGCGAGATGTCCGCCGTCACGCGGCTCGACGGTCGCCCGGTCGGGGACGGCCGCATCGGCCCACTCTACAAGCGCGTGTACGCGGAACTGCAAAAGTACAAGGCCGAGCTCGCGGGGACGCCCTGGTGAGCGACGAACGCGAGAATCCGCCCGCCAACCCCTCGGGCGAAGAGTTGCTCCGTTTCCCGACGGACTATCCCATCAAGGTCGTGGGGCGCCCGTCGGTCGAGTTCCGCGCCCGCATCCATGCCGTCTTCCTGAAGCACGTGCCCGACGTCGAGACCGACCGCATCTCGGAGCGGCTCAGCGAGAACGGCAATTTCCTGTCCATCTCCTACACGATCGTGGCCGAAAGCCGCGAGCAGGTGGTGGCCCTCGCCCGCGATCTCGCCGCGGCCGAAGGCGTCCTGATGGTGATCTGAGGCGCCCTCGCGCGAGGAGCGTGGGGCCACGCGCCGGAGCGTGGCCTTCCATCCATTTGTTACTCACTTATAACCAGTCGGCACTGACGCCGGCCCGGTCATGCCCGGTAGCATTGCCGCCCTATGTCCATCACCCTCGACCAGGTCACCAAGCGCTATCAGGGCGTACCCGTCGTCAATGACGTTTCCGTTGAAATCGGCGAGGGGGAGTTCTTCGTCCTGCTCGGCCCCAGTGGGAGTGGCAAGAGCACCTTGCTGCGCGCCATCGCCGGCCTGACCGGCGTGAGCCACGGCCGTATTGCGCTCCACGGGCGTGATGTCACACACGTGTCGGCGCGCGAGCGCGGCGTGGGCCTCGTCTTCCAGAACTACGCGCTGTTCCGTCACATGACGGTCGCGGACAACATCGAGTTCGCCCTGCGCGTGCGCCGCATGAAGCGGGCGGATCGACTGGCCCGTCGCAAGGAGCTGCTGCGGCTCGTTGCGCTCGAAGGCATGGATGAGCGCCTGCCCGCGCAGCTCTCCGGCGGCCAGCAGCAGCGTGTCGCGGTGGCGCGCGCCCTCGCGCACAAGCCCGAAGTGCTGCTGCTCGATGAGCCGTTCGGCGCGCTCGACGCGAAGATTCGCGAGGAACTGCGCCGGACTATTCGTCAGGTGCAGCGCGAACTCGGCATCACGACAGTGCTGGTCACACATGACCAGGAAGAAGCCTTCGCACTCGCCGATCGCATCGGCGTGATGAACCTCGGGCGCCTGCTCGAAATGGGCCCGCCCGGCGAGCTCTACACGCGCCCGACGACGCGCTTCGTGGCAACCTTCCTCGGCGCTGCGAACCTGCTGCTCGGGCATCAGACCCGCAACGGCATCCACTTTGGCAACACCGGCTTCGACGGCACGCGCTCGCATGAAGTGGTGGCCGTGCTGCGACCGGAGGAAGTGGAGCTCGCGCCCAGCCGCGGCAAGCTCGACTCCCGCTACCTGGCGGCAGGCAGTGTCGAAGAGATCTTGTTCACGGGCGCGCTCGAGCGGCTGCGCATCCGCCTCACGCGGGGCTCGGACGAAGTGCAGCTGGCGCGCTCCAACAATGGTGATGGCTCATTCCTCGAAGTCACGCGCACCCAGCCAGAACAGCGCGAGTTCGCGGTGAAGGTGGGGCAGGACATCGCGATCGGCTTCCGCCGCGTGCACGTCTTGCCGACGCCGCTATCGAGTTTCACCGCTTGCGCGGCGAACGAAGCCGAGCTCGAAACCCTCAGCCGGCATCCGTGGCTCGTCGAGCTCGCCACACGCATGAGCACGCGCGTTTCCGGCCGCATCGAACCGGCTCTCGCGAATGGCGACATCGATTGCGCGAAGATGGATCGGCATTTCTCCGGCGCCGCGGTGATCGCGTCCGGCCCCGACGCGCTGAAGAACATCGAATGCCTGCTCGCGCGCGGCGCGGAAGAAGTGTTCGTGTTGCCCGCCGATGCGCCCTCGCCGCAGCGAGTGCTCATTCACTGGGCCGATGAAGCAGCTCGTGCGGCGACGCTCGCCGTATCCGCAAGCCTGCTCCGCCATGTGTCGGCCGAAGCCGTGTATCTCGACATCAAGCCGGAACACACCCCGGCAACCGAACGGCCGCAGGGCATGCGCGCCCTGCTCGATGCGCGTTCCGAAGCGCAGGCCGTGCACGGGCTCGAGATGCGCACGGAGCTGCACTTTGGGGACATCACGAGCGAGCTCGTGCGCCGCCTCGGCGAGTCCTCCGATCAGCTGCTGATCCTCGGCGTCTCGCAAATCTCCGGCCTTGCCCAGCGCTTCGGCCAGCTGCTCGCGGCGATTCCGCGCGCGCCGCTGCTCGTGGTCTATCGGGAGCCGGAAAGCATCGCGGAATCGCAGGCCGCGGTGGGGATGGCGTGAGCGCGACCGGCGTCCTGACGAAGCCGCTGCGTCAGCCGAGCGTCCTGCCCGGCTTTGGGCTCACGTTCGGCTTCACCACCTTCTTCCTCAGCGCCATCGTGCTGCTGCCGTTGGCCGCGCTCGTGCTGATGGCGTCGCGGCTGTCGTTCAGTGAGTTCTTCGCCGTCATCCTCGACCCACGCGCCATCGGGTCGTATCGGCTGTCGTTTGGTGCCGCCTTTCTCGCAGCGACCATCAATGCAGTCTTCGGCTTCGTCATCGCCTGGACGCTCGTGCGATACGAGTTCCCGGGCAAGAAGATCATCGACGCGCTGATCGATATGCCGTTCGCGCTGCCCACGGCGGTGTCGGGCATTGCGCTGACGACGGTGTTTGCGCAGAACGGCTGGGTGGGCCAGTACCTCGAGCCGCTCGGCATCAAGGTCGCTTACACGTGGATCGGCGTGACCGTTGCTCTCACGCTGATCGGCATGCCGTTCATGGTCCGCACGGTCCAGCCGGCGCTGGAAGAAGTGCAGAAGGACCTGGAAGACGCCGCGGAAACGCTCGGCGCCGGCCGCTTCCACATCTTCCGCCGCATCATCCTGCCGACCGTGCTGCCCGCGCTGCTCACAGGCTTTGCGCTCGCGTTCGCGCGCGGCGTGGGTGAATACGGCTCGGTCATCTTCATTTCGGGCAACCTGCCGATGAAGACCGAGATCACCCCGCTGCTCATCGTGATCAAGCTCGAAGAGTTCGACTACAGGGGGGCCGCGGCACTGGGCACGGTGATGCTCGTGATCTCGTTCGTCATGCTGCTCGCCATCAACCTGCTGCAGGGCTGGGGCCGGCAGCGCTACGTGCGGAGCGCCCGCTGATGGCTGCGCGCGCCAAAGACGTCGCCAAGGACGTGTTCCTCGACGAGCATGCCACTCGCCCGGGGCGGGATACGTTCACCACCATCTTCGCCCGTGCATTCTTCATCGGCG
Source organism: Pseudomonadota bacterium (assembly GCA_040255575.1). GTDB lineage: Bacteria > Pseudomonadota > Gammaproteobacteria > Steroidobacterales > Steroidobacteraceae > JADGHX01. The sequence continues at coordinate 7,581 of JBDZVF010000065.1, read as the reverse complement.
TTTCGCTGCTGTTCCTGGCCGCCCTGCTGTTCGCGCCGCTCGCCACGGTGTTCGCCATGGCGCTCGAGAAGGGGTACGAGGCGTACCTCCTCTCTTTCAAGGACGACGCGACCGCCGCCGCCATCCGCCTCACGCTCATGACGGCGGCGATCGTGGTGCCGCTCAACACGATCTTCGGGCTCGCCGCGTCCTACGCCATCGCCAAATTCGAGTTCCGGGGCAAGAGCTTCCTGATCACGCTCATCGACCTGCCGCTCGCGGTGTCGCCCGTCATTTCGGGCATGGTCTACGTGCTGCTGTTCGGCCTGCAGGGCTGGTTCGGCGTGTGGCTGCAGGAACACGACATCAGCATCATCTTCGCCGTGCCGGGGATCGTGCTCGCCACCATGTTCGTGACCTTCCCCTACGTGGCCCGCGAGCTGATTCCGCTCATGCAGCAGCTGGGCAACGATGAGGAGGAAGCGGCCATTACGCTTGGCGCGAATGGCTGGGTCACCTTCTTCCGGGTCACCCTGCCCAAGGTGCGGTGGGGCCTGGTGTACGGGGTGATTCTCACGAACGCGCGCGCCATGGGCGAGTTCGGCGCGGTATCGGTCGTGTCGGGGCACATCCGGGGCCTCACCAACACCATGCCGCTGCACATCGAAATTCTTTACAACGAATACAACTTCGTGGGCGCATTTGCGGCAGCGTCTCTGCTTACGATGCTCGCCGTAGTTACCCTCATCGTGAAAAGCCTGGTCGAGCGGCAAGGCTACAAGGGTCACTGACCCGCATGCTGGAGCGCCTCCGCCAGCTCATCGCGAGGCTCCGCTTCGACCCGCGCAAGATGGGTCTGGCGTGGACACTGGCTGCCATCAACTTCGGCACCGTGATCCTGGTGGTGACCGGCATTTCCTGGTTCGCCGTCGGCATGCTCCGCGACCTCGCGGATGAGCAGGGCAAGGCGCGCGTGCAGCTCGCCGGCGCGATCGCGCGCGAAGACCTGCGGCGGATGGGTGAAGACGCGCTCTCGGCCGCGCGCACGCTGGCGGAACGCCCGGCGCTCGTGCGCCTCCTCGCCGCGCGCCGCACGGAGGCGATCTCGCCGCTCCTGCAGCGGTTCTGCGAAACCGACATGATCGATGCGTGCGCCGTGTTCGAAGGCGAAACGCTGATCGCCCAGTCCGGGCCGACGATTCCCTGGTCGGACGTGGTCACCGCCGAATCCGAGCAGGGCGAGCGCTTTCTCGCCGTGCCGGAGTCGCTCGAGTACCCGATCCTCGGCGCCGTCACCCGCATGCCCAACCGGCCGGACACGCGCGTGTTCATCGTGCGATTGCTGAATCCCGAGCTTGCGGCCGTGATGACGAAGCACGTCGGCCTGGTCGTGCGGCTCATCAACTACCGCACCTACACCGGCGCGCCCGTGGATGATTTCACGCCCCTGCACTCGGCCGGGCTCGCAGACGGACGCTCGGCGGTTCAGCGCATCGGGGAGCGCGATCTGTATGCGTCGAGCTTTCCGGTCTTCGCGTCCACGGGCGAAGCGATCGCGCTGATCGAAACGCGGCTGCCAGCGGCGGATATCGACAACTCGGCGAGCCGCCTGACGCGCCGGCTCGTGATCACCGCCATCGTGCTTTCAGTGCTCGCCGTGCTGGCCGGCATGATTTTCGGGCAGCTCGTGGCGGGGCCGGTGGAAGCGCTCACCGCATCGGCCGTGCGACTGGGCCAGGGCGATTTCTCCACCTCCATCCCGACCGGCGGCCCGGCGGAAGTCGGCTCGCTCGCGCGTACGATGGAAGACATGCGCCGCAACCTCGTCGATCTGACGGGCACCCTGCGTCGGCGGGAGGCCGAAGCGCGCGCGGTGCTCACCGGCGTAGTCGAAGGCGTGTTCGCCGTCGACAAGAATCGCATCATTCGCTACCTGAACCCGCAGGCGGCGCGTCTTCTCAACGTGAATGCGGACGACGCGGTCGGCCGCTTCTGTGGAGACGTGCTGAAGCCTTGCAACGAGAACGGCAAGCGGCTCTGCGATTTCAACTGCCCCATCCTGCACGCGCGCGGCAGCGGCTCGGCCAAGGCGGTCGAGCGTCTGCAGGTCGACGAGCGCGGCGTGCGCACGACCGTGATCACGAGCTCCGGCGTCTTCGACGGGCTGCAGGTGCAGGTGATCCGCGACGAAACGGAGCTCGAGGCGGTGCGCCGCGCGCGGGATACCGTGCTCGCCAATATCTCGCACGAGTTTCGCACGCCGCTCGCCGCGCAGCTCGCCTCGATCGAGCTGCTTCGCGACGGGCTCGAGACCATGCCGCCGGAGCAGCGCCGGGAACTGGTGCTGTCATTGGAGCGCGGCACGCTGCGACTCACGCAGCTCATCGACAATCTGCTCGAAAGCGTTCGCATCGAGTCCGGGCAGCTTGGCATCCGGCGACAGAGTGTGGAGCTCGCCCTGGTGGTGGAAGATGCGCAGACGCTCATCGGTTCGCTGCTGGTCCAGCGCAATCAGCAGTTGGAAGTGTCCATCCCCGAAGATCTGCCGCCGGTGGATGGCGACGTGCAGCGTCTCACGCAGGTGTACGTGAATCTCATCGCCAATGCGAGCAAGTTCGCGCCGGAGTCGAGCACCATTCGGGTCGGGGCGGTGGCCGAGGGCGATCACGTCACCACCTGGGTCGAGGACGAGGGGCCTGGCATGCCGGAAGGCGCCGGCAACACCATCTTCGATCAATTCATGCGCGGCAAGGACATTGAGCCCGAGCCCGGTGGACTCGGGCTCGGACTGTGGATCGTGAAGTCCATCGTGGATCGCCACGGTGGGCAGATTACAGCCCTGCGCACGGCCGAGGGCCGCACGCGTTTCAGCGTGACGCTGCCAGTGGAGAAGAGTGAATGAAGATTCTCATCGCGGATGACGATCGGGACCTGCTGGGTCTCATCGCCTTCACGCTGACCCAGGCGGGCTATCTCGTCGTCAAGGCGAGCGACGGGCCGTCTGCCATCCACGCGTTCAAGGGAGAAGCGCCGGATCTCGCCGTGCTCGACATCAACATGCCGGGCGCGAGCGGCTTTCAGGTCTGCGAGGCGATCCGTTCGCAGTCGCGCATCCCGATCATGATGCTGACGGTGCGCGGGGAAGAGGAAGATCTCATCAAGGCGCTCGATCTCGGCGCGGATGACTATCTCACCAAACCCTTCAGCCCGCGCACGCTGCTCGCGCGCATCAAGGCGCTGCTTCGCCGCGCGGGCATCGAGAATGCCGCGCCCGTGTCGGTGGGCCGCCTTTCGCTGGATGCGGAGGAGCACACGGTGCGCATCGATGGCGGCGAGGTCGTGCGCCTCACCAAGCTCGAGCTGCGGTTACTGCAGATGCTGCTCGCGAACGTCGGGCGCACGGTCAGCTCGGACCGTTTGCTGGTGCAGGTGTGGGGTCATCGCAATTCCGGCGATCGCCAGCTGCTGAAGCAGCTGGTGCACCGATTGCGACAGAAGATCGAAACCGATCCGGCGAACCCGCAGCTGCTGCAGACGTCCGCCGGATCGGGCTACAAACTCGTCGTCGAGTAGGGCCTGCCTCGCGACAGGCCCCGGCAATCACTTCGTCGTGATCTGGTCGAACACGCCTTTGTTGCTGAAGTGTTCGGCCTGCACCTTCGCCCAACCGCCGAACTCCTCCTGGATCGTCACGAGTTTCAGCTTGGGATATTGCGCGGCGTACTTCGCGGCGACTTCCGGATCGCGCGGGCGATAGTAGTTCTGCGCGATGATTTCCTGCCCTTCCTTCGAGTAAAGGTGGTTCAGATACTCGGTGGCGATCTCGCGCGTTCCCCGGCGCAGCACCACCTTGTCGACCACGGCTACTGAAGGCTCTGCCAGGATACTGAGCGAGGGCACCGCTATTTCCACCTTGTCCGGTCCGAGCTCCTTGATCGCGAGCAGCGCTTCGTTCTCCCACGCGAGCAACACATCGCCGATGCCCCGCTGCACGAATGTGGTGGTCGAGCCGCGCGCACCGGCGTCGAGCACGGGAACGTGCTGGAACAGCGTCTTCACATACTCCTTCGCCTTGGCATCGTTGCCGCCGGGCTGGTGCCTCGCCCACGCCCACGCGGCGAGATAATTCCAGCGCGCGCCACCCGAGGTTTTCGGGTTCGGCGTGATCACGGAAATCCCCGGCTTGATGAGGTCGCCCCAATCCTTGATGCCCTTGGGATTGCCCTTGCGCACCAGGAACACGATGGTCGACGTGTAGGGGGCGCTGTTGTGCGGCAACCGGCTTTCCCAGTTCACCGGCAACAGCTTGCCCGCGGTGGCGATGCCATCGACGTCAGCGGCCAGGGCCAGCGTGACGACGTCGGCCGGGAGGCCATCCACCACGGAGCGGGCCTGCTTGCCCGAGCCGCCGTGCGACTGGTTGATCTTCACATCCTGGCCGGTCTTGGCCTTCCAGTACTTCACGAAGGCGGTGTTGTACGCCTCGTACAGCTCGCGCGTCGGATCGTAAGAGACGTTGAGAAGAGTAACGCTGCCCGCGGCCTTCGCCTGTGGGACGATGCTGGTCGCCACCACCACTGCGGCCGCCGCGACGCTCAGCCATTTTTTGAGTGACATGATCGAGTGCTCCAGGAAGTTGCGGTAATCAGAACTGCAGGCCGACGCGCGTGAGATAGGCCTTTTCATCCGGCCGATCGCCCGTAGCGGCGCCGCCGTCGAAGCGCGTCTGCTCGTAACCGAAGAACCACTTGACGTTCTGGTTCAGATACCAGTTGAGACCGAGCGCGGCGGCGGTCGCCTTGCGTGCCGCCGTCGCCGGGTTGGCGTACGAACTGGCGCCGCCGGTGAATGCGTCGTCATCGATCGAGAGCTGATGAACGCGCGCAACCAGCTCCCACGCGCCACCGCCCGGCTTGCCTGGCTGAAAGTTGGTCGCAGGTGTCGGAGAACGGAAAGTTTCTTCTTCACCAGTGAGTAGCCAGCTGAACTGCAGGTGCCACGCTTTGTTATCGAGCTTGTCGCTGCGGGTCACTGGGCCATTCACGCGCGTGACCTCCTGCGAGACCATGGTGTATTCGCCGAGCACGCCGATGCTGCCGTAGTAATAGTAAAACTGGGGTGCATAGCGCAGGCGCTGACCATCCGCGAACGTGGCGTTGGTTCCCGTGGCCGCTGTATTTCCCCGGTAGCTGAAGAACGTCGCCTGACCTGGCGTCTTGTACGACGGCAGTAGCGTATTGGTGTCGGTACCCGTCGAATCCACATACGTGCCGCCGATGCCAAAGCCGAGGCCGCGCAACGCGAAGTTCTCGGAGCTCAGGAAGGGCTGGAAGAATATGCGCGCGTTGATGTCGCCCTTCGCATCGCTCTCGGTGTCGGGCGTGGGATTGCCTTCGCTGCTGCCGCCATCCGTCACACCATTCGTGTACGCAATGCTGTAAGTGACGAGGCCACCGGCAAGGTCGCCGCCCAACTGCACGCCCAGGTCGCGATTCGGAACGAGGCTCGTCGGGAACGCGCGTTCGGGGAAACGCGTGTCTGCATCACCGACCAGGCGTTCGAGACCGACCTGCTGCTTGAACTTGCCGACGGTGACGGCGGCCCATGGCTTGAAACGCGCGGTGACGTACGCGTCCAGGATGGCCGTCTTGCCGCCCGAGAAGTCCGGCGTGAAGCGGAAGTCATAGATGTTGTGGAACGTGCCCTCGATAACCGGCCGCACACTGCGCAGCAGCCAGGTGTTCGAGGTGGCGGGGCTGCCGTCACCTTCGAAGTGACGACCGTCAGCCGCAAGCACTCCGCGAAGGCGCACGAAGCTCGAGCCATCCGCGTTGCCGATCGAATAGCGTGTGCCACCGGCACGCACTTGCGGTGTCGACGCCGCGGCCGCTGCAGCCTCGTCGGCCTGGTTTTCGAGTCTTCTCTCGAGCACCTTGATGCGGTTCTCGGCTTCTTCGAGCCGCTGCAGGAGCGCGGCGGTATCGGTGGACGGGGCGGGAGCGGCCTGCGCGAACGCCGCGGAAAGCGGCACGACCGCCAGCGCGGCACCGGCAAGACCAGAACGGAGCCTCATGACTTTTCCTTATTGGATGATGTCGAAACAGAACGATTGCGCATCGTTCGGTGCGCCGGAAAACGCGGAACGCTTTTCCGAAGGCGCGAATGCTAGGCGTGGGGGGTTATGAAGTCAGTAAAGCGGCAGTAACGCTGCGGTTACGTCGTGAAGCGCGATGTGAATGTGCTGTGTGCCAGCGGCACCGGAGCGCAGTCCATCCGGCATCCCTGCAAACATGCAGCGCCGCGGAGCGCGACGCGCTTCATGTCGCAAGGCTCGAGACTCAGCGTTGAACCGCAGAGACCTGCTCGAACACGCCGTTCTTCGAGAAGTGCACCTGCTGCACCTCATCCCATCCGCCCAGGTCCTGGATCGTCACCAGATTGAGCTGCGGATATTGCGCGGCATACTTTGCGGCCACCTCAGGATCGCGGGGCCGGTAGTAATTGCGGGCGACGATGTCCTGGCCTTCCCTGGAGTAGAGATGCTTCAGGTACTCCGTCGCCACTTCCCGCGTGCCCTTCTTCAACACCACCTTGTCGACGACGGTCACCGAAGGCTCCGCGAGGATGCTCACCGACGGCATCACGATCTCCACCTTGTCCGCCCCGAGCTCCTTGATCGCGAGTAATGCCTCGTTCTCCCACGCCAGCAGCACATCCCCGATCCCTCGCTGCACGAACGTGGTCGTCGCCGCGCGCGCACCGCTGTCGAGCACCGGCACATTCTTGAACATCTTCGTGAGATAGGCGCGCGCGCTCTGCTCATTGCCATCCGGCTGACGCGTGGCCCACGCCCATGCCGCCAGATAATTCCAGCGCGCGCCACCCGACGTGCGCGGATTCGGCGTGATCACCTGAATGCCCGGCTTCACGAGATCCGGCCAATCCCTGATTCCCTTCGGGTTCCCCTTGCGCACGAGGAAGACGATCGTGGACGTATACGGCGCACTGTTGTTGGGCAACCGGCTTTCCCAGTTGAGCGGTAGCAGTTTGCCCCGCCGCGCAATGCTGTCGATGTCCGCGGCGAGCGCGAGCGTGACGACATCGCCCGGCAAACCATCGATGACACCCCGCGCCTGACGCCCCGAGCCTCCATGCGACTGGTTGATGCGCACCGTCTGGCCCGTCTTCGCTTTCCAATACTTCGCGAAGGCGGTGTTGTATTCCTCGTAGAGCTCGCGCGTGGGATCGTAAGAGACGTTGAGAAGCGTGACGCTCCCGGCGGCCTGCGCTTGCGGCGCCGGGAAACCCCAGATCAACGCCGAGGCCACCGCAATTACCAGGCAGGCAACACCGATCCATCTCCCGAGCGACATCAACGATCCCCCTGCACAAAACCCAATGCGCGCAACAGATGCGGTGTGAGCCCGGTTGCGGCCGCGTCAACCGACTGCACGTTCGCCAGATCCGCAAGACGCGTGACCTCGAGGCCGGCATAACCGCACGGGTTGATCCGCGTGAACGGCTCCGTATCGAGGTTCACGTTCAACGCGATGCCGTGATAGCTCGCGCCGCGGCGAATGCGAATGCCCACGCTCGCAAGCT
>JBDZVF010000569.1:0-3404 GCA_040255575.1 Pseudomonadota bacterium | reverse complement strand
CACTCGGCGTGGAACTCGCCGTATAAACGGTCTGCGCGGTGCCCTGGGCGTCCGTCACGGCCGACGCCAGCGACAGACTGCCTCCTGTGACATCGGTGAGCTGGAAGTTCACCGTCTGGCCTTCCACCAGATTCTGCGCAGGGTCGCGCACCGTTGCGATGATCGTGCTCGTGCCCTGTGTCGGGATCGTGTTTGGGCTCGCCTGAAGTGCGATTGCATTAGGCACCGTGGCAATGAAACTCACATGCAGCTGCGCGCTCACGCCGGTCGCCGACGCGGTAATGATCGCCGGACCTGCCGTGGTCGATGAAACAGTGACAGTGGCTTCACCGTTCGCATCGGTCGTCGCCTGAGAGGTGATCGACCCGCGGGTCGTGGTGAACGAAATCTGCTTGTTCTGCTGGGCAACGCCACCCGTGGACCATTTGATGGTGACGTTCTGCGCCGCGCCCAGGTTGATCTTGGAATTCTCGGCAGGCGCGGTGAACGCAAAGTTATCGTTGCTCACCGCCACGTTCTGCCTCGCCGTCATACCGAGCGCGCCGAGCGTCAGGGTCTCCGCGCCGGCATTCGTGGCAGTCAGGGTGAACGTCGCGTGACCACTGGCGTCCGTGACGAGTCCGGTCGCGGGGTTGAGCCCATTGGCCTTGGCCGACGACACCGTCACAGTGCTACCCGGGATCCCGTTGTTACCGGAGTCCACCAGGGACACGTTGTAGAGAGCCGAGGCTCCCTGCACCAGGCTCGTCGGCCCGGCGACGGTCAGCCTCGTTCCGGCCACGTCAACAGCGACCGTGCCGCTGCTGGAGCCCGCCGTTCCCGTCACCGTGATGCGGCGGTTCGTGCGATCGCCAGTCGTGATCAGCACCGCAGTCGCCGTGCCCGTCGCGTCAGTCACGCCGCGCGTAATCTGCACGCCGCCGGCGTCCGCGGTGAAGCTCACCGGAACACCCTGCAACAGCTGGTTATTGGCGCCACGAACGAACGCGGTGATCGTCGCCTGTTTCGAGCCGTCCGAAGGAATCTGGGGCAGGTCAGTGGCGAGCGTGATCGTCTGCTGCGTGTTCGCCACCGCAACGTTGACGTTGCCCGTTGCGCCACCACCGCTCGCCGTCACGGCGATGGTGGAACCGGCCGCCATGCCCGTCGCGGAGAGTGTCGCCGTGGCGGTGCCGGTCGCATCCGTCGTGGCCTGCGTGACCATGAGGCTGCCGCCATCCGAAGAGAATGTGACCGCGACGCCGCTCATCGCATTGTTGTTCGCGTCCTTGGCAAGGGCCGTGATCGTGGCAGTGGCCGAGCCGTCCGACGGAATCGACGCCGTGGTGGTCGAGACAGACAGTGTGGCGACCGATCCAGTCCCACCGCCGCCTCCGCCGCCGCCCGGCGTCTCAAACTTGCTGTCGCCACCGCCGCCGCACGCAGCGACCGCCAGCATGCCGGCGAGGACGAACACTCTGGAAAGAAATTTGCGCATAACCCGTCCGTTTAAATGACTGTCTGCCGCCGGTACCCCGCCGGTCAGTAGACGTTTACCCCTTCGTGGAGAATCTTGGGCGTGACGAAGATCAAGAGTTCGTCTTTATTGTTCAATTTGCGCGTCTGCTTGAAGAGGTGGCCCAGCACCGGCACGTCGCCGAGATAGGGCACCTTCTGTTCCGTGTTGCGCTCTTCGGTCTCCAGGATGCCGCCGAGCACGACGGTCTGGCCGTCGTTCACGAGCACCTGGGTGGAGATCTCACGCGTATCGATCGAGGGCACGCCGACACCGCCGCTCGTCACGATCACCGAGCCGACGCTGTCCTTCTTCACGTTGAGATCGAGGATGATGCGATTGTCCGGCGTAATCTGCGGAGTGACCTTCAGCGACAGAACGGCCTTCTTGAACTCCACGGTGGTCGCACCGCTCGAGGCCGCCTGCTGATAGGGGATCTCGACACCCTGCTCGATGCTGGCTTCCTTCTGGTTGGCCGTGATCACGTGCGGCGAGGACTTGATCTCGCCGCGGCCTTCGGCCTGCGCGGCCGAGAGCTCGAGGTCCACGATGTAGTCCGAGCCGAGCAGCGCGAAGGCGAGGCGGCCGGCCGGGCTCGTCACCGGCAGGTTCACGTTGTAGCGATCCTGCGCAGCGGCGCCTGTCGGCACCGCCACCGGGCCCACGTTACCCGTGCTCTGCAGGTTGTTCAGGATCGAAGACAAGCTCGTGTCGACGCCATTGGCGCTGCCGCCGGTCACGAGCGCGCCGTTCTGTCCGTTCCGGCTGATGCCGGTGTAGCCCGCGCGCACACCGAGGTCACGCGAGAAATCGTCGTTCACGATGACGATGCGCGCTTCGATCAGCACCTGACGCACCGGAATGTCCAGCGTCGCGACGAGGCGGCGGATGTCGGCGAGCTTGTCCGCCGTGTCCTGCAGCAGCAGGGTGTTCGTGCGCTCGTCCACGGTGACGGCACCGCGCGGCGAGAGCAGCGAGCCGCCCTGGGACTTGATGAGCGCGGCCATGTCCTGCGCCTTCGCGTAGTTCACCTGCACGAACTCGGAGCGCAGCGGGGCGAGCTCCTGGATGTCCTTGCGCGCGGCGAGCTCCGCCTTCTCGCGGTTCGCAAGCTCCGCGGCGGGGCCGACGATGATGACGTTGTCCTGCTTGCGCTTGTCGAGACCCTTGGTCTTCAACACGATGTCGAGCGCCTGGTCCCACGGCACGTTCTGCAGGCGAATCGTCATGTTGCCCGTGACCGAGTCGTTCATGACGATGTTCTGGCCGCTGGTGTCCGCGAGAATCTGCAGCAGCGCGCGCACTTCGACGTCCTGGAACGTCATGCTGATGCGCTCGCCCGTGTACACGGGCTTGTCGTCGGCCTGCTGCGCGACCTTGCGCACCGGGCTGACCTCGACGACGTACTGGTCGTCGGACTGGTAAGCGAGATGGTCGTAGTCGCCAGTGGCGTTGATCAGGATGCGCGTGTCGTTGCCCGCCCGCACGACATCGAACGAGCTCACCGGAGTCCCGAAGTCCGTCGCATCGTATCGGCGCATCAGGTTCTTCGGCAGGTCCGCGTTGTTGAAATCCACCACGATCTGGTTGCCGAGCTGCCGCTGGTTGATCTGCATGTGCGGGTCGGTCAGCCGCACGATCACGCGACCGCTGCCATCCGGCCCGCGGCGGAAATCGATCGAGCGAATGGAAGGCGCGGCCGCGGCGGCCGTGGCGGTGGATGTGGGCGCGGCAGCGCGCGCGGTCGCCGGGCCGGCACCGCCGGTGGCATTCGGCGCACCGAGCGTGACGACGATGTTGTTGCCGTCGACGCGCGTCTGGTACGGCACGAGGCGATCGAGATTCAGCACGAGGCGCGTGCGGTCCTTCGCTTCAGCGGCGAGGATCGTGTCGAGGCCCGCGGCCTTCA
>JBDZVF010000064.1:0-18619 GCA_040255575.1 Pseudomonadota bacterium | reverse complement strand
CGCGGCCGAGCAGATTCGCGACGTGGCCGCGGAGCTCCTCGACCTCTACGCACGCCGCAAAGCACAGAAGGGGTTGAAGCTGCCGCTCGCGCACTCTGAATATCAGGCCTTCGCGAACACGTTCCCCTTCGAGGAAACCGAAGACCAGGAAGAAGCGATCGCGAGCGTGCTCAAGGATCTCGAGAGCGACCGGCCGATGGATCGAATCGTGTGCGGCGACGTCGGCTTCGGCAAGACCGAGGTCGCCATGCGTGCGGCCTTTGTCACCGTGCAGGCTGGCAAGCAGGTGGCCGTGCTCGTGCCCACCACCCTGCTCGCCCAGCAGCACACCGCGAACTTCCGGGACCGGTTCGCCGACTGGCCGGTGCGCATCGAATCGCTCTCGCGTTTCGGCACGAGCAAGGAAACGAGCGCCACGCTGGAAGGCATCGAGAAAGGCTCGGTCGACATCGTCGTCGCGACCCATCGCCTGCTGCACTCCCATGTGCGATTCAAGGATCTCGGGCTGATCATCGTCGATGAGGAGCACCGCTTCGGCGTGCGCGACAAGGAACGGCTGCAGGCGCTGCGTTCCGAAGTGCACGTGCTCACCCTCACCGCGACGCCGATTCCGCGCACGCTCAACATGGCGCTCGGCGGGTTGCGGGATCTCTCGCTCATCACCACGCCCCCGGCGGAACGCCTGGCGATCAAGACGTTCGTGACGGAGTGGCACGGCCCCACCATCCGCGAGGCCGCGCTTCGCGAGCTGCGCCGTGGCGGCCAGATCTACTTCGTGCACAACGAAGTGAAGACCATCGAGAAGATTGCGAACGACGTGCAGGCGCTCGTGCCCGAGGCGAGCGTGCGCTTCGGCCATGGGCAGATGCGCGAGCGCGAGCTCGAACAGCTCATGGTCGATTTCTATCACCGGCGCTTCAACTGCCTCGTCTGTACCACCATCATCGAGAGCGGCATCGACGTGCCGAGCGCCAACACGATCATGATCAACCGGGCCGATCGCATGGGCCTTGCGCAGCTGCATCAGCTACGCGGCCGCGTCGGGCGCTCGCACCACCGGGCGTATGCGTACCTGCTCGCGCCCCCGCGCGCGGCGCTCACTGCGGATGCGGCCAAGCGCCTCGAAGCCATCGAATCGATGGAAGAGCTGGGCGCGGGCTTCGTGCTCGCCACACACGATCTCGAGATCCGTGGCGCCGGCGAGCTGCTCGGCGAGCGGCAGAGCGGCCAGATGACCGAGATCGGCATGGCGCTGTACCTCGACCTGCTCGAGGAAGCGGTGAACGCGCTGAAGGAAGGCCGCGAGCCCGCGCTCGAAAAGCCCCTCGCTGCCGAGACGGAAGTCGAGCTGCGACTGCCCGCGTTCCTGCCGGAGTCCTACATCGGCGACGTGCATGTTCGTCTCGCGCTCTACAAACGCATTGCCGCTGCTGAAACGGCGACGGAGCTGGATGAGCTGCTGGCGGAGATGATCGATCGCTTCAGCATGCCGCCGCCGCAAGGCCAGAACCTGCTGCGCATCGCCCGGCTGAAGCTGACCGCGCGCGGGCTAGGCATTCGGCGGCTCGACCTCGGGCCCCAGGGCGGCTACGTGGTGTTCGAGGAGAAAAACTCGATCGATCCGGCGGCGGTCATCCGCATGCTGCAGAAGGCGCCGCGCGAATATCGCCTCGACGGGCCTCTCAAATTGCGCATCTCGCGGCCGATGGAAAAGGAAGAGGTCCGCTTCGACTTCGCTTCCGACCTGTTGAAGCGTCTGGAAGTCGCGACACCCGCAAGCACGTCCGCACCCAGGGCTGCAGCGAGCGCGTCGCCGCCACCGCCGAAGCCTTCGGCGCTCGCGGCCAAGCCGGCGAAGACCGGAGCATCCGGTGGTGGAAAGCGAGGCTGAATCCGAGCATGCGCTGTTAGAATCAGGCCCCATGACATTCAGAAGCCTGGCGACCGCACTGGTCCTGCCGTTCGCGATTCTCCTGGCTGCCGTGCCTGCTGCATCCCAGACGCCGGCGCCTGCTCCGAACGTCTACAACATCGAAATTATCGTGTTCCGGACCAACCAGGCCCTGGGGGGCGCGGAAAACTGGAGCGCCCAGACCGCGCGGGAATACGCCTCCGACGGCGAAGCCGCCGCGAATACGCGGGGCGTCGGGCGTTTCGTGGGCCTGCTTCCGCAAACCTCCTGGCAGCTCACCCCGATCGAAAACAAGATGCGCTCGAGCGGTCTGTATGTGCCCGTGGCGCACGTTGCGTGGTCGCAGACCGCGAGCGATTGGGGAACGCGCGCGGGCTTCTCACTGGAGCGACTCGGCATCGATGTGCCGGGCCTTTCAGGCACCGTGTTCCTGGAACGCGGGCAGTTCCTGCATCTCGGCATGGCACTGTCATACGCGCCCGCCAATCCCCCCGCTGGCATGGGTGCCGGCCCGGGCACTACGTTCACCCTGAACGAGTCTCGTCGCATCAGGTACTACGAACGTAACTACTACGATCACCCGGCGTTCGGCGTCATCGCGCTCGTGACACCGGCGCAAGGATCGCGACCCGCCGGACGATAGCTTGCCCGCGCCCGCCCCCGAACACGGCACCGCCGCCCCCTCGCCCAACACGCCGCCGCGCGCGGTCGTGCAGGCCGTGTGGTTACTGTGGATCTCACTCGCGGTGGGCCTCGTGGAGCTCGCCCTTTCCATGAACCCCTTGCGCGAGTCCGCGGAGGTGCCGCCCGGAGCGGGCATGACGGCGTTCGGCGTGTTCGCCTCCATCACGCTCATCGGCACGGTGTATCTCGTTCTCGTGCATCACGTGCGCAAGGGGCGGAACTGGGCGCGCATCACGGTGCTGGTGCTCGTCGCGCTCGGTGTCATCGATTCGCTGATCGCGCGGCGCCCGATGGAGCTCGCGCCATTCCTCCTGAACCTGCTCGAAGTCCTGCTCGACGTCACAGCGCTCGCGTTGCTCTTCAGCGGGCCGGGGTCGCATTGGTTCAATCGTGCGCGACGCTGAAGATGCGGACGTGCCCTGCAATCCGACGCTGACCTCAACGCACCAGCCATAGCCAATCCGCCAGCCACACGCTCACCAGGCTGATGAGAATGGTGAGCGGCACGCCGACACGCAAGAAATCGCCGAACGTGTATTGACCCGGATTGAGGATGAGCAGGTTGCCGTGGTGACCGATGGGTGTCAGGAAGGCCACCACCGCGCCGAGGGCGGTGCAGACAATGAACGGTTCGGGCGGTAATCCCAGCGCGAGTGCGAGCGCGATCGAGATCGGACCGAGCAGCACGGTGGTGGCGGCGTCTGAAAGAATCTGCGTCATCAATGCCGCCGCCCAGAAGAGCGCCATCAGAACGGCGCGCGGGCTCCAGCCCCCTGTGGCGCTTTGCAGATGATCCGCGAGCAGTGCGGCCGTACCCGTCTTTTGCATGGCGAGGCCTAGCGGGATCACGCCGGAGATCATCACGTAAATGCGCACGTCGATCTCGCGATAGGCGCGGCCAATGGCGACGCAGCCTGTCGCAATCATCGCGACCGCGCCGGCGAGGAACGCGATTGGGGCCTCGACCACGCCGCTCGCCGCCAGCACAACGACGGCAACCACGATAGCGACCGCGATCGCCGCACGATGCCGACGCCGCTCTTTCGCCGCGAACGGCACCATCATCAGAAAGCCATGATCGTCCGCGAGCTGCGCGAACTTCTGCTGCGTGCCCCAGAGCACGAGCAGGTCCCCCTCGCGGAGGCGCACTTGTGAGAGCTCATCGCTGATCCAGCCGGCGCGACGCCAGATGCCGACGACGATCACGCCGAGAGTCTTTAGGAAATCGATACTGCCAATCGTCCGGCCGATGAAGCGCGAGCGAGGCGCCACAACCACCTGCACCAGGTGTGGCTGGTCGTTGCCGTCTGCGGTTTTTCTCTGCGAGACATCGCCGTACTTCGCCACCGCGTGCAAGGCGAGCCCGGGCTCCTTGTCTATGGAGGCCATCTCGTCGGGCGATGCACGCACGACGAAGACATCGCCCGCTTGCAGGCGCGCTTGCGAGCCGACCTCGCGATAGGGCTTTCCGCCGCGCAACCATTCGACGATGGAGATGCGGTCCCGGAACGCATCCTGGAGTGCTTTGAGCGGCTTGTCGATCCAGCGCGATTCGGGCTCCACCACGAGCTCGGTGTAGTAGCGATCGAGCTGGAGATACTCCATGTCTTCGGCAAGGCCAGTGCGACGAGGCATGAGCCAGCGCCCGAGCGACATGTAGACGATGCCGAGCACGACCAGCGCGGCGCCGATCGGGGTGATGTCGAAGAGGCCGAGGCCGGCGTTGCCCTTGCTCTTGAGCAAGTTGTTCGCGAGCAGGAATGCGGGCGCGCTGAAGAGCGTGAGCGTCGTGCCAAGCGATGCGGCGAGTGACATCGGCATGAGCAGGCGCGAGGCCGGCAGATTCTGCCTGCGCGCGAGGCGCATCAGGATCGGCAGCATCATCGCCGTGATCATCAGGTGATGGGAGAAAGCCGCCATGATCGCGACAGCCGGCATCACGACGACGATGGCGCGCCATTCACTCGAGCCCGCCGCCCGCGCGATGAAGGTGCCGATGCGCTCGGTGAGACCGGTGGAATTGAGGCCGGCAGAGATCACGAACACCGCCGCCACGATGATGGCCGGCTCGCTCGCGAAACCCGAGAGGGCTTCGGGGGCCGTGAGCACACCGGTGAGATTGAGCGCCAGCAGAGTGAGCATCGCCGCCAGGTCGATGCGCACCCGATTGCTCATGAACAGCGCCAGCGCCCCGGCCAGGATGACGAGAAACACCAGTTGCTGGGAGTTCATCTGGGCGCGTGTACTCGCAAGTCCCGTGCCGGATCGCGGCACGCGGGGGGCGTGCTTGGGTCAGTGCTGCTCGGTCAGTGCTGCTCGGTCAGTGCTGCTCCGGCATGCCCGCAGCCCTGCTATTTCGCGCGGTCCAGCACGTCGTCAGCCCAGCTGAGCGCAGCGGTCACATTCGGGAAGCCGATGGTGCTCGTGAGCGCGATCAGCGCATGCACGATCTCTTCAGGCTTCGCGCCGCACTCGAGCGCGCGCCGCACGTGGCTGTGCACACCCCCTTCCGAACGCTCCGCCGCCGCGGCAGCGAGCTGAATGAGCTGAAGCGTCTTCCCGTCGAGCGGACCAGCCTGCCCCGCCGCGGCGCCCAGCGCTTCAACCGCAGCGATATAAGCGGGATGCCGTTGCCTCAGCCTGACATACATTCCGGGTTTGCTCGTGCTCATGGTCGCGCCCTCGCTCAGGAGTAAGAAGAAGCCGCAGCAGTATCACACTGGCGCGGATGATGTGAAGCACGCGTGCGGAGGCCGACCGAGCAATCCGAGTTCGACACTTTCGGCAGAACAGGAAGCGTCCGGTTTTTTCCGAAGACTCGGCTTCTGCGACGCGTTCCGGTTCTACCGCTTCGGGTCGTACAAAGATACGAGAGACAAGTGCAACGACCGGGTGTAAGGTTGCGCGCGTTCCGCGTGCATGGATGCTCGCCTCACCTTCCGGACTACAAGGAGCGTTGAATGACAGACATCCCAGAGAGCTCGATCTCCGCCACCGCGCAAACAGAAGATCCCCCCGGCGCAAACAGCCCCTCATTCGACATCCCGAGCAACAAGTACTCCGACATCTTCGGCCTGTGGCCACCCGAGATCTGGGAGGGGTTCGAGGAGTTCGTCAAGGAGTCCCGCGAGCGCTCCGCGGAGCGAAGGGAGCCCCCGCCATGGTGGTAAATCGAAACCGCGTCGTCGTGGCGGACACCAACATCATGTCCTATGTGTTCAAGCGTCAACCGCTGGGCAGCACGTACAACCATCTGCTGATAGGGCGTGAAGTTCGGTTGTCGTTCGTCACTGTCGCCGAGCTCAATAGTTGGGCGGAGGACAACAATTGGGGGTCGCGCCGTCGGCTCGAGCTGAGGACGTTCCTCAGTCGGTTCCCCATGATTCCGTGTACAGCGGGAATCCCGGAGCTATTCGCGAAAATCATGGCGGTTCGACAACGGGTAGGACGCCCGATGCTTCCGGACGACGCATGGATAGCCGCAACGGCGATTCACCACGACCTTCCGCTCGCGACCCACGATGCGAACTTCCTGAATACCGAGGGCTTGCGCGTCATCTCGGCTAATCCGGAGATCATCGCCCTGCAGACGCTCGCTCACACTCGCGGCCCGCTCGACATGGACATGCAGTGTCGCTGCGGGTACTGAGGTGAGCGGAAGGATCTACTGGAAGTCTGCCGCTTCGGCGGTGCCGATGCTGTTCTTGCCCTGCTTCTTCGCGCGCTGGAGCGCGATGGTGCAGGCGTTGATCAGCGCTTCGAGCGCAAGCTCGCGCGGGGGCACCAGGCTCGCGACGCCGGCGCTCACCGTGAGGTAGCGCTCGGCCCCGCCCCGCGGATGATGAATGAGCAGGTCTCGCACCCGCTGCGCCACGACCCGCGCATACTCGCTGGCACGCTCCGCCGCCTCGCCCTGGATGAGCACGACAAACGTGCCGTTGCCCCAATAGCCGACGACATCCCCACCGCGCCGATAGGACCCGCCCACCACGCGCGCGACCCGGCGGATCACCGCATCGCCGCCCGTCTTCTCGAACTTGTCGTTGTAGGCCTGCAGGTTGTCGATATCGAGCAGCACGAGCCCGATGGCATGCGAATCACGCTGGGCGAGTTGCCAATCCCGCCGCAGCAGCTCTTCGAAATAACCGCGCGAGTGCAAGCCAGTAAGCCGGTCTTCGCGTTGAAGCGCCGGCATCCCGGGCATCGTGCGATCCATCGACTTCATGCGGCCGCCGGCATCCCGGCAATACGCGACCCAGTGCGTGATCTTGCCTTCGCTGTTCTTCAGAGGCTGCAGCAACGTCTCGTTCCAGAAGAGCGACCCGTCCGGACGATAGTTGCGGATGAGCACCCGGCACGATTCACCGCGCTCGATCGCCTCCTTCATCCGCGTGCGCGCTTCCTGATTGCGATCCTCACCCTGCAGCGAACGCAGGTTCGTGCCGATCAGCGAGCTGGCGGCATAGCCCGTGAGCTGGGCGAATGCGGCATTCACATACACCACGGGGCAGTCGTTCTGCTGAGCGTCGCAGACCACCACGCCGTCAGGCGAGCTGTCGATGAAACTGCGCCAGATATCTACGGACCAATCGTTCATGCTCGGCCCGCATCCAGTTTCAGAGAGGGAGGCGCCGCGCAGCGAGCCAGCATCTGGCGGCACTGCTGCCATTCGGCGGTTGCCATCAATACGTCGCGCGTCATGCCTTCGCGTCCGCGCATGCGCACGAGACGCACGGCCGACGCGGGTGACGGCTCCATTTTGAGTTTCTCCAGCACAGTCAGAACGCTCGGGCGGCTATTGCAGATGAGCACCATGTCTGACCCGGCCTCGAGTGCGCCACGTGTGCGCTCGACGATATCGCCGGCAATAGCGGCGCCCGTCATCGACATGTCATCGGTGAACACGACGCCCTTGAACCCAAGCTCACCGCGCAGGACGTTCTGGATCCAACGTGGCGACACGCTCGCCACAAACCTGCTGTCCACCTCAGGGAACAACACGTGTGACACGAGCACCGCGGGTAACCCGTTATCGATGAGGCGACGGTACGGCATGATGTCGTCATCCAGATCCACGTATGCGCGACGATCCGTCGCCGCATGCGTGTGTGTATCGGCGACGACCGCACCGTGCCCGGGGAAATGCTTCGCGGTCGCGGCCATCCCCGCATCCTTCATGCCATGCATGTATGCGATGCCCAGCTGCGAGACGGCCGGTGCCTTCGAGTGAAACGACCGGTCCCCGATGATCTCGCTGACGCCGTAGTCAAGATCGACGCAAGGTGCGAACGAGAGATCCACCCCGCAGGCGCGCAGCTCGGCCGCCATGAGCCAGCCCATGTGCCGCGCCAGTTCGAGCCCGGCCTTCGGATCCAGGTCGTATTCCTTGCCAATGCGCCGAAGCGGCGGCAGCACGGAAAATTCGGACCGGAAGCGCTGCACCCGCCCGCCTTCGTGGTCGACGGCCACCAGCAAGGCTGGGCTGCGCACGGCATGGATCGCGGCGACGAGAGCCGTGAGCTGAGCCGGATCCCTGTAGTTTCGTGTGAACAGGATCACACCCCCGACCAGGGGGTGCTTCAGGACCGCGATGTCTTCGGCGGTGAGCTCGAGGCCCGCGACGTCGACCATGAGGGGTCCGAGTGTCATGGCGCGAAGGTCCGGGGCGCCGGCATCAGGAACGAGCGGGCCTTGCCGGTTCCAGCACGGCAAGCGACTCGACATGAGTTGTATGCGGGAACATGTCGAGCACGCCCGCGGCGCGCAGCCTGAACCCGTGTTCGTGGACCATGAGACCGATATCCCTGGCGAGACTGCCCGGATGACACGAAATATACAGCACGCGTTCCGGCGCCAAACGTGCGACGGTTGGCAACATTTCCCGCGCTCCGGCGCGAGGCGGGTCCAAAAGGATGTAGGGATACCGCCCGGAAGGACCCGATCCGAGCCACGGGGCCTCCGCCGGGAGCGGCGCCATCAGGTCTGCGACGTGGAACTCCGCGTTGGCAATGCCGTTCCGGTGCGCATTTTCCCCACCCCGGCGCACGAGCTCCCGATCCCCTTCCACCCCCACCACCCGGCCGGCCCTGCGGGCCAGGGCGAGGGTGAAATTGCCCAATCCGCAGTACAAATCGAGCACCGCACTGCCCGGCGCGGGGTCCAGCAGCTCTACCGCACGGCTGACGAGAGCCTGGTTGATGGCGCCGTTGACCTGGATGAAATCCGTCGGACTGAAGTCCAGGGTCAGATCGAACGCGGGCAGCCGGTAGTGGAGTGAGTCTTCTTCCGGTCTGCCCTCTGGACCCGGATCCAGCCGGCGGACAGAGTCGAGGCCGGCGGGCTGCAGATAAAGGCGCAAGCCGTGCTCGGCCTCAAAGGCGCGCAGCGTCGCGAGATCCTGCTCGGTGGGCGGCGCCATCACACGCAAGACCAGCGCCACAGCGTTGTCGGCGACCGCCACCTCGATCTGCGGCAGACGTTCGCGAATGCTGAGGGTCATGATCATGTCGGCGAGCGGCGTGATGAGCTTGCCGGCCGGATCGCTCAACACCTCGCATTGCTTCAGCTCCGCGACGTACGGCGCGAGCCGCTCGCGAAAGCCGACGAGCACGCGCCCTTTCTTCGTCACGTACTTCACGCCAAGGCGCGCCCGCCGCCGATAGTTCCACACGGGCCCGCGCATCGGCTCGAACCATTCGTCCGGCTGCGTGTGCGCAATGCGCTCGAGGTTGTCCTGCAGCTCGCGTTGTTTCGCGAGAATCTGCGAGGCGGGATCGAGATGCTGAAGCGCGCATCCACCGCAGATACCGAAGTGCGCGCAACGCGGTGTCACGCGATCGGCCGCGGGCTCCAGCACTTCGAGCAGCACGCCATCGTCGTGCTGCTTGTGACGCCTGGCGCGGCGAAAGCGGATGCGCTCGCCCGGCAGCGAGCCCGCAACGAACACCGTCTTCCCGTCGCGCACGATGCCTTCGCCTTCGTGTGTGAGGGCGGCTACAACGCCAGTTTCTTCCGCCTGCGTATCCGACCGGCGCGACGCTTTCGAGGGTGGAGTCATGACGTCAGCGTCTCAGGTGGTCTGCGCTTCCCACGCGCGCAGATACTCCGTGAAGTGCGGCTCGGAGGCTGTGCCGCCACGAAGCAGCGTCTTCATGCGCTCGACTTCCTCGGCATAGCGCTCGGGCGTGAAATTCCCGCGCATCAGCTCAAAGCGCAAGTAGACGAGATAGGTGTTGATGACATCCGTCTCGCAGTACTGACGAATTCGCGTCAGCTCGCCTGCAAGATAGGCGTCCGCCACCTTGTCGCCCGAAAAACCGAGCTTCCCGGGCAGGCCGATCATCGTTGCGATCGCTTCGAGCCCCGCCTTCGCCCGCGATTGATAGCCGGCGAGCACGTCCATCACATCGATGTGGCGCCAGTGAAACCGGCCGAGATAATTGTTGTAGCGAAAGGTCTGATCTTCGTTGCCTACTTCCCAGTAACGCGGAGCGCGCACGCCATACTTCAGCGCGCGGTAGTGAAGCACCGGCAGATCGAACCCCGTGCCGTTCCAGGAGATGAGGCATGGCGAATAACGCTCGATGCCGTCGAAGAAGCGCTCGACGATCTCCTGCTCGCTCGACTGGAGGTTGCCGAGACTCCAGACCTTCAGCACGTCATTCGCGCGCAGCACGCAGGAAATCGCAACGATGCGATGCTGGTCGTGAGGCAGGAACTCGCTGCCGGTGTCCTGCCGGCGAAGCGTGAACATGCACTTCATCACTTCCTCGTCGGAGAGGCCACCGAGGTTGTAGAGACGCCGACCGAGATCCACATCCGGCACGGTCTCGATATCGAAGACGAGATGGCTCATGCCGGGGCTCCCGGCGCTGCGGGCTGCGCGCGCAAGAGCACCGCGACCGCGACGATGAGACCCGCTTCGTCCGTCAGCGTGACGTGCCCCTCACCGACACCCAATCCGCGGCGCACGGCTTCGCCGCGCTCGGAGTACACGACCTCGGGCTTGCCCCAGGCGTTCTGCACAACGCCGATGTCCCTAATCCACACGCCGTGCGCGAAGCCGGTGCCCATCGCTTTGACGATGGCTTCCTTGGCGGCGAACCGCATCGCGATGAAACGTTCCGGTCGCCGGGTGCGGGCGAGCTGGGCGCGCTCGGCTGGCATCAGCAACCGGTCGATGAAGTGATCGCCGAAGCGCTCGAGCGACTTCCTGATGCGAGCCGCCTCGAGCACATCGACCCCGATACCGTAAATCATGGGTCCGCGATCATACCCGAGCGCTCAGCCCCGCGCGGCCAGCATGAGGGCGCGCATGTCCCGCACCGCCGGGCCGATGCCATCGAACAGGGCGCGCGCGATGATGGCGTGACCGATGTTGAGCTCCACGATCTCGGGAATGGCCGCGACGGGTTGCACGTTGTGATAGTTGAGGCCGTGGCCGGCATGCACTTCGAGACCCAGGCTCGACGCAAGCTTGGCGCCAGCCACGATTCGCTGCAGCTCCGTCGCCTGGTGGGAACCGGTGGAGTCGGCGTAGGCACCGGTATGCAACTCGACCACCGGCGCGCCGATCTGCACGGCGGCTTCGATCTGGCGCGGATCCGGGTCGATGAAGAGCGCCACCCGGATGCCGGCGACCACGAGGATCGACACGGCTTCTTTCAAACGCTGCACCTGGCTTGCCGCATCGAGCCCGCCCTCGGTCGTGATCTCCTGGCGCTTCTCCGGCACGAGACAGCAGTCGGGCGGACGCACGTGACGCGCGATATCGAGCATCTCGTCGGTGACCGCCATCTCGAGATTCATGCGCGTCTTAATCACATCCTTGAGCGTGCGCACGTCGTGGATCTGGACATGGCGGCGATCCTCGCGCAGATGCAGGGTGATGAGATCGGCCCCCGCCATCTCGGCTGCCAGCGCGGCATGCACCGGATCGGGATAGCGCGCACGACGCGCCTGCCGCAGCGTCGCGACGTGATCGACGTTGATGCCCAGCGCGATAAACCGGTTCGTCATGTACGGGGCTCCTTGGGTGATCTGCGCGCGACCGCACGCGCCACTTCGCGCGTCGCGAGCTCGCGCCCTTCGAGACAATGCGCCAGTGCCGCCTGCAACACGCGTTTCGCATCGTCCAGCTCGCGCGGGGTGGACACTTCCTCACGCGCGAGGCGGATCAGCGAAGCGCCGAGCATGGCGCCGGCGGCATCCCCGGCGGCCGGAAACACTCCGTACGCCGGGCGGAAATGATAGTACGCATCGGGGTCGATGCCTGCCCCCGTGCTTGCATCCATGTCGAGCTCGACGCCGTAGCCGAGCAGGTCCAGCAGCCGCTTCTCGAAGATGCGCAGGGTGGGCTCGAGCGGCGCGCCATGCTTCAGGGCTTCGAGCGTCGCGTGATAGGCATCGAACACGTGGGGCACCGGGTCATGCCGGTGCGTGAGTTTCAGCAGCAGCTCGTTCAGGTAGAAGCCGGACATCAGGCAGGCCGGCGGCATCGTGCCCTGGTCCGGCGCGTTTTCCGCGCCCGTGAGCATGGGTGCGTCGCCCCTGCCACTCCACGACAGCATCAGGAGCCGGAACGGCTGCAACTCCGAGGCGAGCTTCGCCTTCGGGCCGCGCACGCCGCGCGCGAAAACGGACATGCGCCCCGCGTCGCGCGTGAGCACTTCGAGAATCCGGCTGGTGTCCCGATACGGGTAATGATGAAGGATGTAGCCAGGCGCGAGCTGCACCCGGCGCGACTGGGCACTCATTCAAGCCCGAGCTGCCTGAGCGAACGCGCGTTATCCGCCCAGTTCTCCCGTACTTTCACCCAGAGCGTGAGATGCAGACGCCGCCCGAGCAGGCGGTTCAGCTCCATGCGCGCGGAACGGCCCACGCGCTTCAGCCGCTCCCCTTTCGGGCCGATGACGATCGGCTTCTGCCCTTCGCGGTCGACCCAGATGGTGGCATCCACCTCCACCTGCCCCTCCTCGCCGGCGGCGATACGCTCGACTTCCACGGCGATGCCGTACGGCACCTCCTGGTTCAGCTCCATGGTGAGCTTCTCGCGAATGCTCTCGGCAATGCGGAAGCGCTCGTCCTTGTCGGTCTTCTCTTCGGGCGGAAACATCGCCGGCGCCACCGGCAGGTGCTTCGAAATTGCGCCCACGAGCGCAGCCACGTTGTCGGACTTGAGCGCCGATACCGGCACGACCTCGAGGAACTCGTGGCGGCCACCGAGCTCGGCGAGGTACGGCAACAGCCTGCCCTTCGGGTGCACGCCATCAACCTTGTTCACGACCGCGATCGACGGGCGGCCGCTTTGCTTCAGACGCTCGAGCACGAAGCCATCTTCCTTCGACCAGCGCAGCGCCTCGACCACGAACACCACGAGATCGGCATCAGATAGTGCGCTGGCGGCGGCCCGGTTCATGGCCTTGTTGAGGCCGCGGCTCTCGCCACGATGCAGGCCCGGTGTGTCGACGAAAGCGATCTGCGCCGACGGCGTGTTCACGATGCCGATGATGCGATGGCGCGTGGTCTGCGGGCGCGGCGTGACGATGCTGAGCTTCTCGCCGACGAGCGCGTTGAGCAGCGTGCTCTTGCCCACGTTGGGCCGCCCGACGAGCGCGGCGAAGCCGCTGCGGAAATCGCCAGGCGCCGCGGCCTCCTCCGTGACGGAGCCGCTGCCTTCATCAACCTCGGAAATGCTCATGGAATCGTGTGGCCTGTCTGCGCGCTGATCTCAACCAAAACCTTTTCCGCCGCTTCCTGCTCCGCCCGGCGCCGGCTCGAGCCCGACCCTTCGGCGGAGGCGCTGATCTTCGGCCCGCTGCGCGGCCCGAGATCCTGCACCTGGCACAGCACCCAGAACACCTGGGCATGCTGCTCGCCCTCGACCCGTTCGACGGAATAGCGCGGAAGCGGAAAGCCGCGCGACTGAAGGTATTCCTGCAGGCGGGTTTTCGCATCCTTGAGCGCATCCGGGGGCGGCAGCGCCGCAATCCGGGCCCGGAACAGGGACTCCACCACCCGGCGCGCCGCGTCGAGCCCGCCATCGAGGAACAGCGCCCCGACCAGCGCCTCCAGGGCATCGGCGAGGATGGATTTGCGGCGGAAGCCGCCCGCCTTGAGCTCCCCCGATCCGAGCCGGAGCACATCCCCGACGTGCAGGGACGCGGCCACCTCGGCGAGCGGCTCGCTGCTGACGAGCCGTGCGCGGAGCCGGCTCAGGTCACCTTCGGTACAGTCGGGGAACGCACGGTACAGGTGCTCGGCGATCACCAGATTGAGGACGGCGTCGCCCAGGAACTCCAGCCGCTCGTTGTTGCGGCCGGAGGCGCTGCGATGGGTCAGCGCGGCGGTGAACAGGTCGAGGTCGCGCGGCTCGTACGCGAGCTTCTCGCGCACCCAGGGAGCCGGCCAGTCATCGGGCCTGTTCACGCAGCTGTCATTCCGGCTTGTCTCCGATCCGCACGCTCTTGGCGAATTTGGCGGCCAGGGAGATGTTGGACAGGAGCGGCGCCCCATCCTCGTATTCGATCTCGACGACCCAGGACTGGCCATCCCGGCGGATGGTGAAGTCCTTGGCCTCCGGGAACTCGACCTGTTCGATATCGAGCCGTTTCTCGAGCGCGAACCGCAGGTTCCGCTGCGAGTCGCTCGCCCGGGACTCCTGCCCCAGCTGCTCCATGCTGCGGGCGATCTTGGTGTAGTTGAGATAGACGGGGATCAGCCGGATGGCGGAATAGCCCACGATGGCGACCGGGATGAGGAGACAGATCCACCCGATCATCGTGACGCCACGCTGTGTTCGTTTCATCGAGCCTCCCGAATGAGCTGCCAATCGCCCTGTTGCGAGCGCGGTGGCGGCCTACTCGATGCGCGAGCCTATCCGGCTCCACATCGGCCCGCCAGAGCGTTGCAGGTCGAGATTGAACCAGATCCGGGTGGCCTTTCCGACCAAATTGTTCTCAGGAACGAAGCCCCATTTGCGACCGTCTTCACTGTTATCGCGATTGTCCCCGATCATGAGGTAGTGCCCCTCGGGCACGGTCATGACCTCCGGGCTTTCCTCCTGGAAGAAGTTGCGGGGGTTGCTGTCGCTGCAGATATAGCCCGCCACGTTGCTGCGATCGCAGGTGGGCAGGCGGCCCGGGGGCGGTGCCCAGGAACTGGGGCAGAACATGGCGCGGTGAACGTGGTCGCCGAGATGCTCCTCGGCCTCCTGGAAGTTGATGTAGCAGCCGTCGTCGTAAGGACCCATCACCTTGAAGTCGATGGGCTGGTCGTTCACGTACAGCCGGTCGTCCTTCACGACCACCCGGTCTCCCGGCAGACCCACGAGCCGCTTGATGTAGTTGATGCCCGGGTCGAGCGGGTAGCGGAACACCACCACATCCCCGCGCTCGGGCTCGCCGATATTCAGGAACTTGGTGTTGAGCACGGGCAGGCGCAGCCCGTAGTCGTACTTGTTCACGATGATGAAGTCGCCCGCCAGCAGGGTCGGCATCATCGAATCGGACGGGATGCGGAACGGCTCGAACACGAACGCGCGCAACACCAGCACTACCGCCGCCACCGGGAAGAAGCTGCGCGCGTAGTCCACCGTTCCCGGCAGGGTGACGCCGGCGAGGTCCTTGCCGCTTGCCTTCACGGCCGCAGCGCGCTGCTTCGCGAACACGAGATGATCGAGCCACCAGACAAGCCCGGTGATCACGGTGATGAGCACCAGCACGCCGCTGAAATCGAGCCGATCCGCCACGAGCAGGCGGATGACGCCGCAGATGACGAGCACCGGTAGCACGGTGTAGCACGCCTTCAGGAATGGCGGATCGCGTGCCGGCTGGGGCGCCGCCGCGATCTGGCGCTTCGGCCGCAGGAACCAGTCGTCCACGACGCATATGAGTGCAACGGGGATCGCTGCCCAGCTCAGCAGCAGGATGAGCTTCATCAGCATCTGCATCGTAAGACGCCTTTCTTTATTCCTTGTTGCCGACGCGCAGCACCGCGAGGAAAGCTTCCTGCGGGATTTCGACCGACCCCACCTGCTTCATGCGCTTTTTGCCTTCTTTCTGCTTTTCGAGCAGCTTGCGCTTGCGCGACACGTCGCCGCCATAGCATTTGGCCAGAACGTTCTTACGAAGCGCTTTCACCGTGGCGCGCGCAATGATGGAGCTGCCGATGGCCGCCTGCACGGCCACTTCGAACATCTGCCGGGGGATGAGCTCCTGCATCTTGTCGACGAGCTCGCGGGCGCGGGTATAGGCGCTCTCGCGGTGCGCGATGATCGACAGGGCATCGAGCTTGTCGCCGTTGATGAGGATGTCCACCTTCACGAGGGGCGCGGCCTGGAAGCGCGCGAACTCGTAGTCGAAGCTCGCGTAGCCGCGGCTCACGGACTTCAGGCGGTCGAAGAAATCGAGCACCACTTCGGCGAGCGGCAGCTCGTATTGCAGCGAGACCTGCGTAGCGACATACAGCATCTTTTTCTGTACGCCGCGCTTCTCATTACAGAGCTTCAGCACCCCGCCGACGTAGTCCGGCGGCACGAGGATGTTCGCCGTGATGATGGGCTCGCGGATTTCCTCGATCTTGTCGGTCGGCGGCAGTTTCGCCGGATTGTCGACGGGAACGACCGTGCCGTCGGTCTGCAGCACCTCGTACACCACGGTGGGCGCGCTGCTCACGAGATCGAGCTCGTATTCGCGCTCGAGGCGCTCCTGCACGATGTCCATGTGCAGCAGGCCGAGGAAGCCGCAGCGGAATCCGAATCCGAGCGCGCCGGAGACCTCCGGCTCGTAGTGGAGCGCGGAGTCGTTCAGGCGCAGCTTCGCGAGCGCGTCCCTGAACTTCTCGTAGTCCTCCGAGTTGATCGGGAAGAGGCCCGCGAACACGCGCGGCTGGATCTGCTTGAAGCCGGGAACCGGTTCCGGGCTCGGCTTGTGCTCATGCGTGATGGTGTCGCCGACGGGCGCGCCATCGATATCCTTGATGCCCGCGATGACGAAACCCACATCGCCCGTGTGCAGCGTCTTGTCGGGCACCGACTTCGGCTGGAAGCGACCGAGCTTATCGACCTGGAAGCTGCGGCCGGTCGACATCACGCGGATCTTGTCGCCGACGTTGATCGAGCCGTTCATCACCCGCACCAGCGAGACGACGCCCACATAGTTGTCGAACCACGAGTCGATGATGAGCGCCTGCAGCGGCTTGTCCGGATCGCCCTTCGGCGGCGGGATGCGATGAATGATCGTCTCGAGCAGATCCTCGACCCCCTCGCCCGTCTTCGCGCTCACGCGCGCGGCGTCGGTGGCATCGATGCCGATGATCTCCTCGATCTCCCGGGTCACCTTCTCCGGGTCGGCTGACGGCAGGTCGATCTTGTTGATGACCGGCACGACCTCCAGGCCCTGCTCGATGGCGGTGTAGCAATTGGCCACGCTCTGGGCCTCGACACCCTGGGAGGCGTCCACGACCAGGAGCGCCCCGTCGCAGGCGGCGAGTGAGCGGGACACTTCATAGGAGAAGTCCACGTGCCCCGGGGTGTCGATCATGTTGAGCTGATAGCGCTCGCCATCCTTCGCCTTGTAATAGAGCGTGACGCTCTGGGCCTTGATGGTGATGCCGCGCTCGCGCTCGAGCGCCATGGAGTCGAGCACCTGATGCTGCATCTCGCGGGCCTGCAGCCCGCCGGTCAGCTGGATGAGCCGATCGGCCAGCGTGGACTTGCCGTGATCGACGTGAGCGATGATCGAAAAATTGCGTATGAGCCGCATGAATGTCCGGGCCGCTACTGGAAGGAGGGGACCCCGCGGCGGGCGCGCATTATACCGATGCGGCTTACGGGCGGGGCTTTACCCGCAGGAGGCGCATCAATTCGTCCTCATCCAGGCGGGTACGGCAGACCACCGTGCCATCGAGCAGCAGGACGGGAATGTGCAGGCCGTGCCGGCGGGCAAGCTCCGGGTCGGAGTCGACGTCCAGGGTCTCGATGGGCGGCAGGCCAATGCGCCGGCCGAGCTGCTGCAGCTCCCCCAGCATCTCCTCGCAGAGCCCGCACTCCTCGCGGTACAGCAGGGTGAGCTTCAACGCTTTGGGGCGCCCTGGAGGGACATGGACGGGGGCGGCGAAGACTGCTGGCGCTGCCCTGCCCCCACCGATTGCGGATTGAACGTCGGCGTCGCGGGAGGATCGCCCACGGACTGCAACGAATTGGCGATCGCCCGTACGGTTTCCGGCGGCACTTCGCCCACGGCCGTGATCTTGCGACCTTCCACCACGGTCGAGAACGCCGAGGTCGAACCGAACTGCGTGACCTCGTTGCTCGAGGCCGGCGTCGGCCGCAGCGGCCCCGTCGCGAGGGAGTTCGGGCCGCGCGAGGTCGAGTTCGGATCCGCCGCACCCGAGGGTGCGCTGCTGATCACCTGCGTCTCCACGAAAACGGAAACCGAAGCCAGCCCGTCGGAGAACACGAAGTGCTCCACTCGACCGGCGGCGCCGGGGATGCTCTGCGCGGCCTGCATGACGTTGCGGAAGCCCGGCGGCAGACGCGTGGCATTCCAGCGATCGCGTGCGTTGCTCGCCAGCACCCGGCCAATGTCGGGCTCGTTCCGGTGCCAGGCGAACCCCTCGGTCGACACGTCCGGCTGGAACGCGGAGTCCGGGATGTCCTTGGCGTTGATGCGGAAGTCCTTGTTCTCGGCGAGCACGAGCTGCTCGATCACGCGGCCGCGCGCATCGCAAAGCTCCGTACGCAGCGGCATCGCGGTGCCTTCATCGACCCACAGCCGGTAGCCGTAGCGGAACTCGTCCCGGGGCGTCACGGAGATGAGCCGCGCGTCGCGCTGGTAGATGCGGGTGCGCTTCAGCTGCTTGATGTCGTAGAACTGGGTGGAGGCCTTGTCGAAGGTGGGAAAATTGCCCAACAGCGGATCCTGCTCGGAGCGCTTCTCCACGATGACGACCCGCTGGTCGGGCAGGTAGCGCGCAAGCTCACCGCCGTTGCGGATGATCTCCCGACCCGAGCCGAGCGCCACC
>JBDZVF010000568.1:0-3435 GCA_040255575.1 Pseudomonadota bacterium | reverse complement strand
CCGGCTGCATGTCGAATGACGATTCGCTGGCGCGCGAGCTCGTCGCGGCCGGCGTTCGCGCGGATGACCGCACGTGGCACCTGCCGCTCACCGAGGAATATGCGGATCAGCTGAAGAGCAACTTTGCGGATATGGCGAACATCGGCGGCCGCGAAGGCGGCGCGATCACCGCGGCGGCGTTCCTCGGCAAATTCGCGCAGGGCCTGAAGTGGGCCCATCTGGATATCGCCGGGGTGGCGTATCAGGGCGGCGCGAACAAGGGCAGCACCGGGCGCCCCACGCCGATGTTGGCGGACTTTCTGATCCACCGCGCCGGGCGGTGAGCGCAGGACGGCGTGTCGCGGTTCCCGCCAACCCGCCTGCGCTCCTCGTGCGCGGTGCGGAGTCACTCGAGGAGCGCAGGCTCGCATGACTGCCGATGACGCCGGCGCGGGCGCTAGCGCACACAACAGCGCCCTCGGTGGCGCGCTCCGTGGCGGGGCGAACGCCGCGCCCGCGGGAATCTCATCCGAACCGGCGACCACACGCGTAGATTTCTACGTAATTCAAACCGACTCCGCCCGCGAACGCCTGCGCACCGCCTGTCGCGTGGTCGAAAAGGCCTACCTGGCCGGCCACACCGTGCTCGTCTGGCACACCGAGGTCGAGGAGCTTCGGGAGTTCGATGACCTGCTGTGGACATTCAGCGACGGCAGCTTCGTGCCGCACGAAGCCATCACCGCCGCAGGCTTCGCCGCCGCGCCTGTGCTCCTGACGTCCTCCCCCACCCCGCCCGGCGGCTGCGACGTCCTGGTCAACCTGGCGCCGGAGGTGCCCGCCTGTGTCGCCGAAACGCGCCGCGTGGCGGAGTTCATCGACGGGGATCCGGTCCGCCGCCAGGCCGGCCGCGCACGCTTTCGCAGTTATAAAGACCGCGGCTGGTCGCCCACCACGCATAACCTATAATCGCCCGCTCCCCCACGGCAGAGCGGTTCAATGGACAAGGTGTACGCGCCGCACGAGATCGAGCGGCGAATTTACGAGCGTTGGGAAACGAACGGGTGGTTTGCGCCTTCCGGAAAGGGACCGGGCTATTCCATCGTCATCCCGCCGCCGAACGTCACCGGCACCTTGCACATGGGCCATGCCTTCCAGCACACGCTCATGGACATGCTCACGCGCTACCACCGGATGCGCGGGGACGACACGCTGTGGCAGCCCGGCACGGACCACGCGGGCATCGCCACGCAGATGGTCGTGGAGCGGCAGCTGAACGCACAGGGCATCAAGCGCACCGACCTGTCACGCGAAGATTTCGTCGAGCGGGTGTGGAAGTGGAAGGCGCAGTCCGGCGGCACCATCAACGCGCAGATGCGCCGCCTCGGCGATTCGGTGGACTGGTCCCGCGACCGCTTCACGATGGACGAAGGCCTCTCGAAGGCCGTGATCGAAACATTCGTTCGCCTGCACGAGGAAGGGCTCATCTATCGCGGCAAGCGCCTCGTCAACTGGGACCCGGTGCTGCTCACGGCCCTGTCGGATCTGGAAGTGGAATCCGAGGAAGAGGAAGGCAGCCTCTGGCACCTGCGCTATCCGCTCGAGGATGGCTCGGGTCACGTGGTCGTCGCGACGACGCGCCCCGAGACGATGCTCGGGGACACCGCCGTCGCCGTGAACCCGGAGGACGAGCGCTACATCCACCTCATAGGCAAGAAGCTGAAGCTGCCGCTGACGGATCGGCTCATTCCCATCATTGCCGACAGCTACGTGGACCCCGCCTTCGGCTCCGGCTGCGTCAAGATCACACCCGCGCACGACTTCAACGACTACGAGATCGGCCAGCGCCATCAACTGGCGATGATCAATGTGTTCACGCCGCGCGCTGCCATCAACGAGAACGCGCCGGCACGCTTCCAGGGGCTCGATCGCTTCGAAGCGCGCAAGCGCATCGTGAAAGAGCTGGAAGACGCAGGTCTCCTGGAGCGCATCGACAAACACAAGCTCATGGTGCCGCGTGGCGATCGCAGCCACGCCGTGCTGGAGCCGTATCTCACGGATCAGTGGTACGTGAAGATCGCCCCGCTCGCCGAGCCTGCCATCAAGGCCGTGGAGGAAGGCCGCACCCGCTTCGTGCCGGAAAACTACTCGAAGATCTATTTCGAATGGATGCGCAACATCAAGGACTGGTGCGTGAGCCGCCAGCTCTGGTGGGGCCATCGCATCCCGGCGTGGTACGACGAGCAGGGCAATGTTTTCGTCGGTCGCAACGAATCGGAGGTGCGCGAGAAGTTCAAGATTGCCGCGGGCACGAAGCTCTCGCAGGACACGGATGTGCTCGACACCTGGTTCTCCTCGGCGCTGTGGCCCTTCTCGACGCTTGGCTGGCCCGAGCGGACGCCGGAGCTTGCGAAGTTCTATCCGACGAGCGTGCTCGTGACCGGTTTCGACATCATCTTCTTCTGGGTCGCCCGCATGATGATGTTCGGGCTGCGCTTCATGGGCGACGTGCCGTTCCGCGATGTGTATATCACCGGGCTCATCCGCGACGAGTTCGGCGACAAGATGTCGAAGTCGAAGGGCAACGTGATCGACCCGCTCGATGTCGTGGATGGCATCGAGCTCGAAGCGCTCGTCGCCAAGCGCACGTCGGGTCTCATGCAGCCGCAGATGGCGGCCACCATCGAGAAGAACACGCGCAAGCAGTATCCGGGCGGCATGGCGCCGCACGGCACGGACGCGCTGCGTTTCACGTTCGCCGCCCTCGCCTCGCCAAGCCGCGACATCCGCTTCGATCTCGCGCGCGTCGCGGGCTATCGCAACTTCTGCAACAAGCTGTGGAACGCCGCGCGTTTCGTGAGCATGACGGTGGGCGATGCCGCGCCGGCGCCTGGGCCCACGGAGCTTTCTGTCGCGGATCGCTGGATCCGATCGCGCTTCGGGCGGATGCTCGAGCAGTTCGAGGGCGCGCTGGCCGAATACCGGTTCGATTTCGTCGCGACGGCGCTGTACGAGTTCACGTGGTACGAGTTCTGCGACTGGTATCTCGAGCTCACCAAGCCCGTGATGCAGTCGGAGGCGTCCAGCGAAGCCGCCAGGCGCGGCACGAGGCAGACGCTGGCGGAGATGCTGGAAGCGCTTCAGCGCGCCCTGCATCCCTTGATGCCGTTCATCACCGAAGAGATCTGGCAGCTCGCCGCACCCCTCGCCGGTCGCAAGGGCGAGACGGTGATGCTGCAGCCGTTCCCCCAATCCAGCGAGTTCCCGCCTGAGCCCGAGGCGGAGCGCGAGATCGAGTGGGTTCGCAACTTCATCCTTGGCGTGCGGCAGATTCGCAGCGGGATGGACATTGCGCCGTCCCGGAAGCTGCCGGTGCTGCTGCAGAACGCATCGCCGGAAGATCTTGCGCGCGTGAGCAAGCATCGCGCGTACCTCGATCGACTGGCGGGGCTCGAGAGC
>JBDZVF010000063.1:0-18863 GCA_040255575.1 Pseudomonadota bacterium | reverse complement strand
GACACGATCCTGGTTTTCTTCGCGCGCCCCGAGCAGTGATATGTCCGCGTACTCGACCCGCAAAGAGGGCACTCGTGCATCTGCTAAGATTGGCGGCGCTTTATATCACCCACCCGCCGACGAACGTAAGCCGCACAAGCTGCGTCGGAAGCATTTTTCGAGCTGTCCACATCCCATGATCGCCAGCATGACCGGATTCGCCCGCCGGGAGGCCACCGGCCCCTGGGGGACACTCGTCTGCGAGCTTCGCAGCGTCAACCACCGCTTCCTCGAGTGCAGCTTCCGCTTGCCGGATGAAGTACGTGCCACTGAGCCCGAGTTACGTCAGATCGCCACCCGCGAGTTGAGACGCGGAAAGGTGGACTGCAGCGTGAGCTTTCGCGCAACGCACGGCGCCGACTTCGCACTCGATATAGACCCGCAGGCGCTCGAACGCGTGGTCACCCGCGTACGCGAGGTGGCCACGGCGCTGCCAGGCAATCACACCGTGAATGTCATGGATGTGCTGCGCTGGCCGGGCGTGGTTCGCGAAGACAACACTGGGAGCGATGAGGTCGTTGCCGCTGCGCGAGCACTCTTTGCCGAGACGGTCGCCGATCTCGCCGCGGCACGGGCACGCGAAGGCGTTCGCCTGCGCGAGCTCATCGACCAGCGCTGCGACAGCCTCGAAGGGCTGGTCGCGCAGGTGCGTACCCGTCTGCCGGAAGTTCAGGCGAAGGTGCGCGAGCGGCTGAACGAGCGGATCGCGGATCTGCAAGCCCAGGTGGACCAGGACCGGCTCGAACAGGAGCTCGCGCTCCTGCTCCAGCGCCTCGATGTGGATGAAGAGCTCGATCGGCTCACCGGCCACATCGCCGAGATCCGCCGCATCATCGGCGCGAATGAACCCGCCGGCCGTCGGCTCGATTTCCTCATGCAGGAGCTGAACCGGGAGGCGAACACGCTCTCCTCGAAGTCGCAGGACCTGGAAACCACGCGCGCCGCCGTCGAGATGAAAGTCACCATCGAGCAGATGCGCGAGCAGGTTCAGAACATCGAGTGATCAAAAAAGAAGCCCGTCGCAGGACAGGCTTCAAAGGAGGAGTCAAATAGAGACTCCTGCTTGCTGGACCCGTGATTACCAAAACTGGTTATAGATCACGTCGAGCACAACGCCCGTAGCAATTGCCGCCAGCACAACGTCGTGGTCGACGCGAACCCAGTGATAGCCGTAAGGCGGGGCACGCAGGCCACAATCGTAGTAATTGGTGATCACGTAACGCGGGCCGTAGTACGCAACGGGCAAGCGATCACCGCGACGCCAGTACCGCGGCGCATAGCCATGCGGACGGTAGTAAGTGCCCCAATGCCAGCGCCCGTTCTCCCACCGATAGTTGTGACGCGGCGAGGAGTACGCGTAGTGCGGCGAGCTCACGTGGCGCGGCGGGGAATACGAGTAGCGCGGCGGGCTCACGTGGCGAGGTGAGGAATACGAGTTGCGCGGCGGGGTCACGTGCCGCGGCGGGGTCACCTGTCGATGGCTGTCCCGGCGTCCTTCGTAGTGGCGGTTGGTGTCCGGGCGACGGTTGCCGTCCCAGCGGTGCTCGTTGCGGTTGTGATCCCCACGGCGATCATCACGCCGGTCATCCCAGCGATGGTCGTTACCGCGATTCCAGCTGTTGTTGCCACGATCGGTGCGGCGATCGCTTTGATGACGGCCGCCCCGGTTGTCATTGCGGTTGTCCGGCCGATGCTGCTGGTGTCCGCGATCATTATGGCTTGCGCTGTGGAGCCCCGGCGGGAGAACCGTACCGGCCATGGCCGTTGAGCCAGCGACGAGGCAGATCAGAAGAGATCCGAGTGCCGCGCGTTTCATCATGTCTCCTCCCCGTGGGGCGGTGCTGCCGTGAAGCATTGGGGCGGCACTCTCCCCAAGCGACGATGAGGGGAAGCTGAACGCGTCGTTCAGAATCCGTTCATTTTTCTGGAACCGGGGACCGGCTGGATTGGCACTGCCGCGCAGGGCCCGCTTTGGTATCGTAGCGGCCCCGGCCGCGTCGGCCGCGCCGCCCCAGGCCTCGAAATTCGAAGCGGGTCAAGTGGTTACGTATGAGAGGGCCTTCACCATGCGCTACTTGCTGCTGAGCTCGGCCTTGTTGCTGGCGGGAGCCGCTTTCGCGGCCCGGGCGGAGGAGCCGAAGCGAACCGTGTATCTGGACTCTGTGGTGCTCGAAGACATCAGGCAATCGAATCCGGACCGTTACGCGCGCATACGCGGCGTGATGGCCCAGGCGAGCGAGATGTGCCAGCCGAACGCCGCCCGCACGTGGGCGCTCAGCGATACGACCGCCGGGGATTGCTCGAGCCTCGTGCTGAAGACGAGCTATCCGCCGAAGCGGCAGATCACCTTTTCCATCGAGGACACCCGGTACGTCGCGAATGTGGTCGTGCTGGATGCACCTGCGCTCATGAAGGCGGACCCGGGCAAGCTCACTCCGCTCGAAGAGCGGCACCAGTCGAAGTAACTCACGAACGATGGCGGTATCCGGGAAAGATCGCGGTCGTGGCCGCCTGTTCGTGATCGCTGCGCCCTCCGGGGCCGGCAAAACCTCGCTCGTGAAGGCGCTCCTCGAGCGGCGCCCGGAGCTGCACGTCTCCATCTCTCACACCACGCGCGCTCGGCGCCCTACGGAGCAGCCGGGGCGCGAGTACTACTTCGTCACCGTCCCGGAGTTCCAGGAGCTGATCGCCAAGGGCGAGTTCCTGGAATACGCGCAGGTGTTCGACAACTTCTACGGCACCGGGCGTCGTCCGGTGGAGGAGCAGTTGCGCCAGGGCCGCAACGTCATCCTCGAAATCGACTGGCAGGGCGCTCGCCTGGTTCGCAAGGCGATGCCGGAATGCTCCAGCATTTTCATCCTCCCGCCCTCGCGAGCGGCGCTGGAGGAGAGGCTGAGGAATCGCCAGACCGACTCGGACGAGGTCATCGCCCGGCGCCTGCGCGACGCCGTGGGCGATATGTCTCACTGGAACGAGTTCGACTACGTCGTCGTGAACGATGACTTCGAGCGCGCGGTCACCGATCTCGGCCGCATCGTCGACGGCGATGGCGGGGATCTCGCCGCCGACCGGGAGGCGCTGAAGCCGCTGCTGGCCGACCTCGTGGGTTGAAACCGGCCCGGCCGGGCCCCACGACTGACGGCGTCGCTTCACTCATCCCCTTCGGTCGCTTATAGTTTCCGTCCTTTTCGCCCGTGGACGCGGGCGTCCCTTTTTGTGAGCTCACTTTATGGCCCGTATTACCGTCGAAGACTGCCTGCACAACGTCGACAACCTGTTCCAGCTCGTGCTGCTGGCTGCCCAGCGCGCGCGCCGGCTGGCCAACGGCGCCGAGCCCACCCTCAGCTGGGAGAACGACAAGCCCACGGTCGTGGCGCTGCGCGAAATCGCCGCCGGCAACATCACGGTCGACATGCTGCGTGAGCCGGAGCCCGCCCCGGTCGAGAACACGATGACGCTCGACGAAGCCGCGCAATCCTCCTTCCGTGCCCCGCAGTTCGGCCTGGGAGACTGAGGGCTCACGCCGCCAGTTTTAGCCCATGGACTATGCGTCTTCGCTCCTGGGACTGCTTCCCGGCGGACGACGCACTCCGGGTCTCAAGGAGCTGCTGAGCACCGTCGAGACCTACCTGCCGCCCGATCAGGTCGAGCGCATCCGTGAAGCCGCCGAGTTCGGCGCTTCGGCCCACAAGGGTCAGAAGCGCCTCTCGGGTGAGCCCTACATCGCCCATCCCGTCGCCGCGGCCGCGATCCTCGCGGACCTGCGCCTCGACGCGGACACCATCGTCGCCGCGATCCTGCACGACGTCATCGAAGACACGCCGACGCCGAAGGATCAGCTGGCGGCCCGGTTCGGCGCCGATGTGGCCGAGCTCGTCGACGCCGTCACCAAGCTCGACCAGATCAAGTTCAAGAGCCGCGAGGAAGCGCAGGCGGAAAGCTTCCGCAAGATGCTGCTCGCGATGGTGCGGGACCTGCGCGTCATCCTCGTGAAGCTCGCCGATCGCACGCACAACATGCGCACGATCGAGGCGATGACCGCGCCCCGGCGTCGCGCGATCGCGCGCGAGACGCTGGAGATCTACGCGCCCATCGCCGAACGCCTCGGCCTCTATCGCATCAAGCTCGAGCTGGAAGACCTGGGCTTCGAGGCGCTGTACCCGCAGCGCTATCGCGTGCTCGAGCGGGCGCTGAAGCGGGCGCGCGGCAATCAGCGGGAGTTCCTGAAGAAGATCGAGCAGCAGCTCACCGCAGCGCTGCTGAAGAGCGAGATCGTCGCCAAAGTCGAGATGCGCGAGAAGCATCTCTACAGCATCTACAAGAAGATGCGCCGCAAGCGCGCCACGCTGAACGAGATCGTCGACGTGTACGGCCTGCGCATCGTCGTGAACACCATCGACACGTGCTACCGCTCGCTTGGCGTGGTTCACAGCGTGTTCAAGCCGATGCCGGGGCGATTCAAGGATTACATCGCGATCCCGCGAGTGAACGGTTACCAGTCTCTGCACACGACGCTATTCGGGCCGAACGGCGTGCCGATCGAAGTGCAGATCCGCACGGAAGACATGCATCGCGTCGCGGAGTCGGGCATCGCTTCGCACTGGAAGTACAAATCCGGCGAGATCGAAGACTCTGTTCAGCAGGCGCGCGCCCGCGAGTGGCTGTCGAACCTGGTCGAGCTGCAGGAAGGCGGCACGTCCTCCGAAGAGTTCCTCGAAAGCGTCAAGGTCGATCTCTTCCCCGACAAGGTCTACGTGTTCACGCCACGCGGCGAAATCCTGCGCCTGCCGAGTGGCGCAACGGTGGTGGACTTTGCGTACGCCGTGCATACGGACATCGGCAACCGGTGTGTCGCGGCCAAGGTGGACCGCCGCCTCACGCCCTTGCGCACAGTTCTGCGTAACGGCCAGACCGTCGAGATCATCACTGCGAAGGGCGCGATGCCGAACCCGTCGTGGGTCAACTTCGTTGTGACAGCGAAGGCCCGCGGTGCCATTCGGCACTATCTGAAGAGCCTGCGGCGTACGGAAGCCATTGCCCTCGGCCAACGACTCGTGAATCAGGCGCTGGGCGAGTTCAACCTGTCCCTGGACGATGTCACGCCCGAGTCGCTGGCTTCCGCGATCGGCGAGCTCGGCATGAAGGACGTGGACGAGCTCTACGAAAAGATCGGTCTCGGCGAACGCCTTGCGCCGCTAGTGGCGCGTCGCCTGCTGCCCGCCGCTCCGACAGAGGAAGGCGCGACCGCGCAACCCGCTCCGCCGCTCGCCATCGCCGGCACGGAAGGCTTGCTTGTCAGCTATGCGCGCTGCTGCTTCCCCATTCCGAACGATCCGATCTTCGCGTTCCTTTCTTCGGGACGCGGCGTGGTGATCCATCGCGAGAACTGCGTGAACGTCGAGGACTACCGCAAGCACCCGGAGAAGTGGCTTCCCGTCACGTGGCAGACCTCGCCGGACCGGCTCTTCAGCTCGGAAGTGCGCGTGGAAGTGGCGAATCGCACCGGCGTTCTGGCGGCGGTGGCTGCGGCAATCTCCAGCACCGACACGAACATCGATCGCGTCTCCGTCGAGGAGCGCGACTCGGACACCTCGGAGCTCGTGTTCGAGCTCAAAGTGCACGATCGCAAGCACCTCGCGCGCATCCTGCGCATGATCCGGCGCATGCCCGACGTGCTCCGCGTGACGCGTTCGATCGCCGCGCACTCGCCGGGGCACACTCATTCGCGCGATGAGCGGCCAAAGTAGCTTGTAGAATCGCGCGCCTTCAGTCCATCGAGAGGAGCGCCCCATGACCCGCGAAATCATCCACACCGACGAGGCGCCGAAAGCGATCGGCCCGTATTCGCAGGCCGTGCGCGCGGGTAACACCGTGTATCTGTCCGGGCAGATTCCGCTCGATCCGAAGACGATGGAGCTCGTCACCGGCGACATCGAGAAGGAGATCCGCCAGGTGTTCGAGAATCTGAAGGCCGTGGCCGAGGCGGCGGGCGGGTCGCTCGCGAAGGCGGTGAAGGTCAACGTGTTCCTCACCGATCTTGCGAACTTCGCCAAGGTGAACGACATCATGGCGCAGTACTGCTCGCAGCCCTACCCGGCCCGGGCGGCCATCGGCGTGGCGCAGCTGCCGCGTGGCGCGCGCGTCGAGATCGAATGCGTGCTGTACCTTGACTGAGCCGGCCCTCAACCGCGACGCGCACGCCGAGCAACGGCCGATCACCGCCATGCGCGGTGTCGGCGCGGCGCTCGCCGAGAAGCTGCAGCGGTTGGGAGTCAATCAGGTGCAGGACCTGCTCTTCGTTCTGCCGCTGCGCTACGAAGATCGCACTCAGGTCGTGCCGATCGGCGCGCTCGTTCCCGGCACGCGCGTCGCCGTTGAAGGCGAAGTGCAGCTTGCGGAAGTCGTGTTCCGCCGCCAGCGCCAGTTGCTCTGCCGGATCTCCGACGGATCCGGCTTCCTTACGCTGCGCTTCTTTCATTTCTCGAGCGCTCAGAAAGAGGCGCTGGCGCGCGGCACGCGCCTCAGATGCTTCGGCGAGATCCGGCGCGGGCCCCTGGGGATCGAGATCGTCCACCCCGAGTACCGGCGCGTTGCCGCCGACGGCTCCAGCAGCTTCGAGGAAACCCTTACCCCGATCTATCCCGGCACTGAAGGGCTGACCCAGGGGCGCTTGCGCGCCTTCGTGAACGAAGCGCTGCGCGAAGTGAGTCGCGCGAGCGTGCGGGACTGGGTGCCGGCCGAGGTGCTCGATCCGCTCGGCCTCCCCGCGCTGAAAGATGCGCTGGAGTACGTGCACAACCCCCCGCGCGAAGCGCAGCTCGCAGAGCTTGCGGCCGGCCGGCATCCGGCGCAGCGCCGGCTCGCATTCGAAGAGCTGCTCGCGCATCACCTCAGCCTGAAGCTGCTGAAGAACTCCTCCCGCGCGGAACCCGCGCTGCCGCTCGACGATCCGGACCGGCTCGCGAAGCGCTTCATCGAATCGCTCCCCTTCCCGCTCACCGGCGCCCAGAAGCGCGCGCTGAAGGAAGTGGAAGCGGATCTGCTTCGGGATCAACCGGCGGTCCGGCTGGTTCAAGGCGACGTCGGGTGCGGCAAGACCATCGTCGCCGCGGCCGCAGCGGCGCGTGCTGCAGGGTCCGGCATGCAGGCCGTGCTGATGGCGCCGACGGAGCTGCTTGCCGAGCAGCACTGGCGAAACTTCTGTCAATGGTTTCATCCCATGCATCTTCCGGTGGCGCTCGTCTCCGGTTCGCAGCCTGCGAAGGTGCGCAGGAGCGCGCTGGACGCCATCGCCAGCGGCGAAGTGCGAATCATCGTCGGCACGCACGCGCTGTTTCAGGAGGGCATCGACTTTTCGAACCTCGCGCTGATCATCGTGGATGAGCAGCACCGCTTCGGCGTGCAGCAGCGGCTGCGCCTGCAGGAAAAGGGACGCAAGCAGGGTCGCTTCCCGCACCAGCTCATCATGACGGCCACGCCGATCCCGCGAACGCTCGCGATGACGGCCTATGCCGACCTCGACATCTCGGTGATCGACGAGCTGCCCCCCGGCCGCACGCCCGTGAAGACCGTCGTCGTGCCCGAAGAGCGCCGCGAAGAAGTCGTCGCGCGGATTACCGCAGCCTGCCGCGACGGACGCCAGGTCTACTGGGTTTGCCCGCTCATCGAGGAATCCGACGAAGTGCGCTCGCAGGCAGCGGAAGACACCGCCGCATTGCTGGCGGAAGCCCTGCCCGACGTGCGCGTGGGCCTCGTTCACGGCCGCATGCCGCCGGCGAAGAAGGATCAGGCGATGCTCGCCTTCAAGGCCGGCAAGATTCAGCTCCTCGTCGCGACCACGGTGATCGAGGTAGGCGTCGATGTCCCCAACGCCACGCTCATGGTCATCGAGAATGCCGAGCGCATGGGGCTCGCGCAGCTTCACCAGCTGCGCGGCCGCGTGGGGCGCGGGGCCGAGGCGAGCAGCTGCGTGCTCCTGTACCGCAGCCCGCTCTCGGAGCTCGCCCGCGAACGGCTCAAGGTGATCCGCGAGACAAGCGACGGGTTCGAGATTGCCCGCCGCGACATGGAGCTGCGCGGCCCCGGCGAGCTCCTCGGCACCCGTCAGACCGGCCTCGCGCAGCTGCGGGTGGCAGACCTGGTGCGCGATTCGGATCTGTTGCCGCGGGTTCAGCAGGCCGCGGAGCTGATGCTGAGCGCGTACCCGGCTAATATCGCGCCGCTCGCGGCCCGCTGGATCGGCGCGGGCGAGCGCTATGGACGCGTGGGGTAGCACCGCTTGGCCGTCGACCAACTGTCTCTCGACCTGAAGCCTTCCGAAGCACCGTTCCTGCATCGCCTCGCGCGACGCGTCCAGGAGTGGGGGCGGCTCATGCGCCTCGACAAGCCGGTGGGCATCTGGCTCCTGCTGTGGCCGGAGCTCTGGGCGTTGTGGATCGCTGGCGCGGGCCGCCCGGAGCCGCGCATCCTCATCATCTTTCTGGTTGGCACCGTGGTGATGCGCTCTGCCGGCTGCGTCATCAACGACTTCGCCGACCGGAACGTCGACCCCTACGTGAAGCGAACGAAGGATCGGCCGCTGGCGGCGCGCCGCGTGAGTCCGCATGAGGCACTGCTGCTCTTCTTCGGCCTCGCCGCGGTGGCGCTCTACCTGGCGCTGCAGCTCGATTTCCAGACCTTGAAGCTCGCGTTCATCGGCGCGGCGCTCACCGTGTCGTATCCCTTCCTCAAGCGATTCTTCCCGTTGCCGCAGTTCTATCTGGGCCTCGCGTTCGGATGGGCCGTGCCGATGGCCTACATGGCGGCTTCCGGCACGCTGCCGCGTGTGGCCTGGGTTCTGTTCGTGACCGCGGTGGTGTGGGCCTGCATCTACGACACGCTCTACGCCATGGTGGACCGCGACGACGACCTCAAGATCGGCGTGAAGTCCAGCGCGATTCTCTTCGCGGACATGGACAAGCTCATCGTCGCGATCATGCAGCTGATGATGCTGTTCGCGTTGCTCCTCGTCGGGCGCGCGATGAACTTTGGCATCTGGTACCTCACGGGCGTCATCGCAGCCGCGGTGTTCTTCCTCTATCAGCAGTGGCTCATTCGGGATCGCGAGCCGGCGAAGTGCTTCCGGGCCTTCCAGAACAACCAGTACGTCGGGCTCTCGGTGTTCATCGGCGTGCTACTGCAATACGTCTACGCCTGATTTCTCGACGCGGGCAACGGCCCACAGCTCGACCTCTCGTGCGCCCGCGGCTTTCAGCGCCTGCACCGCCGCGAGCATCGTGCTGCCGGTGGTCACCACATCGTCGAGCAACGCGATGCGCCCGTACGGGAAAGGCCGCATCGCTTCGAAGGCACCCAGCACGTTCGTGCGACGCGCCTGGAGCGGCAGTGCACTCTGTTCACGCGTCGCGATCCTGCGCGCGAGCGAGCGCGAATCAACGCGCGCGCCCAGCGATGCCGCCGCGAACCGCGCGATTTCCAGGGCTTGATTGAAGCCACGCTCGCGCAATCGCCCGGGATGCAGCGGCATGGGCACGATGCACTCGGGCAGCGCCCAGCCTCGCGAGCGATGCTCGCGCGCCAGCAACTCCCCGAGCACGCGGGCAAAAACGCGCTCGCCGCGGAACTTCAGCGCCCGAATGAAGTGATCGACGGGATACGCGTACTTAAAATGGAACAAAGTTCGTACTACAGTGTCGCCCCCGACGGCGGGCTTCGACCCCGCTTCGCCGTCGAGAACAGGAAGAAGCGTGTTGCACACGTCACAGAGGTCGAGGTCTGGCGCCTGT
The DNA here is from genome assembly GCA_040255575.1 of Pseudomonadota bacterium. Taxonomy (GTDB): domain Bacteria; phylum Pseudomonadota; class Gammaproteobacteria; order Steroidobacterales; family Steroidobacteraceae; genus JADGHX01. The sequence goes on along the minus strand of JBDZVF010000063.1, from coordinate 9,039 downwards.
CCGGGGGCGCCACACAGGCAGCACACCGGAGGCAGCAGGGCAGCGCCGATCGCTCGTCCCCACCCTTTGCCCGCGCGCGCAAGCCGTTCGATTGTCGACATCCGAGCGTCCTTCTCGTTGACATCTGCCAGAGCGGCCGGGAATATTCGCCCGCCGTCCAGCATGGCCCCCCAAACCAGCCAGGTGGATGTGCATCCCTTACGCAAACAACGAGATATGCGCATGGACCCCACCCTGCTCGGCACCCTTCGCCACGACTGGACACTTGCGGAGGTCGAGGCACTGTTCGCGATGCCCTTCATGGACCTGCTGTTTCACGCCCAGCGCGTGCACCGGCAGCACCACGAGCCGAGCACGGTGCAGATGAGCACACTTCTCTCCATCAAGACCGGCGCCTGCCCTGAGGACTGTGCCTACTGCTCGCAGAGCGTCCGCTACGACACCGGGCTCGAGCGCGAGACGCTGATGGAGATCAACCAGGTCGTCGAATCCGCGCGCCGCGCGAAAGAGGCCGGAGCCACCCGTTTCTGCATGGGCGCCGCGTACCGCTCCCCCAAGCCGAAGCAGATCGCCGCCATCGCGCAGATGATTCGCGAGGTGCGCGCGCTCGGCATGGAAACGTGCGCGACGCTCGGCATGCTCACGCCGTCACAAGCGGTGGAGCTGAAGAACGCCGGCCTCGACTACTACAACCACAACATCGACACCTCGCCGGAGTACTACGACAAGGTCATCACGACGCGCACGTTCCAGGATCGGCTGGACACGCTCGAAGCGGTGCGCGACGCCGGCCTGAAGGTGTGCTGCGGCGGCATCCTGGGCATGGGAGAAACGACGACCGATCGCGCCAACATGCTGCTGACGCTCGCGAATCTGCCGGTGCACCCGGAGAGCGTGCCGATCAACCAGCTGGTGCAGATCCCGGGCACGCCGCTGCACGGCAAGGCAGGGGTGGATCCGTTCGACTTCGTGCGCACCATTGCCGTCGCGCGGCTCATGATGCCCGGTGCGTACGTGCGCCTGTCCGCCGGCCGCGAAACGATGAGCGATGAGCTGCAGGCGCTGTGCTTCATGGCCGGCGCAAATTCGATGTTCTACGGCGAGAAGCTGCTGACCACCGGCAACCCGGATGTCACGCGCGATCAGAAGCTGTTCGTCCGCCTCGGCCTGAAAGGCGAAGCCGCGCAGGACGCCCCTCAATGCCCGAGCCCGCACGAGCCTGCACCTCCACGCGACGTGGCGCTTGCATGAGCAGACTCTTTCACAGCGCGCTGCGCCGCTATTCGCACGGGGTGGCCTGCACCCCGCTGAACGCTGGCGGCACGCCGTGAAAAGAGAACCGTCAGCGCTGCGAGCGGCACTCTCCGAGGTCGACCGGCAGCATTTGCGGCGACGGCAGCGAACGATCGAATCGTTTCCGGTTGCCGGGAGCCGTGCGGAAGTCGTGGTCGAGGGCCAGCGCCTCGTCGACTTCTGCAGCAACGACTATCTCGGCCTCGCCCGTCATCCGAAGATCGTCGCCGCGATGTGTGAAGCGGCGGAGCGCACCGGCGTCGGCAGCGGCGCCGCCCATCTCGTCACCGGGCACGGACGCGAGCATGCCGCGCTCGAAGCGGAAATCGCCGAGTTCACCGGGCGCGAGCGAGCGCTGCTCTTCTCCACCGGATACATGGCGAACCTCGCGGCGATCTGCGCGCTCGCCGACCGTGGCGAAGTCGTGCTGCTAGACCGGTTGAATCATGCCTCGCTGATCGATGGCGCCCTGCTCTCCGGTGCACGATTCAGCCGCTACGCGCATGGCGACGGCGCCGCGGCCGAGCGCGCGCTCACCGAGCACAGAGACGACGTTACGGTGCTCGCGACCGACGGCGTCTTCAGCATGGATGGCGATGTCGCCCGCCTGCCCTCGCTCGCGCGCGCCTGCGTGCGAAAAAAAACCTGGCTCATTGTCGACGACGCGCACGGCATCGGCGTGCTGGGTGCCCGCGGTCGCGGAACGCTCGAGCATTACGAGCTGGATTCGCAAGAGGTGCCGGTGCTCGTCGGCACGCTGGGCAAGGCGTGCGGCACGTTCGGCGCCTTCATCGCGGGCTCCAGCGAGCTGATCGAATTGCTCGTCCAGAAAGCGCGCACTTACATCTACACCACTGCGCTCCCGCAGCCCGTCGCTGCCGCCACTCGCATGGCGCTTCGGCTCATCGACGAGGAAGCCTGGCGGCGGGAACGCGTGCATGCCCTCACCGCCCGCTTCCGCACGGCCGCGCGTCAACTGAACCTGCCGCTCGGTGCGTCCGAGACGCCGATTCAGCCAGTGATCCTCGGCACGCCCGAGGCGGCGCTCGGCGCACAAAAGGCGCTGTGGGAGGCGGGTTTCTGGGTGGTCGCGATTCGCCCACCGACCGTGCCAGCCGGCAGCGCGCGCCTGCGCGTTACGCTTTCGGCCGCGCATACGGAGTCGCAAGTGGACGCGCTGGTCGAGACACTCGCTCGCATCCGGGCAGGCGGACACAAGGGCGCGGAAGCACACGGATGACTGACGAAGCCGACCTGACCCTCGGCGCTCCACGCCGCGAGGGGCCTCTTTCATCGCCGCCGATCGAGACGACGCAAGCCTCCCGACTCGACGAGGCCGGCGTGCGCGCGTCTTTCGAGCGCGCGAGCGGCGCGTACGAACAATCCGCCGTCCTGCAGGCGCGCGTCGGCGACGAGCTGCTGGAGCGCCTCGATTTCTTCAAGCTGTCGCCGCAGGTCGTGGTCGATCTCGGCGCGGGCACCGGCCGAATGACGGGCGAGCTGAAGCGCCGCTACCGTCGCGCCGAGGTCGTGGCGCTGGACGTAGCGCCCGGCATGCTGCGCGAGGCCCGCAGGCACATGAGCTTCTTCCGCCGCTTCGAGCGCGTCTGCGCCGATGTGCGACAGCTGCCCTTCGCGGACGCCAGCGTCGACATCGCCGTCAGCAACGTCATGCTCCAGTGGTGTGGCGACCTCGATGCCGCCTTCGGTGAGGTGCGTCGTGTGCTCAAGCCCGACGGCGTTTTCGTGTTCACGACCTTCGGTCCCGACACGCTTCGGGAGCTCCGGGCCGCCTGGGCGACCGTGGATCGATACAGCCACGTGAACACCTTCATCGACATGCACGACATCGGGGATGCGCTGGTGCGTGCCGGCCTGACCGAGCCCGTGCTGGACGTGGACCGGATGACACTGACGTACAAGAACGTGCTTTCACTCATGCGAGACCTCAAGACGATCGGCGCCCACAACGTCACGGAAGGTCGCCCCCGCGGTCTCGTCGGCCGCGGCACACTCAAGCGCCTGGAAGCCGCGTACGAGTCCGCGCGACGGTCCGGGCTGATCCCCGCGACTTACGAGGTGATCTACGGTGCGGCCTGGGGCTCCGCCGGCAAGCGAGGCGCCTCCGTGGTCGATGGAGAGGTGCACATCCCCCTCCGGGCAATCCGCCGACGCAGTGAAGGAGGGCGCTCGTGATCGCGCGTACCCGCGGCGTCTTCATCACCGGCACGGATACCGAGGTCGGCAAAACCGTGGTGGCGACCGCGATGATCCGGGGGCTCGTTCAGGCAGGGCACCGGATCGCCGCGATGAAGCCTGTCGCGGCCGGCGCGGATCAGACCCCGGACGGACCCCAGAACGGCGACGCCCTCGCGCTGAAGGCTGCGGCGAACGTGCCGGCAACGTACGAGATCATCAACCCTTTTTGCTTGGAACTGGCCGTCTCGCCGCACATCGCGGCGGAGCAGGCGGGCGTCAGCATCCGCCTGCCGCCCATCGTGCAGGCGTTCGGGCAGCTGACGCGCAACTCGGATCTCGTCGTCGTGGAGGGCGCAGGCGGCTGGTACGCGCCCATCAACGAGACCGAGACGATGGCCGATATCGCGGCCGCGCTCGACGTGCCCGTGGTTCTCGTCGTCGGCCTGCGGCTCGGCTGCCTGAATCACGCCCTGCTCAGCGCCGAGGCCATCGAGGCCCGCGGGCTCAGCTTTCTCGGCTGAATCGGCAATCACGTGCAGCCGCGTTTCGAGCGTGCGGCCGAGAATCTCGCGACGCTCGAAGCGCGACTGCCCGCGCCGCTGCTCGATGTCGTCCCGTTCCAGGGCTCCACGGGCGCCGCGAGCGCGAGCCTGTCCCGAATCGCGGTCGGGCGCATAAAAGAAGCATTGCGCCTGTAGTTTCCTGAGGCGCGCTGCCGTACCATCGCGGCCTTCCGCCAGCGGCGTGCTTTTTCCAGCGTGGCCAGTAGCTTGCAAGAGCGAATCGAGATCGTTCCGAACTGCTCCCTGAGCACGCGCGGCGCACTCGTGTTCTTCGGGACGGTGTGCCTTGGCACCTTCGGCATCGCCGGCATCATGACTTTCCGGGGCTACTGGCCCATCCTGCCGTTCGCCGGGCTCGAGATGCTGCTGCTCGCGTGGGCCCTGCGCCGAAGTCTCGAACGACGCCATCACCGCGAAACCATCACCGTTTCGGACACCGACGTGCGCATCGAGCAGCGCGACCGTGCGCATTGCGTCGAAGTCGTGTTCCCGCGGCATTGGGCACGAGTTAAACTGCAGCGCCCTCATTCGCGCCTGCATCCCAGCTGTCTGACCATCGAGTCGCACGGCCGTCGATGCGAGGTTGGGAGCTTTCTGACGGAACAAGAGCGGCGCGGACTTGCGCAGCGGCTGACGCGCCTGATCGGGCGCATCAACGAGTCGCCCTCGCTTGCCCCGACATGAACTGAAGTCGACGGCAGGCGCGCGAAGCAGGTGAATACCCGGCAGGGTGAAATTTTGAGCTCGATTGTGAGCGGTACAGCGCGCCGTGCCTTTGGCGGCGCCCGGCAGGCACAGGAATGATGATCCGAAAAGCACTGGCAACTTTGTCCGCTATTGTCTCCATGGCGGCGCTCTCTCCCGCAGCACACGCTGAATCCGGCTGGCATCTGCTCAACATGACGCAGGGGGTCACCGACATCAGCCGCCGCATCTACGGCCTGCACATGCTCATCTTCTGGGTGTGCGTGGTGATTGGCGTGGTGGTCTTCGGCGTAATGATCTATTCGATGCTGAAGTTCCGTAAGTCGCAGGGCGCCGTCGCCGACACCACCATGGTCCACAACACCAAGGTGGAGGTGATCTGGACGGTGATTCCGGTCGCCATCCTGGTCGCCATGGCCGTGCCGGCCGCGAACACGCTCGTCGAGCTGGAAGACACCCGCAACACCGAGATCACCATCAAGGTGACCGGCTATCAGTGGGGCTGGCAGTACGACTACCTCGAGAACGGCGTGGTGTTCTTCTCCCGCCTCAGCCGTGAAGCGGATGCCGCCCGGCGCATGGGCTCGGGCACCGACGTCACGAAGATCGAGCACTACCTGCGCGACGTGGACAACCCGCTCGTCGTCCCCGTCGACACCAAGGTGCGCCTGCTCGTCACGGCCACCGACGTGATCCACGCCTGGTGGGTGCCGGAGCTGGCGCTCAAGAAGGACGCCATTCCGGGCTACGTCAACGAGATCTGGTTCAACATCGACGCGGACAAGGCCGGCACCTATCGCGGCCAGTGCGTCGAGCTCTGCGGCCGCGACCACGCGTTCATGCCGATCGTCGTCAAGGCGCTGCCCAAAGATGACTTCCAGAACTGGCTGAAGACCACCGCCGCTTCCCAGAAGCAGGCGGCGGCTTCCCAGCAGCCCGACGCGGCCCCCGCTGTCGCGAACGCCGGCTGAACTAGTTTTTTCGAGGATCCAAGATCATGGCTCATGATTCACAAGCAGTAGCGCACGGCGACACACACGACGAGCACAAGCCGCACGGCTGGCGCCGCTGGATATTCGCGACGAACCACAAGGACATCGGGACGATGTACCTCATCTTCTCCGGCCTGATGTTCTTCATCGGCGGAGTGATGGCGATGATCATCCGCGCCGAGCTCTTCAAGCCGGGCCTGCAGTTCGTCGATCCGCAGTTCTTCAACTCGATGACGACGATGCACGCGCTGTTCATGCTGTTCGGCGCGGTGATGCCGGCGTGGACGGGCCTTGCGAACTGGCAGATCCCGCTGCAGATCGGCGCGCCCGACATGGCGCTGCCCCGACTCAACAACTTCTCGTTCTGGATCCTCCCGTTCGCCTTCACGCTGCTCTTCTGCACGCTCTTCGTGCCGGGCGGCGGCCCCGCGAGCGGCTGGACGATGTATCCGCCGCTCATGCTGCAGACGAGCGAAGCGTTCCCGATGTCGATCTTCGCGGTCCACCTCATGGGCGCCTCCTCGATCCTGGGCTCCATCAACGTGATCGTGACGATCATGAACATGCGCGCGCCGGGCATGACGCTGCTGCGCATGCCGCTCTTCGTGTGGAGCTGGCTCATCACGGCCTACCTCCTCATCGCCGTGATGCCGGTGCTCGCGGGCGCGGTGACCATGCTCCTGACCGACCACTTCTTCCAGACCACGTTCTTCACGGCGGCTGGCGGGGGTGACCCGGTGATGTATCAGCACATCTTCTGGTTCTTCGGTCACCCCGAGGTGTACATCCTGATCCTGCCGGCCTTCGGCATAATCTCGGAGATCATCCCGACGTTCGCCCGCAAGCCGATCTTCGGCTACGAGGCGATGGTGTACGCCATCGCGTCCATCGCGTTCCTGTCGTTCATCGTGTGGGCCCACCACATGTTCACGGTGGGCATGCCGCTCGCGGGCCAGCTCTTCTTCATGCTCTCGACGATGCTCATCGCGATCCCGACGGGCGTGAAGGTGTTCAACTGGTCGGCGACGATGTGGAAGGGCTCGCTGACGTTCGAAACGCCGATGCTGTTCGCGATCTCGTTCCTGTTCCTGTTCACCATCGGCGGCTTCTCCGGTCTGATGCTCGCGATCGTGCCGGCCGACTACCAGTACCACGACACGTACTTCGTGGTGGCGCACTTCCACTACGTGATCGTGCCGGGCGCCGTGTTCAGCATCCTCGCAGCCGTCTACTACTGGCTGCCGAAGTGGACCGGCAAGATGTACGACGAGCGACTCGGCAAGACCCACTTCTGGCTCTCCACGATCTTCGTGAACGTGCTGTTCTTCCCGCAGCACTTCCTGGGTCTCGCCGGCATGCCGCGTCGTATCCCGGACTACGCCACGCAGTTCACCGACTGGAACATGGTCTCCTCCATCGGCGCCTTCGGCTTCGGCCTGTCGCAGATACTCTTCCCGTACATCATCTGGAAGTGCGTGAAGAGCGGTGAGCCGGCTCCGGCCCGCGCCTGGGAAGGTGCCAAGGGCCTCGAGTGGGAGCTGCCCTCACCGGCGCCGCACCACACGTGGGAAGTGCCGCCTTCTCCGGAAGTCGTCGCCCGCGGCGCCGAGCACTAATAAGAGATGAGTGCCCAGGTGCCCGCGGACGAAATAGAGGAAAGGCGCCGCCGCGCGAAACGCGCGGCGGTGCTGCTCGCCCTCGTGGCGGCTGCGTTCTATTTCGGCTTCATCATCCTCACGTATTTGCGCAGCCAGCACTGACGTGGCCATGAAGCTGAGCCCCGAAACCGTTCGTGCGAACCGTTCACTGGTGATCAGGCTGCTGCTGTTCACCCTCGGCGCGTTCGGTTTCGGGTACGCGCTCGTTCCCCTCTATGACGTGCTGTGCGATGTCACGGGCTTCGGCAACGAGCGCCGCCTCGCGCAGAAGTCCGTCATCGACGTGAAGCCGGACGAGACGCGCGAGATCGTGGTGGAGTTTCTCGCCGAGCTGCCGAGCAACGGCAACTGGGAGTTCAGGCCGGTGCTCGCCAGCATGAAGGTGCATCCCGGCCAGCTCTACACGGCGGATTTCATCGCGAAGAACCTCACCGGCCGCGACACCACGGCGCAGGCCGTGCCCGGCATCGCACCCACGAAGGCCGCGCCCTATTTCCACAAGACCGAGTGTTTCTGCTTCACGCCGCAGAAGTTCAAGACAGACGAAGAGCGGGTATTGCCCGTGCGGTTCGTCATCGACCCCGCGATTCCGCCCTATGTGGATCGCCTGACGCTCGCGTACACCTTTTATGATGACACCACCCGAGTGGTGGCTCGCTGATTCCCAGGAACTGAAAGCTATGGCCAATACCATGCACGGCACGCCCGATTACACCGAGAAGTACTACGTCCCACACGACAGCCCCTGGCCGATCACCGGCTCCGTGGCGCTGTTCACGCTGATGATCGGCGCGTGCGCCTATCTCAACGAATGGAGCGGCGGCTGGGTCTTCCTGCCCGGGGCGGCACTCCTCATCTACATGTTCGTGCGCTGGTTCGGCGCCGTCATCGGCGAGAACCAGAAGGGCCTCTACAACCTCGCGGTCGACCGCTCGTTCCGCATGGGGATGATGTGGTTCATCTTCTCGGAGGTGATGTTCTTCGCGGCGTTCTTCGGCGCGCTGTTCTATGCCCGCTCGCTGTCGGTGCCCTGGCTCGGCGGGCACGGAGTGAAGTACTTCACCAACCTCCTCCTGTGGCCCGGATATGAAAATGCCTGGCCGACGAACGGCCCCGGCGTCGTCGGCGGTCACGCGGATGGCAGCTTCGATGTCATCCCGGCGTTCGGCCTGCCGGCGATCAACACCGCCATCCTGCTCACGAGCTCGGTCACGGTGACCATCGCTCACCACGCGCTGCGTGAAGGCCACCGCGGGATGCTCAAGCTGTTCCTCGGTGCCACGTTCCTCCTGGGCTTCATCTTCGTGTACTTCCAGATCCACGAGTACGCGGAGGCCTATAACGAGCTCGGTCTGCGCCTCTCCACGGGCATCTACGGGTCGACGTTCTTCATGCTGACCGGCTTCCACGGTCTGCACGTGACGATCGGCGCGATCATGCTGACGATCATCTGGTTCCGGGTGCTCAGGGGGCATTTCACCCCGGAGCGTCACTTCGCGTTCGAAGCCGTCGCCTGGTACTGGCACTTCGTCGACGTGGTGTGGCTCGGCCTCTTCATCTTCGTCTATTGGATCTGAGAGAAGAGCGGCTTTGCGGGTACCTCGAGGGGTACCCGCATCAGAACAGCCT
>JBDZVF010000567.1:0-3454 GCA_040255575.1 Pseudomonadota bacterium | reverse complement strand
GGCGGTTCAGCAGCGGGCGCCGGCGGTAACCTAGAGCGCTCTGAGCCGCCCCGGCGATTGAGGGCTTCTTCTCAGACACCTGCCCAGTCGAGAATCACCTTCCCCGACTTCCCCGACCCCATCGTCTCGAATCCCTTCTCGAACTCCCGCACCCCGAAGTGATGCGTGATGATCGGGTCAATGTTGAGCCCGCTTTGCAGCAGACTCGCCATCTTGTACCAGGTCTCGAACATCTCGCGCCCGTAGATCCCCTTGAGCGTGAGCCCCTTGAAGATCACCTCGTTCCAGTCGATGGCGGTCTCGCCAGGCGGAATCCCAAGAATCGCCACGCTGCCCCCGTGATGCATCGTGCGAAGCAGCTCGCGGAAGGCGCCGGCATTGCCTGACATCTCGAGCGCGACGTCGAACCCTTCCTGCATCCCCAAACCTTTCATCGTGGCATCGAGCGACTCGCGCGTGACGTTGATGGCGCGCGTTGCCCCCATCTTCATTGCCAGCCCGAGCCGATAGTCATTCACATCCGTGATGACGACGTGCCGCGCGCCAACGAACCGCGCGATCGCCACGGCCATGATCCCGATGGGCCCCGCGCCGGTGATGAGCACATCTTCCCCCACCATGTTGAAGGCGAGGGCGGTGTGCGTGGCATTGCCGAACGGATCCAGGATCGCAGCGATATCGTCCCGAATCGCATCGTTCAGCTTGAACGCGTTGAACGCCGGTATCGACAGATACTCCGCGAAAGCACCCGGCCGATTCACCCCGACGCCAACAGTGTTCCGACACAGGTGCCGGCGCCCCGCGCGACAGTTGCGGCAGTACCCGCACGTGATGTGCCCCTCGCCAGACACTCGATCGCCGACGCTGAAGCCGCGCACCTCGCTGCCGATTTCCACGATCCTGCCGCAGTACTCGTGCCCCACCGCCATGGGAACGGGAATGGTCTTCTGCGCCCACTCATCCCACTTGTAGATGTGCATGTCGGTGCCGCAGATCGCCGTCTTGCTGATCTTGATGAGCACATCGTTGGGGCCGACCTTCGGCTCCGGAACATCCATCATCCAGATGCCCGGCGCGGCTTCTTTCTTGACCAGCGCTTTCATCGTGAGCCCTGCGTGACGCCGAGCTCGCGGCCGGCCGTGGTGAACGCATCGAGCGCGCGGTCCAGCTGCTGCTGTGTGAGCGCCGCCGACATCTGCGTGCGGATGCGCGCCTGCCCCTTCGGCACGACCGGGAACGAGAACCCGATGACGTACACGCCCATCTCCAGCAACCGATTCGCCATGCGCCCGGCGAGCGCCGCATCCCCGAGCATCACCGGAATGATCGGATGCTCGCCCGGTTTCAAGTCGAACCCGGCCCTCTCGAGGCCCGTGCGGAAGTAGCGTGCATTCTCGAACAGCTTTTCGCGCAGCTCGGTCGTGGTCTCCAGCATGTCCAGCACGCGCAGGCTGACGGCGGCGACCGCGGGCGGAATGCTGTTGGAGAAGAGGTAAGGGCGGGACCGCTGACGCAGCCACTCGATGATGGGCTTGCGGGCGGAGATATATCCGCCGCTGCCGCCGCCCAACGCCTTGCCGAACGTTCCCGTCAGGATATCCACCCGATCCATCACGCCGCAGTGTTCATGAGTGCCACGACCTCGGGCGCCCATGAAGCCGGTGGCGTGCGAGTCATCTACCATGACGAGCGCGTCGTATTTTTCCGCTAGCTCGCAGATGCCTTTCAGCCTGGCGATGAAGCCATCCATCGAGAACACGCCGTCGGTGGCGATGAGCCGCGTGCGGGCGCCGGCCGCCTGTTTGAGGCAATCCTCGAGCTCGTTGAGGTCACTGTTGGCGTATCGCAGGCGCTGCGCCTTGCACAGGCGGATACCGTCGATGATGCTGGCGTGGTTGAGCGCATCGGAAATGACCGCGTCTTCCTCCCCGAGCAGCGTCTCGAACAACCCGCCGTTCGCGTCGAAGCAGGACGAGTAGAGGATGGTGTCTTCCATGCCGAGGAAGCGGCTCACCTTCTCCTCGAGTTGCTTGTGCACCGTCTGCGTGCCGCAGATGAAGCGCACCGACGCCATGCCGTACCCGTAGCGGTCGAGGGCGCGGTGGGCCGCCTCGCGCACGGACGGGTGGTTGGCAAGCCCCAGGTAGTTGTTCGCGCAGAGGTTGATCACTTCGCGATCGCCGGTTCGTACGGTGCCGCCCTGGGCACTCGTGAGGACGCGTTCGGATTTGTAGAGGCCTTGCTCTTTGAGGGATTCGAGCTCGGCGGTGAGTCGATTCAAAAGAGAGGTTTTCATGCGCTGAATTATACTCACGCCGCGCTGCACAGGCGGTGCACGGCGCCTTGCCGGCGGCGGTTGAGGGCGGTCTCCACAGGGCCTCGATCGGCGCACGGCTATCAGGCACACGAGAATCCTACCGGGGGGTCGAAAAACTTGGGCTTCATCGATAACAAGGCCGGGCGACTGTTCATGGTCCTCTTCGGCTTCTTCCTCGCGAACGCCATCATGGCCGAGTTCGTGGGCGTGAAAATCTTTTCCCTCGAAGCCACGGTCGGGCTGCGACCGTTTCACTGGCAACTGCTCGGCATCGAGGGGACGCTCACCTTCACCACGGGCGTGCTGCTCTGGCCGTTCGTCTTCATCCTGACCGACACGATCAACGAATACTTCGGGGTCCGGGGCGTCCGCTTCATTTCGTGGACGGCGGCGGTGTTCATCGCTTACGCCTTCCTGACCGCTTATGTCTCGATCGGGCTCGCGCCGGCGGATTTCTGGGTCAGCGCGAACCAGGCCCTGGGCGTGCCGGATGTTCAGAACGCCTATGCACAGATCTTCGGGCAGGGGCTCTGGACCATCGGCGGCTCGCTCACGGCCTTTCTGATCGGGCAGCTGGTGGACGTCGCGATCTTCCATCGCATTCGGCGGATCACGGGCGAGCGGTACGTCTGGCTGCGCGCGACGGGCTCTACTGCAGTGTCTCAGATCCTGGACAGCTTCCTCGTTCTCTACATCGCCTTCGTCGTCGGGCCGCAGAAGTGGCCGGTCTCCCAGTTCCTCGCGGTGGGTACCGTCAATTACCTCTACAAGATGTCGGCGGCGATCGCCCTGATCCCCTTGCTCTATTTGATGCGCAAGCTCATCCGAAGCTATCTCGGTGAAGAAAACGCTCAAGCACTGGAGATGGAAGCGGCGCGTTCGTCATAGACTACGCGCCCTATGAGCTTCCAATTCGTTGTGGCGGATGGCGCTTCGCTCGACACGCACGTCGGCGCGGCAATCAACGGGCGGTATCTCGCTCCGGAAACCGAAGTAGTACGAAACCTCGCGGATCTCGCGCGGCTGCCGCCGGAACGGCGTGAAGCGGTGCAACGCCGCGCGCTCGCGCTGGTGAACGCCGTGCGCGGCGCGAAGCCGAGCGGCAGCGGGATTGACGCATTCCTGCGCGAGTATCAC
>JBDZVF010000566.1:0-3458 GCA_040255575.1 Pseudomonadota bacterium | reverse complement strand
TTCGTGCTGGCCTTCAAGCAGGCGCCGCAAGCGTTCTTCCAGCAGCCGTGGATCATCATCCTGTTCGCGTTGCTGTTCGTCGCGTTGGCATTCGCCATGTTCGGCGCCTACACGCTGCAACTCCCCAGTGCCCTGCAAACCCGCCTGACCAACGTCAGCAACCAGCAAAAGTCCGGCACCTACGTCGGCACATTCATCATGGGTGCGCTGTCCGCGCTGGTGGTGACCGCGTGCGTCGCGCCCGCGCTCATCGCCGCACTGTCCGTGATCAGCCAGACAGGGCAGATTGGCCGCGGCGCGGGCGCGCTCTACGCCACCGGCCTCGGCATGGGCGTGCCCCTGCTGCTCGTTGGCGCATCCGCCGGCTCGCTGCTGCCGAAAGTCGGGCCGTGGATGGACACGGTGAAATCGCTGTTCGGCGTGCTGTTCCTCGGCGTAGCGATCTATTTCCTCCAGCCGCTGCTGGCGCCTTCCCTGGCAATGCTGCTGTGGTCAGCCCTTGCGGTGATCGGCGGCTACTGGGTGTTCTCGCTCAAAGCGCGGGATGGCGGGCCCGCTCCGGCGGCCGTCCGGGCGCCCGGGTTGATTGCGGTCGTGTACGGCATCCTACTGCTGATCGGCGTTGCGTCGGGTGGCACCGATCCCCTGCAGCCGCTGGGTTCGCTGCGAATGGCTGCGACGGGCGGTAGCACGCCGGCGGGCGAGACGAGGGGCGAATCCGGCCTGGCATTCGAGACGATCAAATCCGTTGCGGATCTGCAGGCGCGCGTCGCCGCGGCGAGCGCCGCCGGGAAGACCGTGATGCTCGATTTCTACGCGGACTGGTGCGTGTCCTGCAAAGAGATGGAGAAGTACACCTTCACAGACGCGGGTGTGCAGGCGGCGCTCAGCAACACGATTCTGCTGCGAGCGGACGTCACCCGGAATGACGATCTCGATCAGGCTTTGCTCCAGCACCTCGGCATTCTCGGTCCCCCCACAATCGCGTTCTATGACGCGACGGGCACGGAACAGCGCCCCTACCGCGTCGTGGGCTACATGAAGGCGGGCGAGTTCACGTCCGTCCTGCGCAAGGCATTCGGAGACTCGACGTCCTCGTGAATCGACCCGTCGTTATTGTTCTCGTCGTTGCGATCGCGGCCGCGGGCGGCTTCATCGCTCAGCGTGCCCTGAACGAACGCAGTTCCATCACGCCCGCCGCGGAGCCGGCTACGGTGCGGCCGGAGGCACCGGGGCAGATCAGCAAGGAATCGGGCGCGCCCTCACCAACGGTTCCGGAAACCCTGCCCGACGTCACTCTGCCCGACCGCAGCGGCACGCCCCGCAGCCTCCTCAGCTGGAAGGGGCAGCCCCTCATCGTGAACTTCTGGGCTACCTGGTGCGGGCCATGCCGGGAGGAGATCCCGCTGCTGAACGCGCTTCGCAAGGAGCGCGCGGCGGACAAGCTGGAAGTGATCGGCATCGCCATCGACGAGCAGCAGGCCGTGCTCGAGTTCGCGAACGAGATCGGCATCGAGTACCCCGTGCTCATGGGTGAGCAGGCGGGGTATGACGCGGCCGCGAAGTTTGGCGTGGCCTCGCTCGTGCTGCCGTTCTCGGTGTTCGTGGACGGCCGGGGACGCATCGTCACCCTGAAGGTCGGCGAGCTGCACCCCGAACAAGCGACCGTGATTCTCGACCGCGTGAGGGATGTGGACGCGGACCGGCTCTCGCTGGCGGACGCACGGCGCCAGATCGCGGATAAACTGCGTGACCTGGCCGCCGACCCCAGCCGGGACCGCGACGAAGCCGGTACCGAAGGCCACGATCACGCCGGGGGCTGAGGGCGGAGCTCGGTTATCACCCAGCCGGCCATTCGGCACAGTCGCCGGCCCGGGAAGCGCCGCCGGCAGCCCGAGCGCTCTACCGACCCGGCATTTGCGGCCGAGGGCCAGCCATCCCGCCACCTCCCGGCGGATGCGAGGCACACCCCCGCGCGCGGGCGGCCGAGCAACCCCCCACGCCCGCTCCAAAGAGACAAACGTCGCCAAATCCGCACGGAAAGTATTCCAATTGACGCGGATTAAGGTACATTCCTGCGCACTTCGCGCCGGTTCGCTGCCCGCCGCGAGCACCCTTCGATCGAATGAGGACCGACAACGCCCGTGGCGCGCCTGCTACTGCTCAATGGCCCCAACCTGAATCTGCTCGGCACCCGCGAGCCCGCCGTGTACGGCGCGGCCACGCTGGCCGCCATCGAGCAACGGGCCGCGGCCGTGGCGAAGGAAGGCGGGCACGAGCTCGAGGCCTTCCAGAGCAATGCGGAGCACGAGCTCATCGCCCGGATCCACAAGGCCGGGCAGGACGGCACAGCCTTCGCCATCTTCAACCCCGGCGCCTTCACCCACACGAGCGTGGCGCTGCGCGACGCGCTGGTGGGTGTGAAGCTGCCGTTCATCGAAGTGCATCTGTCGAACACCCATGCTCGCGAGCCTTTTCGCAAGCATTCCTATTTCACGGACATTGCCGTCGGCTGCGTGCTGGGCCTCGGCGCCCTCGGCTACGAGCTGGCCGTGCGCGCCGCGCTCGAGCGGTTGTCGCGTCCGTCCTGATCCCACGTCGAACTTAAAGAATCCTGGGGAGATCTCCTCGCATGGACATCCGAAAAATCAAGAAACTGATCGAGCTGCTCGAGGAGTCGGGCATCGCTGAGATCGAGATCAAAGAAGGCGAGGAGGCCGTTCGCATCAGCCGCATGCCCACCGGCGCCGCGGCCGCTCACGCCCTGCCGACTTATGCAATGCCGATGGCCGCGCCCGTTGCGGCACCTGCGCAGGGCGCTGCGTCCGCACCCGCTGCCGCCGCCCTGGCCGCCGAAGCGACTGCCGCCGCCCGCCCGCGGGCCAACGAGCACGTGGTCACCGCCCCGATGGTGGGCACTTTCTATGCCTCGCCCTCGCCGGGCGCCAAGGCGTTCGTTGAAATCGGTGACGAGGTGAAGGTCGGCCAGACGCTCTGCATCATCGAAGCGATGAAGATGATGAACCAGATCGAGTCGGACAAGGCCGGCCGCGTCACATCGATCATGGCCCGCAACGGCGATCCCGTTGAGTTCGGCCAGCCGCTGTTCGTAGTCGAATAACGTGGCCATGCTCGAGAAGATCATCATCGCCAATCGTGGCGAGATTGCGCTGCGGATCCTGCGCGCGTGCCGTGAGCTGGGCATTCGCACGGTGGCCGTGCACTCCACGGCCGACTACAGCCTGAAGCACGTGCTGCTCGCAGACGAGTCCGTCTGCATCGGGCCGCCGCCCTCCGCGCAGAGCTACCTCAACATGCCGGCGATCATCAGCGCTGCGGAAGTCACGGACTCGGTGGGCATCCACCCCGGCTACGGCTTCCTCTCGGAGAACGCGGATTTCGCCGAGCGCGTCGAGAAGAGCGGCTTCGTGTTCATCGGCCCGAAGGCCGAGACCATT
>JBDZVF010000062.1:0-18964 GCA_040255575.1 Pseudomonadota bacterium | reverse complement strand
GTGGGCGCGTGCGATGCGCGAGCGATATGGGGCGGGGCCGCGCAGTCAGATGCTGAAGTATCACATCCAGACTTCAGGGCGCAGCCTGCATGCGAGGGAGATCTCGTTCAACGATATTCGCACCACGCTTCAGGCGCTCTACGCGCTCTTCGACAACTGCAACAGCCTGCATACGAATGCTTATGACGAGGCGCTCACTACGCCCACGGAAGAGAGTGTGCGGCGGGCGGTGGCTATTCAGCTCGTCATCAATCGCGAGCTGGGGTTGAACAAGACGCAGAATCCGTGGCAGGGGTCGTTTGCGATCGAGTATCTGACGGATCTCGTGGAAGAGGCGGTCTATCAGGAGTTCGAGTCGATATCGGAGCGCGGTGGGGTGCTCGGCGCGATGGAGACGATGTATCAGCGCGGGAAGATTCAGGAGGAGTCGCTGTACTACGAGACGAAGAAGCACGACGGGAGTTTGCCGATTGTCGGGGTGAATACGTTCTTGTCGGATGGCGATTCGAGTGAGGAGATTGCGGGGGCGGCGTTGATTCGCTCCACTGAGGAGGAGAAGCAGGCGCAGGTGAATGCTGTGCGGGCGTTTCAGGCGCGGCATGCTGCGGAGTCGGGGGAGGCGCTGGCGCGGCTTCAGCGGGTGGCGGGCTCGGGGGGGAATGTGTTTGGGGAGTTGATGGAGTCGGTGAAGGTTTGTTCGCTTGGGCAGATTTCTCACGCGCTGTATGACGTGGGGGGGCAGTACCGGCGGAACATGTAGGCGGCTTGCTGGGAGGGTGTGAGGCGCTTGCTTGGAACGTGTGTTTGGAGCTTGTGTTTTGGTGCCTGCTGGCCGATGTCCGCGGGTGCTGATGCTTGCGGGATGCGGAGGCTCGCGGGAGCGCTTGGCGCTTGCGAGGCTGGCATGAACGAGGTGGGGCTTGCGGGGGCGGCGGCTCGCTCGAAGGCAACCCCGGCGGGGGACGCTCAAGGCTCCATGCTCGCTCTTCCAATGTTCCCGACATTGGAAGCCCCCGCCGGGGTTGCCTTCGAGCGAGCCACCGCCTTGAGGTGGGTGGCGTTCATGCAGCTTGAGGCCTGGAAGAGCGGGTCGGAGTCGGCCAGGGCAGTTGATGGTGTCGAGGTCGGGCGGTCAGGCGGCGGCGCGTTCTGCGGTGAGGTCGGGTTCTCGGAGCTCTTCGAGGATTGCGGAGCGGGCGCGGTCGCGCAGTTCCAGGGCCATGGCGTCGGGGGATTCTTCTTGCGCGACGATGGGGTCGAGGAACTCTATCTCGATGCGGGCTGGGTAAGGCCACGCTTTGCGTGGGGGGAAGGCGCGTCGGGTGCCGCGGACGACTGCGGGGACTACGGGGCAGCGCGCGTGTGCGGCGATCGTGAAGGCGCCGGCGTGGAACTTGCCGAGGCCGGGGCGCGCGCCGAACGTACCTTCAGGGAAGAACACCAGCGAGTTGCCGTTCACCGCTGTGCGCAGCACGCGGCGCGCGTCGGCGCCGCCGCGGTGGCGATTGAAGCGTTCGACGAACTCCGAGCCCAGGCGTCGTAGCAGCGCGCCGGCGAGCGGTACGGTCGCCATCTCGCGTTTGATCACGAATCCAAATCGGGGCGGCAGCGCCGCGGTCATCACCACGCCGTCGAGATAGCTCGCGTGGTTGGCGACGACTACGCATTGGCCGGCGGGAATGCGCTCCGGGTTTTTCACGACCAGCGGCATGCCTGTAAAAAGAAGCAGCAACCGCGACATGAACCGCGCGACGCTGCGTCGTCGCCTCAGGCCGGGTAGCAGCATGCCGAAGAGCGCAGTGAGCCCGAGCACGAGGAACATGCAGTACGTGTAAATTCCGTAGACGAGGTGCGCGACGAAGCGATGTGGCGCTGAGGTCACAGGACGTGGGTGGGGATGCGGTTCGGTCATGCCTGGTTCTATCTACAAAGGCCGCGTTCGCGGGGTGTGAACTGGTTCTCTTTATGTTAATGCTTCCGTGCGTCTGTGAAGATCATCACGCACACCGCCAAGGTCGTCTCCACATACTGCAGTCGCTCTCTATATTTGGAGCGAGTTCGTCTTGTCCAAACACGCAGCCCTGGCCGCCCCGCCCACTTCCTCCGGCAGCGCCGATTCGACCGATCCGGTCGTTTCGCGCTTCCTGGATGCCGTCTGGATGGAGCGTGGCCTGTCATCCAACACGCTTGCCGCTTATCGCGCGGACCTGACGGCATTATGCCGCTGGCTCGCCGAGCGCGGCCTGCCGATCATGAAGACGACGCGCTCGGATCTGCAGGATTTCATCGCCTACCGCGTCCACGCTGGCGCGCGCCCGCGTTCCACCGCGCGCCAGCTTTCGAGCTTCCGCCGCTTCTTCCGCTACCTGCTGCGGGAGAACCAGATCAATGAAGATCCGACCGCGCAGATCGCGATGCCGAAGATCGGCCGCTCGCTGCCGAAGAGCCTCACGGAAGAGGAGGTCGAATCGCTGCTCGCCGCGCCGGCGGTGAACGATCCGCTCGGCAACCGCGACCGCTGCATGCTCGAGGTGCTGTACGCCACGGGCCTGCGCGTCTCGGAGCTCGTGAACCTGCGCGCCGGTCAGGTCAACCTGAACCAGGGCGTCATCCGCATTCTCGGCAAGGGCAATCGCGAGCGGCTCATCCCGCTCGGCGAGGAAGCCGTGCGCTGGCTCGGCGAGTTCTCGCGCGGACCGCGCGCGGAAATCCTGCTCGAGCGCCAGACGGATTATCTCTTCCCGACCCGCCGCGGCGATCGCATGACCCGCCAGGCGTTCTGGCACATCATCAAGCGCTACGCGCGCAAGGCCGGCGTGAACAAAGAGCTCTCGCCGCACACACTGCGCCATGCGTTCGCGACTCATCTGCTCAACCACGGGGCGGACCTGCGCGTCGTGCAGATGCTGCTCGGTCATAGCGATCTCTCCACCACGCAGATTTACACCCACGTGGCGCGTGAGCGCATGAAAGAGCTTCACTCGCAGCACCATCCACGCGGCTGACGCGAGACTGTAACGCTGCTGAAGCTTTTCAGCGGCGTGCCGGTCGGTCGGGCACGGCGACCATTCCGTGTACGTCTTGTCTCTTCGTGCCGACGAACGGGAACCTCAGCCGTGGAGCCCCCGTTGTCATCTGCTAGACTGCAAACCGTTTTCGTCGGTTTGGTGAGGAAGCCTCCATGTCACCCCGCGCCTGGATCCTGGTTCTCGGTCTCGTCAGCGCTACGTCCGCGATCGCCGTGACCGCTGCCGACAAGGCAACCGGTTCGACTGCCGCGACCACGACCGCTGCGGACAAGGATCCGCGCGCCGCCATCGCCGCGAAGATTCCCGGGGGTGCCAAGCCCGAAGAGCTGCGCGCCTCGCCGATCCCGGGTGTGTACGAGCTCGCTCGTGGCACCGAGATCGCCTACATCTCCTCCGATGGCAAATACGCCATTGCCGGGGACATGTACGACCTCTCGAACGACAGGAACCTGACCGAGAACACCCGCCGCGCCGAGCGCACCAAGCTCCTCGCCTCGGTGCCGGAGTCGCAGATGGTCGTGTTCTCGCCGAAGGATCCGAAGTACACCATTTCCGTGTTCACGGACGTGGACTGCACCTACTGCCGCAAGCTCCACAGCCAGATCGCGGACTACAACCGCCTCGGCATCAAGGTGCGTTACCTCTTCTTCCCGCGCTCCGGCCCGGACACCGAGTCCTGGGAGAAGGCCGAAGCGGTCTGGTGCGCGGCCAATCGGGGCGAGGCGATGACGCGCGCCAAGCGCGGCGAACAGATCAGCAAGCCCAAGAACTGCTCCAATACCCCCGTCGCGCGCGAATACCAGCTCGGTGAAGACGTCGGCGTGCACGGCACCCCGGCGATCGTGCTGGAAAACGGCGAGATGCTGCCGGGCTATCTGCCCCCGGCACAGCTGGCGGCCCACCTTAAGAGCAGCGGCAGGGGCTGACGCTCAAAGCAGCAGAGGCTGACGCTCACAAGGTGAGCCAAAGGTTGATGGAAGGCCTGGGTGGTCGACACCCGGGCCTTTCGCTTTCTGGTGCAGCTTCGGGGACACGCGCTTGCGGGCGGCGGGCCCGCTTCAGGTGACCCGCGCCGGCCGCTTCAGCGTTCGAGATACTTCAGCTTGTCCGGCACGCCCTGCCACTCCTTGGCATCCGGCGGTTCCGGCTTCTTCTCGGTGATCACCGGCCACTTCTTGGCAAGCTCCGCGTTCAGGGGCTTGAACTGCTCCTGCCCGGCCGGCAGCTCCTCTTCGGAAAAGATCGCCTCGACCGGACACTCCGGCTCGCACAACGTACAGTCGATGCATTCATCCGGATCGATGACGAGGAAATTCGGACCCTCGTGGAAGCAGTCCACCGGGCAGACTTCCACGCAGTCCATATGCTTGCACTTGATGCATTGTTCGGTAACGACAAACGTCATGCGGATTCCTTGAGGGGGTAGCCCACCGGCCTCACGGGCGGGGCGGCGCATTGTGCCACGCCCCTGTCAGGCGCGCGAAATACGCCCCTGAAATTACTAAATAACCGCGCCCAGAATTACTGCGGTTGCACTCACGAGAATCAAGCGCGTATCCCTGCGAGCAACCAACACTCGGCGTCGGTGCCGCCGCCGCGCGGGCTCAGGTGCCGCCGCCGCGCGACCCGTCGGGCCTGCGCCGATCGAGCGTGGTCAGATGATAGTCCTCGCGCCCCGCTGCCCGGTCTTCCAGGAACTTCTCGAGCGCGAAGGTCGTGCTGGGGAAGGCGATGTCCTGCCACGGAATGTCCCCCGGCGTCACCAGCTTCACCTCGAGGCTCTCAGGGCCGGCGCCGAACGTCGGCGCCCGCAGCTTCGCCCGGAAGAACGCATGAACCTGGTTCGCGCCCACGATGCTCACGAGCCCGAGCAGGGATCCGATCTCCACATCCGCCAGCGCCTCTTCCTGGCACTCGCGCGCGGCGCCGTGCTCCAGCGACTCGCCGTTCTCCAGGAAGCCCGCCGGGATGGTCCAGTAACCGAGCCGCGGCTCGATCGCCCGCTTGCAGATGAGGATGCGGCCCTCGTGCTCGGGCACGCACCCCACGACGACGCGGGGATTCTGATAGTGGATAGTCCCGCAGTGCTCGCACATGAAGCGGGGCAGGTGGTCGCCGGGCGGAACACGGAGTGCGACTCGGCTGCCGCAGTTACTGCAGAAATTCATCTTCGTCGAGGCGTTCTGCCCAGGGCTCGCGCAAGGTGGTGCCCAGGGCGAGAATCGAACTCGCATGGCCTTGCGGCCGGCAGATTTTGAGTCTGCTGTGTCTACCAGTTCCACCACCCGGGCGTGGGCGGGGGAGTATAGAGGGCCCGCCGGGCCAGGTGGGCAAATTTGCGACCCTCCCGACGCGAGCTGCATCTAAACCCCTCGTGAGCCGCCTGACCGAAATCGCAGTTCCCGAGACCACCGTGCAGAAGGCCCGGTGCGGGGATGAGGCGGCCCAGGCGCGCATCTACGAGCTCCTGGCCCCGGCCGTGCACGGGCTGATCCGCCGCATCGTGGCCAACCGGGCGCTCGCCGAGGACCTGTTCCAGGACACGATGATGACCGTGTTCGAGCGGCTCGACTCCTTCCGGGGCGAGGCGCCGCTCGGCGCATGGGTGCGGCAGGTGGCAGTCACCCGCTGCCTCATGTACCTGCGGTCACCCTGGCATCGCGCGCGCCTCGCGCTCGAGCGCTGCGAGGACCACGTAGTCGATCGGTCTGGCGGGCCCCGCCAGCCCGAGAACGTCCTGAGAATCGCGCTACCGGACCGCTGGTCCGACCAGATGGACCTGGAACGAGCGCTCGCAACGCTCTCGCCCACCGCGCGGGCCGTGGTGTGGCTCTACGACGTGGAAGGGTATTCCCACGAGGAAATCGCGCGGCAGTTTGGCCGCACGGTCAGTTTTTCGAAGTCCCAGCTCGCGCGTGCGCACGCGCGCCTGCGCGAGTGGTACGAACCGCAGACGGAGGGTCAGCCATGCGCCCCCACGTGAATCATTTCTCGCAACCGCCCCGGCCACCGGCCGTGGGGGATATCGCTCGGACGCTTCGTGAACTGCCCGCCGAGGCGGCCCCACCCTACGACTTCGCCGAGTTTCGTCGGCGGAGCCGCGAACGGTCGGTGCCCGGACGTCAGTGGGTCACCTGGCCTTATGCCGCCGCAGCCGCGGGCCTGACCGCGTTCGTCGCCGCGATGGCGCTGCTGGGAACGAACCGCGCGGTGCCGGCGAACGATGATCTGGGCCCGGCAGTGAGCGGCCCGGCGACAGCGGCAGTGGCTCCCGGCAACGCGCCTGCCGATTCCTCGCAACCGGATGGCGTTGCGTCGAGCCAAGCGACCGGACCGCGCGTGGGCGGCGTGGCGTCGAGCCAAGCGGCGGAGGCGAGCGCCACTGCCGACGATCCCTTCGAGCGGGCGCGCGCGGCGCGTGAGTGGCTCGCCCGCCAGCCGACGGAGCCCGCGTTGGTGCGTGCGGGCCCGCGCCTCACCGTGACGGGTCTCGAGGACCGCATTGCCTGGTTCGATGACGCATTGACGGACCAGCGCCTGCACGGTGCGACTGCCGCCCAACTGAAAGTGCTTCAACAGGAGCGGGCGCGCCTCGTGAGCTCGCTCGCCCAGGTGCGCTACGCGGAAGCGCTGGTCGCCGGTGGCTCGTGATGAAAGCGCCCCGGAGTGCGAGAGGTGCGATGAGAGGTAACGCTGTGAACACTTGTATTGTCGGCCATCGCGGTGTTCGCGATGGCGTAATCCACGCGGGCGCCGCGGCGCTGATGCTCGGCGCAACGTTGGCGATGAGCTCCTCACCCGTGGCGGCGCTGACGCCCGGCGAAGCCGACGCACGCATGCGCGGCGCGCAGGAACGCATGGAAGACGCGCAGGAGCGCTGGAATCGCGCCACGGACGAGCGCGCCGACATCGCGACGCGTTCCGCAGCCGACCGCGCCGACATCGAGCGGCGGTTGCACGACGCACAGGAGCGCATGAATCGCGCCGCCGCTGAAATCGCCGCCATCGCGGCGGAGCGCGCCAGTGAGGCCATGGAAAACTTTGCGCTCGTGGGCGACAACGCAATCAGCGTCTCCCGCGGCCCGGTGATCGGCGTGGATCTCGACCCCAGGAGCACCGGCGGCGCGCGAGTGCGCGACGTGAGCCCCGGCGGTCCGGCGGAAGAAGCCGGCATTCGCGCGGGCGACGTCATCGTCATGGTGAACGGCAAAGATGTGAAGAGCGACGCGCCCGGCGGAGCCGCTCGCAAAGTGGTGAGTGAGCTGCAAGCCTTTCGCGGCAGCCACCGCAAGGATCCCGATGCGAAGCTGAAGGTCCAAGTGCTCCGCGACGGCAAGGCGAAGGATTTCGAGGTCACGCCCCGGCGCATCACCAACGCGTTCGTGTTCGCGCCGCCGTTCCCACCGAACGCGCCGAATGCGCCGGCGCCCGAACGGCCCGGCGCCTTCAACTTCAATTACAACTTCCTCAACAGCGACCTCGCCGGTCTCGAGGTCACG
This sequence comes from Pseudomonadota bacterium, assembly GCA_040255575.1. Lineage (GTDB taxonomy): Bacteria > Pseudomonadota > Gammaproteobacteria > Steroidobacterales > Steroidobacteraceae > JADGHX01. The sequence continues at coordinate 11,436 of JBDZVF010000062.1, read as the reverse complement.
ACGCTCACGCCGCAGCTGGGCCGTTACTTCGGCACCAGCAAGGGCGTGCTCGTGGTGCGCGCGCCAAAGCGCGATACCTACAAGCTGCAGGATGGCGACGTGATCGTCGCGATCGACGGGCGGGAGCCGACGAGCGGCTCGCACATCACGCGAATCCTGAACTCGTACCAGCCGGGGGAGCAGGTCACGCTGCGCGTGATGCGGGATCACAAGACGCAGGACATTCAGGTGACGGTGCCCGATCGACGCCAGTCACGTGCCTTTGCCACCTCTGGCGACGTGGCCATGTAACATGCGCGGGTGCGCCGCGCTGACTTTGCCTACGAGCTTCCCGAAGAGCTGATCGCCCAGACCCCGCTTGCCGAGCGATCGGCGAGCCGGTTGCTCACGCTCGAGGGTGCCACGGGCGCGCTGGCGGATCGCTCGATCCGCGATCTGCCGGAGCTGCTGCGGGAAGGCGACCTCCTCGTCTTCAACGACACGCGCGTGGTGGCGGCGCGGCTGGTGGGCTTCAAGCCTTCGGGCGGGCGCGTGGAAATTTTCCTCGAGCGGCCGATCGGCGAGCGGCAGGCGCTGGTCCAGCTGCGTGCGAGCAAAGCCATTCGGGAAGAGCTCGAGATCGCGACGGAGGGCGGGCCGGTGCGCGTGGTCTCGAAGGAGGACGATTTATGGAAAGTCGCTCTGCCGGTGCCGACGCTGGATTTTTTCGAGCAGTGGGGCGAAGTGCCGCTGCCGCCCTACATTCACAGAACGCCTGATGCCGCCGACAAGCAGCGCTATCAGAGCATCTTCGCCCGGCATGCCGGAGCGGTCGCCGCGCCGACGGCGAGTCTGCATTTCGACGATGGGCTGATGCGCAGGATCGAAGCGCGAGGAGTGAACCGCGCGTTCGTCACGCTACACGTGGGCGCGGGCACTTTTCAGCCCGTACGCACTGACGATCTCGAATCGCACGTGATGCACGCGGAGTGGGTGTCGGTCGGCGAGGAAACATGCGAGGCGATCGAGCGCACGCGAGCGGGTGGCGGCAGAGTCGTGTCCATCGGCACTACTGTGGCACGCGCGCTCGAGTCCGCCGCACTCGCCGTGCCCGCGCCCTCGACTCCACTGCGGCCCTTCACGGGCGACACCCGTCTCTTTATCTCCCCGGGCTTCCGCTTCCGCGTCGTCGACGCGCTGCTGACGAACTTCCATCTGCCCGAATCCACACTGCTGATGCTCGTGAGCGCCTTCGCTGGCCGGGAAAAGGTGCTGGCCGCGTACGCGCACGCCGTGCGCCAGAAGTACCGCTTTTTCAGCTACGGTGACGCCATGTTCGTCACCCCCGAAAGATCATGAGGCCGACACTCGACATCGTCGCGACCGACGGCGCCGCGCGCCTCGGCCGCCTCACGCTGGCACACGGCATCGTGGAAACGCCGGCTTTCATGCCCGTAGGCACGTACGGGAGCGTGAAAGCCATGACGCCTGAAGAGCTCGACAGCCTCGGCGCGCACATCATCCTGGGCAACACATTCCATCTGATGCTGCGGCCGGGCGCCGACATCATCGATGCGCACGGTGGCCTGCACGGCTTCATGAACTGGCGTCGCCCCATCCTCACCGACTCGGGCGGCTTCCAGGTGTTCAGCCTGCGCAGCCTGCGAAAGATCACGGAAGAGGGCGTTCGGTTCCGTTCGCCCATCGATGGCTCCGCGGTGCGGCTCACGCCGGAAGATTCGATGAACGTGCAGTTGAAGCTGCGCTCCGATATCGCGATGGCGCTCGACGACTGCACGCCCTATCCGGCGACCGAAGCCGAGGCGCGCGCATCGATGGAGCGATCCATGCGGTGGGCGCAGAGGAGTCATGTGCATTACTACGGAGCCGGCCTCGACGCGCTCGCGAGCGCCGCGCGGGCCCGGCCGGCATTCCGCGAGCCGAGCGGCGAAACCTGGCGCAGCGAGCCGCCCGGGGGGCTCTTCGGCATCGTCCAGGGCGGCATGTATACGAACCTGCGGCTCGCCTCGCTCGAAACGCTGCTGAAGCAGGATTTCCCGGGTTTTGCGCTCGGCGGGCTCGCCGTGGGCGAAACAGAAGAGGAGCGTCTGCGGGTGCTGGAAACCGTGATTCCCCACATGCCGGAGGACCGGCCCCGCTACCTCATGGGCGTGGGCAAGCCCGAGGACATCGTGCAGGCGGTGGTGCGGGGCATGGATATGTTCGATTGCGTGATCCCCACGCGACATGCGCGAAACGGGCATCTCTTCACCTCGGCCGGCGTGGTGAACATAAGGAACAGCGTCCACCAGAGCGATCTCGGGCCGCTCGACCCGGCCTGCGCCTGTTACACCTGCCGCAACTACTCCCGCGCGTACCTCCGCCATCTCGACCGTTGCAATGAGATCCTGGGGTCGAGGCTGAATACCCTCCACAACCTGCATTTCTACCTGGATCTCATGCGCTCGCTCCGGGCCGCTATCGCGGAGGGCCGGCTTGCGGCGTTCGCGGCCGATTACCTCAGCCGGAGGCAGAGCCTGCAAAACCCTGTGGCATAATGCCGCCCCTTCGCGCCCGGGCCCCCGGGTCGGATACAAGGTGAAGTCATGAATGGTCTGATTCCCGAAGCGATGGCGCAGAGCGCCGGAGGAGCCGCACCCGGTGGCGGCATCGCCCCGATCCTGATGATGGTGGTATTCATCGCCATCTTCTATTTCCTGCTCATCCGCCCGCAGCAGAAGAAGGCGAAGGAGCACCAGGCGATGGTCGGGAAGCTCGCCACGGGCGACGAGGTCGTCACGAGCGGCGGCATCCTCGGCAAGATCGTCGAAGTGGGCGAAGCCTTCGTGACCCTGGAAATTGCGCCGAACGTGCAGATCAAGGTGCAGAAGTTCCAGATCACCTCACTCATGCCCAAGGGCACACTGAAAAGCACCTGAGTCATGCTCGAGTACGCGCGCTGGAAATACATTCTCGTCGGAGTCGTCCTGCTGCTGGCGGTGATCCTCGCGCTGCCAAACGTGTTCGGTGAGGCGCCCGCGCTGCAGTTCGCGCGCAAGGATCGCGCCGAGATCACGGCGCAGGCCGAGGCGGACATCGAGAAGTTCCTCACCGATCAGAAGATCCCGTACGACAAGACGCTGAACGAGAAGGAGCGTCTCACCATCCAGTTCGCGAACGTGCCCGATCAGTTGCGCGCGCGCGATGCCGTGATGGGGAACGAGCAGTTCTCGAAGGACTATGCGACGGCGCTGTCCTTCATCACGCGCGCGCCGGCCATCTTCGGCAAGCTCGGCCTGAAGCCCATGCCGCTGGGCCTCGACCTGCGTGGCGGCCTCAACCTGCTGTATCAGGTGGATACCGCCGGCGCGGTCGCTCAGGTGCTGGACAGCTACGAGCAGTCCATCCGTCGCGCCCTGCAGGCCGCGAAGATCCCTTTCTCCGATGTGGTGCAGGTCGCCCTCGACGACAGCAAGACGAACAATGCCGTGCGCGTGCTGCTCCCGGCCGGAGCCGATGCTGCCGCCGTGCGTGACGAGCTGATGAAGACGATCACCGACTTTCAGCTCGAGACGCTGAGCCTCGCCTCGGGGCCCGCCGTGCAGGGTGTGCTGTCGGAGAAGCAGATCCGCGAGCGCACGGACTACGCGATCACCAAGAACATCGAGACCATCCGCAATCGCGTGAACGAGCTCGGCGTCGCCGAGCCGATCGTGCAGCGGCAGGGCACGGACCGCATCAACGTGCAGCTCGCCGGTGTGCAGAACTCCGCCGAGGTGAAAGACATCCTCGGCAAGGTCGCGACGCTCGAGTGGCGCCTCGTGGACATGCAGAACAATGCGTACGAGGCGAAAGCCCGTGGCCGCGCGCCCATCGGCTCCAAGCTGTACACGGAGCGAGGCAGCGGTGCGCCGATTCTGCTGAAGCGCGACGTCATCGTGACCGGCGAGAACCTCACGGACGCGCGCAGCACTACCTCGCAAGAGGGCCCGGCGGTCGCCATCAAGCTGGACACGCGCGGTGGCGATGAGATGTTCAAGACCACGAGCGCGAACGTCGGCCGCCTCATGGCCGTCGTGTTCATCGAGAAGAGCCGCGAGCCGATCATCGTCGACGGCAAGCCCGTGCTGCAGGCGGATGGCAAGCCAGCCATGCGCGAAGTCACGACGCAGGAAGTCATCAGCGCCGCGACGATCAAGGGTGTCTTCGGCCCGCAGTTCAACATTACCGGGTTGCGCCAGAGCGAAGCGCGCGAGCTTGCGCTCCTGCTGCGTGCTGGCTCGCTGGCGGCGCCGATCTACGTGGTCGAAGAACGCGTCGTCGGCCCGAGCGTCGGTGCGGAAAATATCCAGCACGGTATCTGGGCGCTCGTCATCGGCATGGCCGGCACGTTCGTGTTCATGATCGTGTACTACAAGGTGTTCGGCATAGTGGCAGACCTCGTGCTGCTCTCGAACGTGGTGCTGCTCTCGGCCCTGCTCTCGGCGATGGGGACGCAGCTCTCGTTGCCAGGCATCGCCGGCATCATCCTCACCGTCGGTATGGCGGTGGACGCGAACGTGCTGATCTACGAACGCATCCGTGAGGAGTTGCGGCTGGGCGTGTCGCCGCAGGCGGCCATCAAAGCCGGCTTCGAGAAGGCGTTCTCGGCGATTCTGGACTCGAACGTCACGACGGCCATCGCGGGTCTCGTGCTCTACGTGCTGGGCAGAGGCCCGATCCAGAACTTCGCCGTCGTGCTGGTTCTCGGTATCGCCACGTCGATGTTCACGGCGCTCATGGGCAGCCGCGCGCTGGTCACGCTCATGTATGGCGGCAAGCGCAGGCTCACCCGCCTTCCCATCTAGAGGCTCAGAGGCAATCCCGCGTGGAATTTTTTCACAAGCCCACGAACTTCCCGTTCATGGCCACCCGCAAGGTGTGGTACACGCTGTCCGCGGTTCTGATGGTCATCTGCTTCGCCTCGTTCTACCTGCGGGGCCTGAACCTGGCGCTCGACTTCACGGGCGGCGTCAGTGTGGAGGTCACGTTCTCCGGCCCGATGGACGCCGAGAAAGTGCGCGAGGCGCTGGCGGCCGCGCAGTTCCATGAGCCGCAGGTACAGACGTTCGGTTCCTCGCGCGACATCGCGATCCGCCTGCAGGCGGAGAAGGAGAATCCCGAGTCCAGCGAGGAAGTGAAGGAGCGCATCAGCAAGGCGCTGGTCCCACTCGACCCGAACGTGGTCATTCATCCGCCCGACATCGTGGGCGCGCAGGTGGGTGATGAGCTGCGCAACAGCGCCATCCAGGCGCTCATCGCCACGCTCATCGGCATCTTTATCTACCTGATCTTCCGCTTTCACACGTGGCGGCTGTCCGCCGGCGCCATCCTCGCGGTCATGCACGACCCGATCCTGGTGCTCGGCGTCTTCTCGATCACCCAGACGCCCTTCGACCTCGCCGTGGTCGCGGCCGTGCTCGCCGTCATCGGCTACTCGCTGAACGACACCGTCGTCGTGTTCGACCGAATCCGCGAGCGCTTCGAGAAGAGCCGGCGCCTGCCGCCCGCGGTGGTGCTCGATCAGGCGATCAACCAGACGCTCTCGCGAACCATCATGACGAAAGTCGTCACCTCCATCGTGGTCCTGGCGCTGCTGTTCTTCGGCGGTCCGGTGCTGCGCGGATTCTCGGAAGCGCTGCTGATCGGCATCCTCGCGGGCACGTATTCGTCGATCTACATCTCCTCGTCCGTGGCACTGGATTTCGGACTGACGGCCGAGCATGTGTTCCCGACCGTGAAGAAGTCGCCCGTCGATCACCTGCCCTGACGTTTTCGCTGGAGCGCGCCGCGCATGATGGCACTGTTGACGGACCCTCATGCGTGGCTGGCGTTCGTTACGCTGTCGCTGCTCGAGATCGTTCTCGGCATCGACAACATCATCTTCATTTCGATCCTCGTGGGGCGCCTGCCTCACGAGCAGCGCAAATCCGCCCGCATCGGAGGCCTCGCCTTCGCCATGCTCACGCGCGTGGCGCTGCTGTTCTCCATCGTGTGGCTCACGCGCCTGGTCAATCCGTGGTTCCACATCGGGTCGCAGGCGGTGTCGGGGCGGGATCTCATCCTGTTCCTCGGCGGGCTGTTCCTGCTCGCCAAGAGCGTGCTGGAGATCCATCACACGCTCGAGGGGGCGACCGAGCACCGCAAGGCGCGCGTCTTCTCGAGCTTCTTCATGACGGTCGCGCAGATCGGCATCATCGATATCGTGTTTTCGCTGGATTCGGTGTTCACCGCGGTGGGGCTGGCCAACGACCTGCCGGTGATGGTCGCGGCGGTGGTCGTGGCGATCCTCGTGATGATGGTGGTGTCGGGAGCCATCGCGACCTTCGTCGATCATCATCCCACCATCAAGATCCTGGCGCTGTCGTTCCTGATCCTGATCGGCGTGGCGCTGATCGCTGAGGGGGCGCACTTCGAGATCCCGAAGGGCTATCTCTACTTCGCGATGGCGTTTTCGGTGGCCGTGGAGATGATCAACATCCGCCTGCGCCGGCTGCTCGACTCGAACAAGTCGAAGGCCGACGACTGATGGAGGAGGGGCGGCGAATGCTGCCCGGGCCGGGGGCGCCAGTGGCTGGTGATCGCTCGACGCCGCTGGCCGCTCGATAGTCCGCGCGACCAGCCGGGGCGATCAGCCCGAGCGGTCAGCCCGAGTGGTCAGCCGAGCGGTGAGCCCGAGCAATCAGCCCGCGTCTGTGCGCACGTCGCTCTTCAACTCGCCCCGGCGCAGGTGGCTGCGGCTGTAGCCGTAACCGAAGTACACGATCACCCCGATGATCGTCCACGCCACGAGCCGCACCCACGTGAGCTTGTCGAGCGTCGCGGCCATGATCCCGCAGAAGATCACGCCCATCACGCTCACGAACCAGATGCCCTTCACGCGGAACGGGCGCGGCAGGTCCGGGCGCTTGTAGCGCAACACCAGCACGCCGATGCACACCACGATGAACGCGATCAGCGTGCCGATGGACACCATCTCGCTCAGCACGTTGATGGGCAGGAGGCCCGCCGCCACGATCGCGAAAAGACCGGTGACCACTGTCGACACGTGCGGCGTGCGGTGCTCAGGATGCACCTTCGCGAACGCCGGCGGCAGCAGGCCGTGCTGGGCCATCGTGAGGAAGATGCGCGCCTGCGCGAGGATCATCACCAGGATCACCGAGGTGAGACCGGCAAGCGCCCCGACGATCACCCAGATGTTGAGCCACTCCAGCTGCGGATGCGCCTTGAGGGCGACCACGACCGGCGCGGCGTCATTCAGCTGCGGATACGGCACGAGCCCCGTCAGCACCGCCGACATGAGGATGTAGAGGATCGTGCAGATGATGAGGCTGCCGAGAATGCCGATCGGCATGTCCCGCTGGGGGTTCTTGGCTTCCTGCGCCGCTGTGGAAACGGCATCGAAACCGATGTACGCGAAGAAGATGATGCCCGAGGCCCGCAGGATGCCCGAAATGCCGAACTCGCCGAAGGTGCCGGTGTTCTCCGGAATGTACGGGTGCCAGTTGGCGGGGCTGATGAAAAACGCGCCGAACACGATGACGGCCACGACGATGGCGACCTTGACGACGACGACGAAGCCGTTGAACGCCGCCGATTGCCGGATGCCGATGTAGCAGATCGTGGTGGCCAGCGCCGCAATGAAAATCGCCGGCGCGTTGACGAACGCCCCGCTGAGGTTGAATGCATTGCCGACCTCGCCCGTGAACGGCGCCGAGACCAGCGCGGCGGGCAGCTGGACGTGCAGCTCATCCAGCAGCTTGATGAAATATCTCGACCAGCCCACCGCTACCGTCGCGGCGGCGAGCATGTACTCGAGCACCAGGTTCCAGCCCACGAACCACGCGACGAACTCGCCGAGCGTGGCATAGCTATAGGCGTAAGCGCTGCCGGAGACCGGCACCATCGACGCGAACTCCGCGTAGCAGAGGCCCGCGAACACGCAGCCCAGTGCCGCGATGATGAAGGAAACGGGAATGGCGGGGCCCGCATGCTGGGCGGCGGCGAGGCCGGTGAGAACGAAGATGCCCGTGCCGATGATGCCGCCGATGCCGATCGCGATGAGCGCGCCGGCACCGAGCGTGCGGTTGAGTTGGGTCCCTGACTTGTCGAGCGCCAGCTCCGAAATCGGGATGGTGGCGAAGAGTCCACGCTTGCTCATCTGGAGACCCCGCGATTCAAATTTGCGCGGGACTCTACTACAGGCCTCGAAGCGGAAGCGAGAAGGCTTTCCGCCGCTGGCCGTCTCTACGCGTCTCTCAGTCGCTCGGTGACGTGTGGAGCGAGCAATTCCACCAGTGCCTCGTATGGTTTTGGCGACCCCGCGATGATGTTGCCGCCTTGTGTATACGTTGCGCCCGTCAGCGTGCCGACGCGGCCACCGGCCTCCTGGATGAGCAGCGTTCCGGCGGCCGTATCCCAGGGCTTGAGGCCAATCTCCCAGAACGCATCGGTGCGGCCCGCTGCGACATAAGCGAGGTCGAGCGCGGCCGAGCCGGGGCGGCGAATGCCGGAGGTGTGCTCCATCACGGCGCGCATCATGCCGAGGTAGGCGTCCATGTGCTGCATGTTGGCGCGATAGGGGAAGCCGGTGCCGATGAGCGCGCCCTCGAGGCCGCGCTGCTTGCTCACGCGAATGCGGTGATTGTCGAGCTGCGCGCCGCTGCCGCGCGAGGCCGTGAAGATCTCCTGCCGCATCGGGTCGTACACCACGGCATGCTCGAGCCGGCCGCGAATCTGGCAGGCGATGGAAACGGAGAACACCGGGAAGCCGTGCAGGAAATTGGTGGTGCCGTCGAGCGGGTCGATGATCCAGACGGTTTCGGTGTCGCCGCCCGCGATCTCGCCGCTTTCCTCGGCGAGGAACGAATGCTTCGGGTAGTGCTTGCGGATGTGGCCGATGATCTCGGCCTCCGCCGCGCGGTCGACCTCGGTGACGAAGTCGTTGCGGCCCTTCGAGGTGATCTGCAGGCTTTCGAGCCGATTCATGCTCCGGACGATGATTTCACCGGCATTGCGAGCGGCGCGAACCGCAATGTTGAGCAGCGCGTGGGCAGACATTTAAGCTTCCGGGATTCGTAAAGAACTGGCGGCAGCACGCGGCTGCGCTCGAACGAGCGCGCGAGGCGTACCTGCCGCAAAGCACGCTAGCCTACCAGATGACATCACTGCCTATCCGAATCGTTCTCGTCGAGCCTTCGCATCCCGGCAATATCGGCGCTGTCGCGCGCGCCATGAAGAACATGGCGTTGCGCGAGCTGTGGCTCGTGAGACCGAAGCAGTTTCCCCATCCGGAAGCGACCGCCCGGGCCTCAGGCGCCGACGATCTCCTCGCCGCCGCGCGCGTCGTCGATACCGTGGAGGAGGCGCTGGCGGACTGCGGCTACGTTGCCGCTACGACCTCGCGCGATCGGGACCAGAACTTTCGCATGCTGGACGTGCGCGCTGCCGCCCAACGTCTCGTATTGGAGGCACGGAGCGCGCCGGCGGCCGTGTTGTTCGGCGCGGAGCGCACGGGGCTTCTGAATGAGCATCTCGAGGCCGCGCATGCGCTCATTCGCATCCCTGCGAATCCTGAGTATCTGTCGCTGAATATCGCGATGGCCGTGCAGCTGGTCGCCTACGAGCTGTTTCGGGCGATGGAGGAGCCGGTGGTGCCCGATCTGCGTTCGGCGCCGCTCGCAACGCCTGTGGAGATGGAGCGGATGTATGCGCATCTTGCGCAGGTGATGGAAGAGGTCGGGTTCCGGGATCGCACGCAGAGTGGCACGAACCTGATGAGCCGCATCCGCCGCTTCCTGCAGCGCGCGGAGCTCGATGAGAACGAGGTGAACATTCTGCGCGGCTTCCTGACCTCGATTCAGAAGCGGCGACGACGGGCGGGGAGTGGGAATGTCGCTGCCCAGCCGGCCGGTGGCGCAACGAGCGCGAAGGCGGCGGCGGATGCGGCTGTGGCTGCCGATGCGCCTGGGGCTGGCGATGCGCCTGGGGCTGCCGATGCGCCTGGGGCTGGCGATGCGGCTGTGGCTGCTGATGCGGCTGTGGCTGCCGATGCGCCTGGGGCTGCCGATGCAGCTGTGGCTGCCGATGCGGCTGCGGCTCCCGACGCGGCCGCGGCTGCAGCGGCTCCTGCGTCGGACGCGAAAGCTGTGGCGACCGGGTCAGGCGCCAGCACGGCGCCGCCGTTGGCGAGCGATCGCGCTCACGGCAAGGCCTCGTGAGCGCGCCGATCTATCTCGACTACGCGGCGACGACACCCGTCGCGCCAGAAGTGGCGCGCGCGATGAGCGCGGCGCTCGGCGAAGAGGCCGATTTCGGCAATCCTTCGGCCGTGACGCATCTTTTCGGGCGGCGCGCGCAGGCGCGTGTCGAAGCAGCGCGCAGGCAGGTCGCAGCACTCATTCATGCCTCGCCGGAGGACATTGTCTTCACATCCGGCGCTACCGAATCGAACAACCTCGCGTTGCTCGGCATCGCCCGTGCGAGCGTGGGCAAGACGCGCCACATCGTGACCTCGAAGATCGAGCACAAGGCGGTGCTCGACCCCTGCAGGGAGCTCGAGCGCGAAGGTTTCGCGGTCACGTACGTCGCGCCGGATGCTTCCGGGCGCGTTCAGCCTGAAAGCATTCGAGCAGCGCTGCGCCCCGACACCGTGCTCGTGTCGATCATGCACGCGAACAACGAAATCGGCGTGATCCAGGACATCGAGGCGATCGGCGCGCTGTGCCGGGAGCGCAAGATTCCGTTTCACGTGGATGCCGCGCAGTCCGTGGGCAAGCTGCCCGTGGACATGAGCGCATTGCCTGTCGACCTGCTCGCGTTCACCGCCCACAAGATCTATGGGCCCAAGGGAATCGGCGCGCTGTACGTGCGCCCGGACATTCGCGCGCGATTGAAGCCGGTCACGTACGGTGGCGGGCAGGAGCGCGGCCTGCGGCCCGGCACGCTTCCCACGCACCAGATCGTTGGGTTCGGCGCGGCGTGCGAGCTTGCAGCGAAGCTTCTTGCGACCGAGCCGGCCCGGCTCGCCCGGTTGCGGGAGCGGCTCTGGCACGGGCTCAGCCGCCTGAAGGGCGTGTATCTCAATGGCGAGGCTGCGCCGAGATTGCCCGGGATTCTCAACGTGTCCTTCGAAGGGGTGGAGGGGGAGAGCCTCGTCACCGCGCTCGATTCGTTGGCGGTGACCACGGGTTCGGCCTGTAGCTCGGCCTCGGGCGACCCTTCCTACGTGCTCCGGGCTCTGGGGCGAAGCACGCAGCTGGCGCAGAGCTCTCTGCGCTTCAGCTTCGGACGCGGGACCACAGAGGCCGACATCGACGCCGCGATCGAGGCCGTCCAGCGAGAGGTGACGCGCCTTCGCGCAGTGTCGCCCGGCAACCGCGTCGAACTCGCTAGCGGCCAGATCCCGCCCGTCAGCGA
>JBDZVF010000565.1:432-3468 GCA_040255575.1 Pseudomonadota bacterium | reverse complement strand
GCATCTCTCAGGTGCGAGATCAGCTCGGTGACCGCTTGCGCTATGTGTTCCGTCATCGCCCGATCACGGGCAGCAGCCTCGCGCGCCGCGCGGCGGAGCTTGCCGAGCACGCGCGCGACCCGCGGAAATTCTGGAAGGTGCACGTGTCGCTGATGACGCGCTCGCCCGCTCTAACCGAAGTAGATCTCGCCGCCGTCGCAAACGAGCTCGGCATGTCGAGCGAAACACCGACGGAGGCGCAGGAAGCTTCCCGTCGTGCGCGTGAGAAAGTGGAAGCGGACATGAGGAGCGCACAGGCGAGCGGCGTGCGCTACACGCCCACCTTTTTCATCAACGGCCGCCGCTACGACGGCCCGTGGGACGAAAGCTCTTTCGCGGACGTGATGCTCGGCTCGCTCGGCCATCGGGTGCGCTCGGCGGCGCTCGACTTCGCGGCGTGGGCGCCCTCCGCGGGGCTGCTGCTGCTCATCGCCTCGGTGCTTGCCGTGATGCTGACGAACTCCGCGTGGGGGCCGGCGTTCACCGCGTTCTGGGAGCAGAGATGGGGGCTCACGTTTGGCGAGGTGAGCTTCCTGCTCCCGGTGATCCACTGGATCAATGACGGGTTGCTCACTGTCTTTTTCCTCGTGGTGGGGCTCGAGATCAAGCGCGAGTTCACGGTGGGGCATCTCGCGAGCCGACGAACCGCGGCGTTGCCGGTCGTGGCCGCGATTGGCGGCATGGTCGTTCCGGCGCTGCTTTATTCACTGCTCATCCCATCCGGCGAATGGTCTCATGGGTGGGGCGTGCCGATGGCGACCGATACGGCGTTCGCCGTAGCGCTCATCGTGATGATGGGCCGGCGGGTGCCGGTCGAGCTGCGCATCTTTCTGACCGCCGCGGCGATCGTCGACGACATTGGCGCGATTGGTGTCGTGGCGGTGTTTTACTCCGGGACGCTCGATCTCGTGTATCTCGGCGGGGCGGTGTTGGTCGTGGGCGCGCTCGTGTTCCTCAATCGGGCACATGTCTATCGGCTCACGCCATATCTGTCGCTGGGTGTCGTGCTCTGGTTCTTCATTCACGAAGGCGGATTGCACGCCACGCTTACTGGTGTGTTGCTCGCGCTCTTGATTCCGACCCGGCCGCCACCGAACCTGAATGCGCTCATGACTCAGGCGAACACCATCTTCGAGGCCGAGGGGGAACACGAAGGGGAAGTTCTGCGACACGGCCCTTCCTTGCCGACGATGCGTGCGCTCGATGCGATTCACGATCGCCTGGAATCCCCGGCCGCTCGGCTCCTGCGGCGGGTGGCGCCGCGTTCGAGCTACGCCGTGCTGCCGCTCTTCGCGCTTGCCAACGCAGGCGTCGAGCTCAGCGCCGATGTGCTCGCCGGGCACGAGCCGCTCATGCTCGCCATCGTCTGTGGATTGTTCATCGGCAAGCCCGTGGGGCTGGTGCTCGCGTGCGTGCTCGCGGTACGCATGGGGTGGGCCATCAAGCCGAACGAATACTCCTGGCGCCAGCTCGTTGGCGCGGGTGCGCTGGCCGGAATCGGCTTTACGATGTCGCTCTTCATCGCCGCTCAGGCCTTTGCGGAACCGGCGGCGTTCGCAGCCTCCAAGATCGCGGTGTTCGCGGCGTCGGTACTGTCCGCGATCACGGGCGTCGCTATTCTCTGGAACGCTGGTCGCCCGCAGGAAGTGAGCTCGCACACCGACGTCACGCAGGTCACGCCTATCGGTGCGGACGAGGCGGCAGCGTAGTGCTAGTTGATTGTAACGCTGGCGTTTGCAGTGAGCGTGGAGCGCAGATCCACGGGAGTGCTCACCGCTTGCCGGGTGAACGTGCCTTTCGGATCGGCGGAGTTCCAGGCCCAGGCCTCCAGATAATAGAGCCCGCGATCGAAGGTGGTTCCGCTGCTCGCCGGAACGCCTGTGACATTCACCGTTGCTGCCGTGGCGGAACCAGCGAGTGCAGCGTCCAACGGCACGCTGGTGATGACCGCGCCGTTGTGAGTGACGAGTAAGGCGCCCTCGTTGTACTTGCCCGGCGTGGCGGCGCTGACCTGCGTTGCGATGGTGCCCGATGCCGCAGTGGATGGAATCTGCGCATCAGGAACAGTGAAGGCTGCGACGTCCGTCGGCGTTGCGGGTGGTGCAAGCAGCGCGTTCGAAAACGCGCCGTTTTCGAAGAAGGGTGAGAGTGCGGACACCGAGTATCGTGACGCGCCTTCCTGTGGTGCCGCTGAAGTAAGCGTGAACGAGGTACCGAAGGTGCCGAAGGCGACAGTCGTCGCGCTCGAGAGCATCACGTTCGTCGCGAGTTCTCCGCTCACGGGATCGATTGGCTGCTGTTCGATGAGATACGGTGCCGTGTCATCCGGCAATGTTTGATAGAAGCCGACGCGGGCCCCTCGCGGGGAAACAGGCGTGCTCGCCGGAACATTGGCCGCATAGGACTCCGCGGGCGCGAGGGTGATGGTTCCGAGTGCCGCGCTGCTGCCGGTGCTCGGCGCGCCTTGGGTCACCGGCACCTCGCGGATGATCACCGTCTGGATCGCAGGCCCGTGGATGACGAGGTCGTATGTCGTCGTGTTCGCTGAGTCATCCAGCGGCAACGGGTACAGAGTGAAGAGGCCATCCGCTGTGATCGGCGCGCTGGCGACCTCGATGCGTCGCGTGGAGTCGTCGTTCAGCTTCTCGGCGGTGACCTGCAGGTCTGGCCGGCCTGTGCCGGTGCTGATGGTGAGTTGCGTGAGGCTGACCTGCCCCTGGATGGTGCCGACCTTCCTTGCGTCATACGCCTTCAGGGACGGATTCAGCAGGAAGCCCGGCTGATCGCCGAAGCGGAATGGCGTGAGATCGCGCCGGGCGTCGAACACGAGCAGGCCGCTGCCGGTGACGGTGGACGTCGTGCTGGCATCGACTCCGGTGGTTGGATTCGTGGTCGGCGTGCCCGTCGTGTCGCCGGGGGACGTGGTCGTGTTGCCAATGGAGGTGGTTGTGTTCCCGAGGGAGTTGGTCGTGTTCCCTAGGGAGTTGGTGGTGTTCC
>JBDZVF010000565.1:0-332 GCA_040255575.1 Pseudomonadota bacterium | reverse complement strand
CGAGAGAGTTGGTGGTGTTCCCGAGAGAGTTGGTGGTGTTCCCGAGAGAGTTGGTGGTGTTCCCGAGAGAGTTGGTCGTGCTGCCCACGATGTTGCCCGGCGTTCTGCTCGTGCCACTCGGCGTGACCGTCGTGGTCGTGGTCGTAGTCGTGGTCGTAGTCGGGAACGTCGTTCCCTCGCCGCTCATCGACGTGCCGGTCGTCGGGTTGCCGGTGAACGTGAGACCTGTACCGGTGTTCGCGCCTCTGGCGTTCGGGCGCGCAGCGAGCGCCGCGAGAATCGCCGCGTCCGGTGCCTGGACCACGAGATCGGTTTCGATCCCGATGCCCTGC
>JBDZVF010000564.1:0-3476 GCA_040255575.1 Pseudomonadota bacterium | reverse complement strand
GGCAGGTCTCAGATTCCGGCCTTGCTGAGCGCGTCGATGATCTGTCGCACGACGATCGCGAGCGCCGGATGCTCCAGTTCGAGGCGCACCGCCGCGCTTTCCAGGCGGGTGCGCGCGGGGGCGGTATCCTCGCTCGCGCGGCCGAGCGCCCGCTCGATATCCTGTGAGAGCGTCGTCAGCAGCTTGCGGGATTCGGGATCGAGCGACTTGGCGTCACCCAAGCGCGTGTGGAGCTGCGCCAGCAGCTCCCGCAGATTGTCTTGTGCCATGGTGCGCACCTCGTAGCCGGCCGGTGGCCCGACACCGGGCCTCGAGGCGGCAACCATATCAAGCGGGCGCGTCGCCCGCCGTGCTATTGCGTGCTGGCCGTGCCGATGGCCTGGGCGGGGTTCGGCTGGTTCGGGTACCAGTAGGTGGTATGGCACTGCTCGCAGGCTTCGTCGATGGCGCCACCGACGTCCGAGAGCTTGTTGTGATCCTTCGCGTCGATCGCCTCGAGCGCCGCCAGCGCCGCGGCGTGAAGCGCAATGGCCTTGGAGGCGAATTGCGGGTGATCTGCATCGATCAGCGCCTGGATCTGCTCGGCGCTGAGGATGCCCTCGACGTCCGAATCCTGCAGCACCTTGCCCGCGTGAGCGACCTTGCGTCCGGGGATCATGAGGAGGTTGGTGGCCTCCGCGAGGGTCACCGCCGCGGATCGGACCGCCGCCCATTCCTCGTCGGTGCGGGGCATGCGCTCCTCGATGCCCTTCTCACTGCTGATGACGGCCACGGACTCCCACAAGATGTCTGCATTGTGGTCGACCACGTTCACCATGAGGTCCTGGATGCTGGCATCAGGCTGGAACGGCGTCTGAGAGGCGGCGGAGGCGGTCGCCGCCGGGGCCTGACTCTGCGAACACGCCGTGAGCCCCACGGCGGTCAGCGTGACGGCCGCAAGGGCTGCGGTCACTCGAGTGATGCGAATGCTCATGTTCTTGTGGGTGCCCTGCTCGGGCGACCTCTCGCCCCTCGGGAGGGGACTACACCCCCAGGCGACGGTGAAGTCCAGCGAATGTAGCCGGGTGATGGTGGATAACAGTTGCCGTAACGTTATCGCCGCCTGCCTGCGGACACCTTGGGCCTTCAGTTCTTGAGTCGATAGCCCGTCTTGAAGATCCACGCGACCACGGCGAGGCACGCCACGAAGAACCCGAGCGTCATCGCGAGGCTCGTCTGCACACTCACGTCGGACGTGCCGTAGAAGCTCCAGCGAAAGCCGCTGATGAGATACACCACCGGGTTGAACAGGCTGAACGTGCGCCAGGCCGGCGGCAGCATGTCGATCGAATAGAATGCGCCGCCCAGGAAGGTGAGCGGCGTGACGATGAGCATGGGGATGAACTGCAGGTTCTCGAAGCCCTTGGCCCAGATGCCGATGATGAAGCCGAAGAGGCTGAAGGTGCAGGAAATCAGCACCAGGAACCCGACCATCAGGAACGGATGCTCGATGCGCACCGGCACGAAGAACGAGGCGGTGGCCAGGATGATGAGCCCGAGCAGGATGGACTTGGTCGCGGCCGCGCCCACGTACGCGAGCACGATCTCGAGGTACGACACTGGCGCCGACAGGATCTCGTAGATCGTGCCCGTGAACTTCGGAAAGAAGATGCCGAACGAGCCGTTGAAAATGCTCTCCGTGAAGAGCGACAGCATGATGAGCCCGGGCACGATGAACGCGCCGTAGCTCACGCCACCGATTTCCGTCATGCGCGAGCCGATGGCCGCGCCGAACACCACGAAGTACAGGGAGGTGGTGATCACCGGCGTGACGAAGCTCTGCCAGGCAGTGCGAAGCGCGCGGGCCATCTCGAACCGATAGATCGCCCACACACCGTAGCGATTGAAAGCGAGGGAGGCGCTGGCGCTGCTCATGCCGTGGCCTCCAGGCGCTTCTCGTGACTCTCGCTACCCGAGTTGTGCACCAGGTTCACGAAGATGTCCTCGAGCGAGCTTTCCCTCGTATAGAGATCCTTGAAGCCGATGCCGAGCTCGCCCAGCCGGCGCAGCAGTTCCGGAATGCCTGAGTGTGCATGGGCGTCGAAGGTGTATTCGAGATCGTTGCCATCGCTCTTCAGCGCGAGGGGCAAGGAGGCGAGCGAGGACGGCAACTCCTTCAGGGGCTCCTGCAGATGCAGCGTCAGCGTGCGCTTGCCGAGCTTCTTCATGAGCGCGGTCTTTTCCTCCACGAGGATGAGCCGGCCCTTGTTGATGACGCCGACACGATCGGCCATCTCCTCGGCTTCCTCGATGTAATGCGTGGTGAGGATGATGGTGACGCCACGCTCGCGCATGCCGCGAACGAGGGCCCACATATCCCGGCGCAGCTCCACGTCGACGCCTGCCGTGGGCTCATCCAGGAACAGGATCCGGGGCTCGTGTGCCAGGGCCTTGGCGATCATCACACGCCGTTTCATGCCGCCGGAAAGAGTGATGATCTTGGCGTCGCGCTTGTCCCAGAGGGACAGATCACGCAGCACCTTTTCCACCAGCGCCGGATTGGGCGGGCGGCCGAAGAGACCGCGACTGAAGGTGGTGGTCGCCCAGACGGTCTCGAACGTATCGGTGGTCAGCTCCTGCGGCACGAGGCCGATCTGCGCGCGCGCCGCCTTGTAGTCGCGGATGATGTCGTGGCCATCGGCGGTCACCCGCCCCGAGGTGGGCGTGACGATGCCGCAGACGATATTGATCAGGGTTGTCTTGCCGGCGCCGTTGGGCCCGAGCAGCGCGAAGATCTCCCCCCGTTGGATATCCAGCGAGGTGCTTTGCAAAGCGTGTACGCCGGAGGAGTAGGACTTCGTCAGGTTCTGGATCGAGATGATGGGCTCCATACGCGCGGGAAAATAGCCGAACGGTGCCGGCACGCCCATCCCTACATGTGGAGGTCCGCAGTTGCTGGTCCTGCGAAAGCGCCATCCTGGCGTTTTGCCTCGGGATGAGGCTTTCCGCCTCACAAGGGATGACGCTGGCTCCGCGGTAGGAGGGCGCAAAAAAAAGCCCCGCTTGCGCGGGGCTCACGATCGTCATGTGCGTGCCCGGATGCGTCGCTGTCAGCTTCCGGCCGGGCGCGGGCAAAAGTTCGTTGCTGAAAAATCGCCCTTGTGTGCGCCTCGGCGTGTTCGCGTCTTCACGGACTCAATTTCTTTCCGGCTGGAACGTTGGGGCTTGCCCCCGGCCGAACCTCGAGGCCGGCGTGTCGGTTCACGCCTTTCAGTCGTCCCGGACAGCCAGCAAATGGTGTGGCCGCCGCTCCCGTGCCCGCGTCGATGCTCCGAGTTTCTTCCCTTATCCTCCTATACCTGTCACGTGTTCGCTTCTGCGCATCAGGCGCCCAAGCGAAAAGCTCGTGTCGGACTCAAGCAAACCCGGTGCCAGTGCATGGATGTCGCGACAAAACCGCGAGTTGCGAAGGGGTGCGCGAGTGCGATGGGCAAAAA
>JBDZVF010000563.1:0-3504 GCA_040255575.1 Pseudomonadota bacterium | reverse complement strand
GCGGCACTTCCGCCAGCGCATCCACTTCCGGCTCGGGCGCTTCAGGTGCCGCGGGGTCAGGTGCCGCGGGGGCCACAGGCTCTTCCGGCGGCGCTTCGGGCGGCGGCGGCTCGGCTGCGGGGGGCAATGCCTCCGGCGCCAACGGCGGCGGCAGCGCCGGCACCACCGCGCAGTCGGGCGGCGCTTCCGGCACAGGCGGCGGCTCCTCAGGCAGTGCGACCGGCGGCCCGGTCGGCGGTGGTCCGATGGGCCGCGCGCAGACGCCCGATGAACGTCGGGGCGCTATCGATCGACGGCTCGATGAAACGCTGGGCACGTTCGACC
This sequence comes from Pseudomonadota bacterium, assembly GCA_040255575.1. Lineage (GTDB taxonomy): Bacteria > Pseudomonadota > Gammaproteobacteria > Steroidobacterales > Steroidobacteraceae > JADGHX01. The sequence goes on along the minus strand of JBDZVF010000563.1, from coordinate 3,180 downwards.
AGGAAATCCGCAAGGAACAGGAAAAGAACGCACAGGAGCGCGACGCCCGGAACGCAGCGACGGCTGGCGCCGGCACCGCGCAGACCGAGGAGTCGAGCTCGAGAGCCGATGGCGATGCCGCCGGCACGGCCGGCACCGAAGGCCCCGGCAAGGGCGATCGCAAGAGCCGTCCGGGCGATCTCAAATCCGACAAGGAGCGCACGGGCAACGGCAGCGGCGAGGCCGGTGCCGGAAACAGCGGCGGCAAGGATCAGCAGGGCGCGCCCGGCAGCGCCGGCAACCCGATTCCCGATGGCAGTGACGATGACGTGGTGGCGAGGCGCCTGCGCAAGGCCGCAGAGGCCGAAACGGATCCTGAGCTGAAGGAAAAGCTGTGGAAGGAATACATCGAGTACAAGAAAAACTCGAAGTAGGGGCAGGAACGTCGCGCGCAGGTCGAGGACGCAGAGGTGATGGTTATGATGCGAGCGTGGAAAGGGCTCACGGGCCTGTGTCTCTTCCTGCTTGTGAGCGGATGCATGGTCAACGAGACCAAGCCGCTGCCCAAGATCAATCCCGTTCAGGCTGCCCAGCAGATTCCGGACGACGAGCTGCTCGATGTCGGCGTGCGCGAGTTCGACATCAACATCACGCCCGAGGAGATGAAGGACCCCGACAAGCTCGCGAAGGAGCAAGTCTACCCCGACATCCGCAAGGCCGAGGCGCGTTACATCCCCTCGCTGCTGCGGGCGACGCTCGAGTCTTCCGGGCAGTGGGGCGCGGTGCGCGTGATCCCGACGAACGTCGAGTTCGTCGACGTGACGGTGGACGGGCGCATTCTCAAATCCACCGGCGCCAAACTGGCGGTGGAAGTGACGGTGAAGGACTCCACCGGCCGCGTCTGGATCAACAAGAAGAAATACGAAAGTCCGGCGGACACGGGCTCCTACAAGACGGACGCGGCGCTGCGCGCGCGCGATCCGTTTCAGAACGTGTACTCACAGATCGCGAACGACATGGTCGCCGCGCGGGACCAGCTGCTCGCCGAGAATCGGCGCGACATTCGCCGTGTGACCGAGCTGCGCTTCGCGCAGGACCTCGCGCCCAAGGCCCTCGAAGGCTACGTGGTGAAGGATCAGAAGGGCATGATGACGGTCGCGCGGCTACCGGCGAAGGACGACCCGTACACCACGCGCATCGAGAAGATCCGCGAGCGCGATGCCGCGGTCGTCGACACGGTGAACGGCTATTACGCGAATTTCTCCGACACGATGAAAGAGTCGTACGGCAGCTGGCGCCGTTCGAGCTTCGATGAGATCGAGAAGGAAAGCCGGGATCGCAACAAGGCCCGCACGCGCACCATCCTCGGTGCCGCGGCGGTGCTCGCGGCCATCTTCGTGCCGGGCCAATGCCAGTCCACGGATTACAACTGCCGTCGCATCGAGAGTGCCGCGCGCACCGCCGGCGCGATCGGCGGCACGGCCGCGGTGCTGTCGGGCCTGAAGAAATATGCCGACGCCAAGGTGCATGCCCAGGCGCTGAAGGAAATGTCGGAAACTTTCCAGAACGAAGTGCAGCCTCAGGTCGTGGACGTCGAGGGGCGCACGCTGCGGCTCACCGGCACAGCGGACGAGCAATACAAGGAATGGCGTGAGTTGTTGCATCAGCTCTACCTGGAAGAGACCGGCGCGGCCGCCGCCGCTGGCACCACCGCCAGCGCTTCAGGCACGACTCCTGCGACTACGGCAACGCCTGCGAATCCGCCATCCGCGCCGGATCCGAAGGTCCCCGTTAAAGTAGCTGTCGAAAAACCGGATCCGGGTACCCCTGTGAGGCCATGACTGAGGCTGACACGCGAAATCGCTCGCCGAGCTCGCGCTACACCCTGCTGGAAAAGCTGGGTGCTGGCGGGCAGGCGGAAGTCTGGCGCGCGCGCGACGAAAGCGCGGGCGTCGAGGTTGCGCTCAAGGTATTGAGCCCGGCGCTCGCTCACAACGAGGCCGCCTGGCTCGGGCTCGTTCGCGAGCACGCCATCGCGAGCAAGCTCGAGCATCCCCTCATCCTCAAAGTGCAGCCGCCCTATCGGGAGGGCGACTTCGCAGCGCTTCCCATGGAGCTCGCGGCCGGTGGGGATCTTCGGAAGCTCCGCGGCTCGAGCTACCTCGACGTGGTTCCGGTGCTCATCGACATCGCGCAGGCGCTGGAATACGCGCACGAGCACGGCGTCATCCATCGCGACTTGAAGCCGGGCAACGTGCTGTTCGACACGCGCGGCCGCGTGCGCCTTACTGATTTCGGGATCGCCTCGGCGCCCGGTGTGGCGAATGCGGACGTGCGACGTCCGGGCCTGTCGCCCTTCACCGCGAGTCCCGAGCAGCTTCGCGGCGACCCGCCCTCGATTGCCGACGATATCTACGGTCTCAGCGCGCTCGCGTACGAGCTGCTCTCGGGCTATCCGCCGTACTACCCGCGCTTCGAGGTGAAGCGTGTGCTCGAAGAGCCGGTGCCCGAGATCAAGCCGGCTCAACTGATGCCGGCCCAGCTGCGCGCGCTCGTCATGCGCATGCTGTCGAAGCGGCCGGCGCTGCGCCCGCAGTCGATGCGGGATGTGATCGACGAGCTCGACGCCACGCTCAACGACACCCTCACGTTCGATTTCGAGCCGGTGGGCGAAGCGGGGGCGGGCAGCGGTGCCACCGCGACCATGCGGCGTGACGCCTCCGTGCTCGCCGCCGCTGAGGCTGCGAAAGCCCCGCGCGGAGCCGCGCCTTCGGCCGCCCCACTTCAGGCGCCCGTCCCGAGCCAGCCTGAAAGCCCGGCGCGTCGGCCAGGTTCATCAGCAGATCAAACCGCGGAGCTCGCAGCCGGGATGGCCGCAAAGCCAGCGACGCGACCCGGCACCGCATTCCGACCCGACGCCGACTCTCGATCCGGGGCTGACTCTCGATCCGGGGCCGAATTGCGTGCCGACAGCGAATCCCGCTACGGCGCCGAGTTCCGCTCCGCCCCTGAATCGACGGCAGCCGTCACGCAGCCCCTGCGGACACTGACTGAGGATTTGTCCGATCCCCGTGCGCTTTCCCCGCGATACGCGGGGTCGGAAGCCGACGCGGTGCCGATGATCGAGAGCGAACCGGTACGCGTGCGGGACGTGCGCCCGATCGGCTCTCCGGTCGAGGCGGAACGAATCGCGCCCGCCGC
>JBDZVF010000061.1:0-19188 GCA_040255575.1 Pseudomonadota bacterium | reverse complement strand
CGCTGATCTTGCAGGATCTAGCCCCTCGGAGCCGACGTCGGCTGCGGCGGCGGCGCGCTGCACTTGGGCGGTGTCAGCGGCTCGCCTTTGTCCATCGCTGCAACCACGTTCTCGATCCGGCGCACGTTCGCATACGTGTCGACAATGATCAGCTCGTTCGTGCACGCAATTGCGGCGAGGTGCGCGCTCTGCGGGAGCAGCGAGCGCAGGACCGGCACGAGTTGCGGCGAAGAGATGCTCTTCACACGCAACACGCGCGTGACGATCTCGGCATCCGGATGCTTCTCGCTGCCATCGATCAGGGGCGACGGCGCCGCGCGGCCCAACGAGTCCGGCATCACGCGCACCAGCCCGCCAGTCTCGACCGCCGCGTATCCGTTCACCTGCAGAATCGTCAACAGATCGGCATAGCTGACCTTCGCCGGATCGATGCCGATGAGCACGGCATTCCCCGCCACGCGCGGGTCGAGGATGAAATTCTTCCCGGTCTTCTTCGACACCGTCTCGATGAGTTGCACGAGCGGCGTGCCGGCCGTCGTTGCGCTCTCGGCACTCTGTGCGGTGCTGACACGGGGAACGCCGAGCGTGAGAAAAACTGGCGCGGCGAACGCGACGCAGGCAATCCAGGCCGTTCGAGAGCTCTTCATTGATGTCTCCCACAGGCGCCCAGGTGCGGGCGCCTGTGTGAAACGTTAACAACCCCGATAAGGGTTAGTCATCCCCCGCATCAGCCGCGATAGGTCTTCCGCTTCACCTTCCTGTGTGCGAGCTCACGCGGATAGATGCCGGTGTGGCGCGTACGGGCCTCGAGCGGCAGACGCGCGGGCGGCACGGGCTCATCCGTGAAGGAGGCGAGCAGGGCGTCATGACGCTCCTTCACCCCATCTTTGAACTCGGGATGCGACAGGATGTAGAGGTCGTTATTGCGAATGCCGTTCAGCACGCGCTCACCGGCCTCCAGCGGGTCCATGAGAGCGGCACCGAAGTTCGGCAGCGGCTTGCCGTCGCGGCCCATGCGTGGCGGGCGCGCGCCTTCAGGCAGGTTGTCCGTGTTCACGCCACCCGGGCAGAAGCAGGACGTGCCGATGTTCGTGCCTTCCAGCTCGATGCGCAGGCCTTCCATCAGCCCGACGGCGCCGAATTTCGTCGCCGTGTAGATGCCGGCGGTCACCGCCGGAAGAATGCCGCTCATCGACGCGGTGGTCACGATCTGCGCGCCTTCGTTGTGCTCCTTGAAGTGCGGCACGCAAACGGCCACGCCGTTGTAGATGGCGGTGAAGTTCACGGCGACGGCGCTATCCCATTCCTCCGGCTTGGCGGAGTTCGCCGGCGCCAGGGACTTGATGCCCGCGTTGTTCACAAGCACGTGCAGCTTGCCGAATTTCTGCTTGATCTCATCGAGCAGCGACACCCAGCCCGCGCGATCCGTCACGTCGTGCTTGATCGCGTGAACGGGCGCGCCTTTCTTGAAGAGCGGCAGTGCGAGCTTCAGGCGTTCCTCGTTACGGTAGCCGATGACCACGTTCATGCCCGCGTTCGACAAGGCGCGCGCAATGCCGAGCCCGATGCCGTCGGACGCGGCGGTGATGTAGGCCGTTTTGCCCGCGACTTCTTTCAGCGGCGGTGGCTGCGAAACGGCAGGTTCCGGTGGCGGCGGCGGACGGCCGCCCGGCGGGGGGCCACCGGCCCCCGCGCCCGCGCCCGCAGGCGGCGCATTCTGCGCCAGCACGCTTTGCGCGCCGAGGCCGAGCACCGTGGCGGCACCGGCGCCAGCAGCGAGCGATCCGAGAAATTTGCGTCGGTCGAGTGCGAGTTGCTCAGCCGACCGGGACGATGAAGGAGACCTCTTGGCCATATGTGCTCTCTTTGTAGTTGGCGAAGGATGCGTGGCCGGGGCTCTCCCCACGCTGGCGCGGCCCCGGCGATCGCGGCGGAGTATGTGTTAGGCACAGCGGCGCGTGCGGGTGGAGCGCGTGAGATGTGCAGCCAGCGGCTGCCGGGAGCGAAAGAGAAGCGCGGAGCGAGAGAAGCGGGGTGCGAAGGCGAAGCGGGGTGTGAAGGCGAAGCGGGGTGTGAAGGCGAAGCGGGGTGCGAAGGAAGCGGGGTGCGAAGGAAGCGGGGTGCGAAGGAGGCTGGTGCGAAGGAAGCGGGTGCGAAGGAAGCGGGTGCGAAGGAAGCGGGTGCGAAGGAAGCGGGGGTGCGAAAGTCCGTTTTGCCAGCGCTGGCCGAACGACTCGGTTCGGCCAGGCTGATTGCGCGTCGCTATCGGGCGCGACTGATCATGTTCGAGGATCAGCGGCCTTCTTCGACGAAGCGGCGGACGATGGCGACTCCATGCGCCAGCATGAGGCCCGTCGTTGCAATGACCATCAGAACAAGCAAGGTTTCCATGACTACTTTCAATCTCCAGATTCACCGGAAGTGCTCCACCAACGGTGGGGTGCGTCCCGGCGAGGCGTACTTTAGGGTCGGCTTCTTGCAATTCAATGGTGGAAGTACGCTATCTATGTGATTGATTTCTCATATAAGTAAAGCACCTACTGCTTTATGACTCCTGAGCCCCTGCGCGCTCTCCATTCTGGTAGAGGCGCGCGCGAGCGATATCGGCACGGGCTGCGTCGGGCCGAAAAAGTGGTCGACGATGTGGACGCTGAAGTGGACGCTGAAGTGGCCGGAATCCGACCCGGAGCCTCACCCGACATCGCCCGCGGCAGCTCGAGTCGGCTCGCGCCATGCCTCCAATCGACGCTCGCAGCCAGTGCCTTCACCACGTCGATGACGCCACGAAGCGACAGTGCTGCTCCGTCTGCGCTTGCAGTACGCGTCGAGTTTTTGCAGCACGCCTGCGACTCCTGCAGACTCGCCGGGCGCAATGTGTGACCCCAATCGCGCCGGCCTTTCGCGTTTTTGGACACCCTTGCCGTTCTGTCCGGTGGAGGGGAGTCGAATGCAACGGTGGGTCTCGGCCGCGTGTGCGTGCGCGTGGATTCTTTCGTGCGCGACCGCTTCCGCCGCCCCCTCCCAGGCCATTGCCGACGGCGACAGCGCCCCGATTCCCAGCCGCTCGAGTCTCGTTCCACCGCCCGATTCATCGAGTGTGCTGGCCGAGGCCAAAAGGCTGCAGGAGGCCGGTCAGTCCACCGAGGCGTACGCCTTGTTGGCGGATCATGAGGCCGCACTCGCCGGCACCCCGGAATACGACTACCTGTTCGGCATCGCCGCGCTCGACACACATCGTCCGAAAGAAGCGGTGTTCGCGCTCGAACGCGTGGTGGCCGAGAAGCCGGATTTTCCCGCCGCACGCATGGACCTGGCGCGCGCGCAGCTCGCGCTGGGCGAACGCGCGCAGGCGCGTGAACAGTTTCGCTATCTGCTGACGCAGGAGCCACCCGAAGAAACCCGCGTTGTCATCCTGCGCTACCTCGATTCCATCGGTGAGCGCGACATCCAGATGCGCGCGCGCTGGTCGGCGCTCGGGCAGGTCGGCGCCGGGTACGACAGCAACGCAAACGGGTCGACCAGCGAGCAGTCCTTTCTCGGCTTCACGCTCGATCCGCACAACGTGGCCACCAGTTCTTCCTTCGGTGAGCTGAGCGTGAACGGCGGCAACGTGCTCTCGTTCGGCCCCACGTTTGGAGTTGTGTCGAACCTCGACCTCATGCACCGGGCCAACGCGGACGCCTCGTTCGTCGACCAGTCGGTGGCATCGCTCGCGTCGACAGCCGTCTGGCTACACGGCACGTATCGTTTTTCAGGTGGGCTCGACAGCTACCGTGGCTGGCTCGATGGGGCCAATCACGAGCGCGGTGTGAATCTCAATCTCGGTGCCGCGCGTCAGTTCGGCAGCGACTTCGAAGGCGCGGTCAGCGTGCGGGCAGGCACGCTGGAATATCGCGACGATGGCTTGCGCATTCTCGACACGAACCGCTATCTCGCGGGCTTGTCGGTGACGCGCTTCAACCTGGGCTGGCGCGGCGCGCGCGTCGGCGGAACGCTGTTGCTGGGTACGGATCACGCGAAACAGGCGGGCTCGCCTTACGGCAACGATCGCTACGGCTTGCGCGTCTTCGGCAGCATGACCGTGCGGCCGAACGCAACCGCCTATGCCGAGCTTTCGGAGATGAGCACGAACTACAACGGCTCGTTCTTTGGCAGCAGCCGCGACGATGATCAGTTCGCCGTGACACTCGCGGCCGATCTTCAGGATTTCCCCGCACGACGCTGGACTCTCACTCCGCGGCTTCGCTACATGAAGAACAATTCGAATATCTCGCTCTACGAGTACGACCGGTTCGAGGCGGTCGTCTACGTTCGCCGTGGGTTCTGAGGCAATGCGCGTTACACGTATCCGAACACTCACGATCGCCGCCGGCATCGGCCTCGCTGGAACCCTGGCGAGCCCGGGCGCGCTGGCCGCGGCAGGCAAAGTGCTCCTCGTCTCGGGCGTTGCCAAAGGCGCAGGCGAGCGCACCCTGCGCAAGGGCGACGAGATCGAAGTCGGCGACATCGTCAGCACGGATGCAGGTGCGCGCGTGCAACTGATGATGGCGGATGGCGCTCGCATCATCCTGCAGCCCGCTTCGAGCGTGCGCATCGACGAGTTCGCGATGCCCTCCGCCGTGACGGACCCGAACCGAGCCAGCGCACAATCCTCGCCGGGCAAGAGCGTCGCTACGTTGCTGAGCGGGCGCATCGACGCGAGCGCGGGTGCCATTGGTGCCATCACCATTCACGCACACGGCGAGCCCGTCACACTGACGCGCGACAAGTCAGCCTTTGTCTCGCTGGATGCTTCTGGTGGTGTGATCGCGCCGCCTGAACTCGAGGACGCCGAGCGTCCTCCCGAGCTGCCCAGAGGCGGTCACACGCGCCTTGGTCTCGCGGTAAATCTGTTGGCTGCACGCCTGCCGCAGCTGCCACAGGTGAGTGCTGCGATAGCAGTTCCGTCTGCGAGCCAATCCGGCTTCGTCGCGAGCACGACCGAGCGTAGCGATACTCTCGTCTTCAACAACGGCGGCAACGTTCAGCAGTTCAACTCGCTCCTCGGCGTGGGCGAGGACGCGGAAGGTGCGACCTATCTTTCGGGAACCGCTGCGCTGCTGGATTTTGGCCGTAACGGCTCGAGCGGCATCCGCTGGGGGCGCTGGTCCACCGGCGCTGCATCGGTCAGCACTCGCGATGGCGACCAGCCGGTCAACCTGCAGAACGCCAGCCTGCACTGGATCGCTGGCCCGGTATTCGAAGCCCGGCCGATGCTGCCGACCTCCGGCGCGATCCACTTCACGCTGGCAGGCGGCACGAGCCCAACGGATACTTTCGGCCATGCCGGCGCGCTGAACGCAGGTGTGTTCTCCGCGGATTTCACCGATCAGCGAGTGAATCTGCAGCTGTCGCTCGACGTGAACGGCTACAACTGGTTCGCAACGGGAAGCGGTCCTCTTGCAGCAGACTCTCTTCTGTTCGATGGATCATTTGGCACCGTTCTCGTCGACGGCCGCGTCACCGGCGCGGGCGGTTTCAGCGGCTTTCTTTCCGCAGGGCCGCTCACGCGCGACCAGCTCAATGGGGCAGGGCTCAGCTACTGGCTCGAGGCGAGCCAGGGTGCGCTTGGAACGGTTTCAGGTGTCGCAGCATTCATCCCCGGCGGGATGTACCCGCTCGCTCCAACGCTCGTTCAGCGCAACGTCGCATACGCCGCGGGCGGCCTGCTGGTCACCGATTTCGCGAGTGGATCCGACACCAACAACTCCTTCGATCTGCAGACGGATTCGGCCGGGAACCTCACGCGCTTCAACGCGCCGTTGCCGCACACGTGGGGCGGCAAGTTCGGGCTCGGCCTCGCGCGCAACGTGAATACCGGCTTCGATCCGGCCACCGGAATACGCTGGGGCCGATGGAATGGCGGCGCCATGGACGTCACCGCGCAACCGAATTTTCCGCGCGCGCATGATCTGTCTTCGGAGTCGCTGCATTGGATTGCGGGCAACGAGTTCGGTGCGCCGCCGACCATCCCGCAGACAGGCACCGCGGACTACACGTTGGTGGGTCACACCGACCCGACCGACACGTCCGGCCATGTCGGTGTGCTCGGCACGGCGAGTCTGAGTGCGGATTTCACCAACCGCTTCGTCAACTCAAAGCTGACGTTGAGCATCGACGGGCGCACGTGGTACGCGAGCGGCGCAGCGGCTTTCCCGATCGGTGGCGACCGCTTCAAGGGTACGTATGACGACGTGCGCATCGACAACCTCGCGCCGGGGCAGGGCACGATCGATGGCTTCTTCACTCAGGCGCGGATAGGCAGTGCTGCGATCGACGGTGCCGGCCTTGCGTACAATCTTGCGGATAACGCCCAGCAGCTCGGTGTCGTGAGCGGGACACTGGCTTTCGCAAAGGGCGGCTCGGGGACGGCGGTGTTACCTCCGTCGACTCAGGATCGCGATATCGCTCTGGCGTTGCCCGATTTCGCGACTGGCGGAACCTTCGTCTCGCGGGCATCCGCCACCAGCTATGAGCTCGACAGCCATTTCCGCCTGGTCTCTGCGCCAGGTGTCGCTAACACGGTCACGGCCGACGCCGCGCGCTACGCGATCGATAGCAGCACGCACGCGGAGTCCGACGTGTCGCCCCTCGTCATGCTTCGCTGGGGCCGCTGGTCGGGCGGCTCGGCGAGGGTCACGAATCTCGCAGATCAATCATCGTATTCGGTCGACCTCATCCACCGCAGCCTTCACTGGATCGCGGGCGCGGACTCCGCCGCGCCACCGGTGATTCCGCAGTTCGGCTCCGCCACCTATGCGCTGATCGGCGCGACGAGCCCGACGGATCGGGCGGGGCACTCGGGCCTGCTCAACAATGCTTCGATGATTGCGGACTTCACGAATCAGACCCTGGGCACTTTCCTGGATCTCACGGTCAACAACGTGAACGTGCTTGCGAACGGCGCGGGCCAGATCGGCACGAGCGCCGGGCTTGCCGCCCATCAGTTCAAGGGCACGTTCACGAGTGGTGTTGTCAGCGGAACAGGCGCGACACCCACGGGCTCTTTTTCAGGGTTCTTCTCCGGGCCCAGCACGACGTCATCGGGTGCACCCGGTGGCGCAGGTCTCAGTTACACCATCACGGATGGGCTTGGGCTCACCGTCGACGGCGCTGCCGCGTTCCGCGGACATTAGTCGCGAGACCAAGGTCTTCAGTTCTTCGCTAGAACACACTCGCGCCATGCGCGCGGGTGTCGTCATTTGTCCACGTCTTTCCCTGCGACACATGGAGCGGTAAAAACACCGCGCCTCGTAGTTGTTCTCAACGCGAGGCATATCTCCGGGTGCCGACGAGAAGATGCGTTCGGCGACGCATCTGTCTGCGGTGTCGCGACGTACAGCGGACATAAGTCGAGAGGAATTGAGGATCAGGATGCGGGGCCTGGGGATAGTCTCGATGGCGACGACTCTGCTGCTCGTTGCCGGATGTGGGGGTGGTGCCAGCGATAGCGTGTCGCCCGATGTCGCAGCCGACACACCGCAGAGCTGCGATGGATCGTGTGCGAGCGCAAGCACGTTTCTGACAGCCGCGGACGTGCAGGACGTAATCGCGCGTGCCGTTGCGGAAGCGCGGGCGCGCAACGCGCCCGCGACCATCGCCGTGGTAGATCGCGTGGGCAACGTGCTCGGCGTGTTCGCAATGAATGGCGCGCCGGCGACAGTCACCGTGCGCACGCCGGGCCGCACGGTAGACGGCGGCCTCGAAGGCGTGAATATCGTGCCGTCGACGCTCGCGGCTATCGCGAAGGCGGTGACTGGGGCGTATCTCTCGAGCGAAGGCAACGCGTTCAGCACGCGAACCGCGAGCCAGATCGTGCAGGAGCATTTCGTTCCGGGCGAGATGCTCGCCTCGAGCGGGCCGTTGAGCGGCGTGCAGTTCAGCTCGCTGCCGTGCTCCGATCTGGTCAATCGTTTCACCGCGGGTGCGGATGCGGGGCCGAAGCGCACGCCGCTCGGTCTCTCTGCAGATCCCGGCGGATTTCCGCTCTACAAAGGCGGCACGCCCGTGGGCGCCGTGGGTGTGATGGCGGACGGGCTCTATTCGCTCGACCCGAACGTTCAGGATCTGGATAGCGACGTCGACGAGCAGATCGCGTGGGCCGCGACATTCGGCCGCGCCGCGCCCGAAGATCGACGCGCGAGTCGCATCACGGTCGACGGCAAGGCGCTGCGCTTCAGCGATTCGACGTTCGCGGATGTGCAGTCCGCGACGCGCATGCCGCCCACGTTCGACTCCCTGAACGGCTCGGCGGGCGCGCTCGTCGCCGTGCCCGGTTACTTCGCGGGGACGATCATCGACGGCACCGCCTTCGGGCAGCCTGCGTCGGGCATTCGGCCCGATACGCAGGATTTCCCGGGGCTCGACGCGTTCGTGCTCGTCGATGCCGCGAATGCTGAACGGTTTCGCCCTCGCGCCGGCACGGAGCCGAACGGTGCGCTCACGGCCGAAGAGGTGAAGCAGATTCTGGTGGGTGCGATCGCCACGGCAAAGCGTGCGCGCGGGCAGATCCGTCGCCCCACGGGCTCATCGCCGCGCGTCACGATTTCGGTGGTCGACTCCAATGGCGTGATTCTTGGGATCGTTCGACTGCGCGATGCGCCGGTGTTTGGCATCGATGTGTCGTTGCAGAAGGCGCGGACGGCGGCGTTCTTCTCGAGCGCGCAGGCAGCAGTGGCGATCAATGCGCTGCCGGATGCGGTGTATCTGAATGGCGATCTCACGATCCTGCGCAATGAGCCGCTGGGCCAGTACGTGACGGCTGCGCGCGCGTTCACGGGGCTTCCGATGATGTTGGGTGACGGGCAGACGGCGTTTACGTCGCGCGCCGTCGGAAACCTGGCGCGCGTGTTCTATCCCGATGGTGTGGACGGTAATCCCGCCGGACCGTTCGCGAAGCCGATGCCGCAGTGGAGTGTGTTCTCGACCGGCATGCAGCTGGATCTCGCGTACAACGCAATCGTGCATCACGTCGGCTTTGTGCTCGGGCTGGTGCCGGATGTGATGAACAACTGCACGGGTGACACGGGCGCGGCCGGTGGATTTACGACGACCGCGCCCATCGCTGGGCTTGCGAACGGCATTCAGATTTTCCCGGGGTCTTCGCCAATCTATCGCGGCCGGCAACTGGTGGGCGCGGTGGGTGTGTCGGGCGATGGCGTGGATCAGGATGACATGATCGCTTTCCTCGGGCTGCAGGATGCGGCGAACCGGCTGGGTTCGTTCGGCCACGCACCGGCTGACATGCGCGTGGATCAGCTCACGCCGTTCGGCGCACGAGTGCGATACGTGTCCTGCCCCCAGGCGCCTTTCGTCGATTCGGATGAATCGGAGCCGTGCCGTGGCTTCTGAGCGCGATTCACGAAAGTGGGCACAGTTGGCGCTAGCCGCAGGCGTGCTCGCTGGCGTCAGCCTCGGTGAAGCGGCCGGCGCGGACTCGCCGCCGATGCCAGTCCCATCGCCAGTGCAGGACAGCGCGCCTCCCGTCGTCGATCGTCCGCCGGTGGCCGCCGAGCGCTGCCCGCCAGAGCCGACGTCGGCGGAGCCCCGCCGACGAAGCCCTTCGGTCACGCGCTCTCGGGGCAATCCCGCCGAGTGCAATCCGCTCGCGCTTCCCGAGCCGAGCACGGACAGCCAGCCCGACGTCGAAGGCCTTCCCGACCGCTGGCGCCTCGTTTCCATGTTCGGCGCCCAGCGCAATCTGCTCGATCCCTATCACGGCAACAACGTGTTGAAAGCGGATGAGCCCGCGTTCGGTGAAGACTGGTTCGTCAACCTCATCGGCGTCTCGGACTCCGTCGTCGAGCCGCGCCGCTTCCCCGTGCCGGTGGGCAACACCGCCACGAGCCAGCCCGGCAGCAACGACACGCTGGGCGACGGCAAGCAGCAGGTGTACTCGCAAACATTCATCCTCGAAGCCGTGCTCTACAAGGGCGATACCGTTTTCAAGCCGCCCGACTATGAGTTCCGCTTCACGCCCGCGTTCAACATCTCGCGGGTGGACACGAACGAGAACGGCCTGGTGAACCAGCTCGCCACACGCGGCACTACGCGCAACGACAATGCGTTCGGTGTTCAGGCGCTGTTCATCGACAAGCACCTGCGCAACGTGTCCGATCGGTTCGACTTCGACAGCCTGCGCGTCGGCATTCAGCCGTTCATCTCGGACTTCCGCGGCTTCCTCTTTCAGGACAGCCCTGTGGGTGTGCGTCTCTTCGGCACGCGCGACAACAATCGCTACCAGTACAACCTCGGCGTTTTCCGTCGAATCGAGAAGGACGCCAATAGTGGCCTCAATGACGTGACACGCGGCGGTCCGGCACTCCGCGACGACGACTTCGCCGTCGCCAATCTCTACGTGCAGGACTGGCCGGTGCCCGGCTTCACGACACAGGGCACGCTCATCTACAACCGAAACACGGAGGCAGACGAGCGCTTCGTCGATGCGAACAACGTGATCCAGCGCCCCTCGTCGCTGGGCCTTGGCCGCGCCAGCGACTACGACGTGGGCTATGTCGGCCTGAACGGCGATGGGCACTTCGGCCGATGGAACCTGACCGCCTCGCTGTACGGTGCCGTCGGCACGGTCGATCACGGTCTCTTCATCGATCGCAGTGAAGACATTCGCGCGGGCTTCGGCGCGTTCGAGCTATCGCGCGATTACTCGTGGGCCCGCGTCAGGTTGTCCCTGGCGTACGCAACCGGTGACAGCGACCCGTTCGACGACCGCGCCGAGGGCTTCGACGCCATCTTCGAGAACCCGCAGTTCGCCGGAGCCGATACGAGCTTCTACATCCGCCAGCCCATTGCGCTGGTGGGTGGCGGCCGCGTAGCGCTCACGGGCCGCAACGCCTTCCTGAACTCGCTGCGCACGTCGAAGGAAGCTGGCGCGTCGAACTTCGTGAACCCCGGCCTGATCCTCGCCGGCCTCGGTACCGACTTCGATCTCACGCCGACGCTGCGTGTCTCCAGCAACTTCAACTATCTGGGCTTCGCGGACACCACCGTGCTCGAAGTGGTGCGCCAGCAGGGGCAGATCGATCGCGAGCTCGGGCTCGATGCCTCGCTCGCGCTCACCTGGCGACCGTTCGCCATCCAGAACATCGTGACCCGTCTGTCGGTGGCCGCGCTGCTCCCGGGCAGCGGCTACAAGGCGCTCTTCGGCGACGAAGTCGCGTACTCCGTGCTCGGTAACATCGTGCTGACGTATTGAGGCCGGGATGAAGATGAAGTTTGCTCTGGCCTTGTTGCTGCTCGCGTTCGCCACCCCATTCGCCAGCGCGGCATCGGAAGAAGAAAAGCCTGTCGAGCGCAATTACGTCGCCGCGCCCCCGGCACCGGAACGGCAGACGGCGGAAGAGGCCGCCGCGAAGAGCACCGGCTGCCTGAGCTGCCACACCGCGTCTGACCAGGCGACGATGCACACCAATCCCGCCGTGAAGCTCGGATGCGCGGATTGCCACGGCGGCGATGTAAAGGTCGCGTGGACGCGCGCGGGTGACACCAAGTCCAAGGCTTACGCAGCCGCGCGGGACAAGGCCCACGTTCTGCCGCGTTATCCCAGGAGCTGGAAATACCCCTCCAGCGCGAATCCCGAGCGAACCTATGCCTTGCTGAACAAGGAGAGCCCGGAGTTCATCCGTTTCATCAATCCTGGCGATTACCGGATTGCTCGCGAGGCGTGCGGCGCCTGCCATCTGAAGACGATCCAGGCCGCGGAACGCAGCCTGATGTCGACCACCGCCATGTTCTGGGGCGGCGCTGCGTACAACAACGGCTTGTTGCCCAACAAGCAATACATTTTCGGCGAGGCGTACACGCGCGACGGCAAGGCCGCGATTCTCGAAGGGCCGCCCGCAACGGCTGCCGACAAGGAGAAGCACGGCCTCATCGACAAGATGTATCCGCTGCCGCGTTGGGAGAATCTTTCGCCCGCGGATATCTTCCGCGTGTTCGAGCGCGGTGGCCGCAACGTCGGCAACGTGTTTCCGGAGACGGGATTGCCGAACTCACTCGGTCAGATCCAGCGGCTCGAGGAGCCGGGACGGCCGGATCTGAAGGCGTCGAACCGCGGCCCGGGAACGGGCGCGCGCATCGCCGTGCCGGTGCTCAACATCCACAAGACGCGCCTGAACGATCCTGTCGCGTGGTTTCTCGGCACCAACGATCAGCCGGGTGACTATCGTTCCTCCGGCTGCAGCTCCTGTCATGTGGTGTATGCGAACGACCGGGACCCGAGGCATTCCGGCCCCTACGCACAGTTCGGGCACGGCGGCATGAGTGAAAGCGCGGACCCCACGATTCCTCACGACAAGCCCGGGCATCCGCTCAAGCACGAGTTCACGCGTTCGATCCCGACGAGCCAATGCATGATCTGCCACATGCATCAGCCGAACATGTTCGTGAACAGCTTCCTCGGTTACACGATGTGGGATTACGAGTCGGACGCGCCCCGCATGTGGCCGCAGAAGCAGCGCTTCCCGACCGCCGAGCAGATGCACAAGGTGCTCGAACGCAATCCCGAAGCGGCGGCGGTGCGCGGTCTGTGGGGCGACCCGAACTTCCTAGCGAAAGTGTCCGACCTCAACCCGACGATGAAGGACACGCAGTTCGCCGACTATCACGGGCACGGCTGGAACTTCCGCGCGGTCTACAAGCGCGATCGCAAGGGCAACCTGCTCGATGCGGAGGGTCGGCGCGTGAGCCAGAACGATCCGAAGAAATTCCAGAAGGCCGTGCATCTGTCGTCCATCCACGTGGACGTGGGGATGCAGTGCGTGGACTGCCACTTCGCGCAGGACAATCACGGCGACGGCTACATGCACGGCGAAGTTGCGCAGGCGGTGGAGATCGACTGCAAGGATTGCCACGGCACGGTGAAGGACTACCCGAAACTGCGGACGTCGGGCCCAGCGGCGGGCACGTACGGCACCGATCTCTCCGTGCTCAGGAACCCGGATGGCAAGCTGCGCTTCGAGTGGATCGGCGGGAAGCTGATCCAGCGCTCGGCGGTTACGTCTGGCCTCGAGTGGACCATGTCCCTCGTGAAAGACACCGTTACGCCCGGCAACCCGCGTTACAACGCGAAGGCAGCGCGCGCGAAGCTCATGGGCCGCGATCCCCACACGCAGAAGTGGGGCCCGGATCTGCCGATGAGCCAACTCGCGCACAGCGACGACAACATGGAGTGCTACAGCTGCCACACGTCCTGGACGACGAGTTGCGGCGGCTGCCACTTGCCCATCGAGGCCAACTGGAAGACCGCTCGCCATCGTTACGAAGGCGGCGAGACGCGCAACTTCGCCACCTACAACCCGCAGGTCGCGCGGGACGACATCTTCATGCTCGGGCGGCGCGGCCCGACGGAAGGCAGCAAGATTGCGCCGGTGCGCTCGTCCTCGGCGCTCGTGCTGTCATCGACGAACGCCAATCGCGAGCGCATCTATGTTCAGCAGCCTCCGATCTCGTCATCGGGCTTCAGCTCGCAGGCCATGAATCCGCACTACCCGCACACGGAGCGCAAGACGGAGACCAAGACCTGCAGCGACTGCCATCTCGCCAAGAACGGCGACAACAATGCCATCGTGGCGCAGACGCTCGGGTACGGCACGCAGTTCATCAACTTCCTCGGCTTTCATGCCTACGTTGGGGAGCAGGGCGGGGTGAGCGCGGTGCAGGTGACGGAATGGGAAGAGCCGCAAGCTGTCATCGGCAGCTATCTGCACCGCTACGCCTACCCGAAGTGGTACGAGGATCATGAGAAGCGCGGCAAGCGGCTCACCACGGCATCGGACAAGAGCGCCGGTATCGCGCAGTGCCTGCAGCTTCGGGGCGAATACCTGTATGTCGCCGAGGGTCCGAAAGGAATGCGCGTCTACGACGTCGCGAGCATCGGCAACAAGGGCGTGAGCCAGAAGATCATCAGCGCGCCGTTCTCGCCGCTCGGGCAGGACACGAATATTCCCTCGAAGAACGCAACCTGCGTCGTGCTGCCGACCACGCAGCCCGTGCATCCGGATCGCAACAAAGGCGACCTCATGCGCGTGAACAACCTCGAGCAGCCGTTCGCGCCGATCTACAACTACGCGTTGATTACCGATGCGGAGGAAGGGCTCATCCTTACCGACATCAACACGATGGCGGATGGAGAGTTTCGCAACAACTTCCTGAAGCGCGCTGTCACCTGGAATCCGGGTGGCGTGCTGAACGGTGCGAGACACATTGCCATTGGCGGCAACTATGCGTACATCGCCACGCCGAAACAGCTCGTCGTCGCGGATTTGTCGGAGCCGTTGAAACCGGTGGTCGCAGCTACGTTGCCGATGAACGATCTGCGCAGCGTGGCGCTTCAGTTCCGCTACCTCTTCGCGGTGGATGCTGGTGGCCTGAATGTCATCGACGTCACGCAACCGGCCAAACCCCGGCTCGTCCCCGGGGCGCGCGTGCCGCTTAAAGATGGCCACAAGCTCTTCGTCGCAAGGACATTCGCCTACGTCGCGGCCGGCAAAGCGGGTCTCGCGATCGTCGACATCGAACGTGCGGAAAAGCCGAAGCTCTACGCCACATTCAATGCCGACGGAAAGATCGCAGACGCCCGTGATGTCGTTGTCGCGACGACCAATGCCTCGCTGTTCGCTTACGTCGCGGACGGCAAAGCCGGTCTGAAAGTGGTCCAGCTCACGAGCCCCGAGTCGCAGCCACGCTTCTACGGCTTCAGCCCGGACCCGAAGCCCGAGCTCATCGCGTGGTACACGACGAAGAAGCCGGCGTTGTCGCTGTCGCGGCCGCTGGAGCGCGATCGCGCGGTCGATGAAACGGGCGGGCAGGTGGCGGTGTTCGGTCGGCGCGGCGCACGTCCGTTCAATCTCACCGAGATGCACTCGATGTACCTTGACGATAAGGGCGTGCCCTGGTTCGTGGATGACGACGCGGTATCGCCGCCAACGGAGACGCCGAGAGACTCCCGAACCACGGCGCGCTGACTGCAGAGCCGAGTTGCAAGACCGAGTTGCGCGCCCAAGTTGCGCGCCCAAGTTGCGCGGCCGAGCTGCGGGGCCGAGCTGCGGGGTCGAGCTGCGGGGTCGAGCTGCGGGGTCGAGTTGCACGGCCCAGGCGCAATGGCAGGGCTGGTTACGCGCATGACTGATCGCGCATGACTGACGATGACTTGGCACGCTGGGCGTGTGACTGCGCTCACACTCTGCGTGGGGCAGGGCGCGCTGACGCGCCGCTACAATGCGGCCGGAATGCGCCCAGGGCAGGGCTCGATCACACGACGATCAAATAAGTTGAATCAGGCAGACGTTGCACAAAACGGTTCCGAGCGGCGCGAGCGTCGCGATCGACGCCAGCACACTTTCCGCTCTCTTGTTCATGGCAGCTTCTCGCCGCGCCGGCGGGGGCCCCGCCGCGATGACGATCTCAGCTTCACCGCCGTGGACTGGCATCACCCGCAGTGGCTGGCCGTGGCCATCCTCACGCTGCTCCTGTGTTCGGCCGATGCGCTGCTCACGCTCACTCTGATTTCGCATGGCGCGGTCGAAGCCAACCCGTTCATGGAACCGCTCGTGGGCGGCTCTCCGCTGACGTTTACGCTCGTGAAGATGGGGCTGACATCGGGCGGCATCGTCACGCTGATTCTGCTGGCCCGGGTGCGAGTCCTGCGGAGGATCCCCGTGAGCCTCCTCTTATATACGGTGCTCTTCGGCTACGCTGTGCTCGTGGGGTACGAGCTCTGGCTTCTCGGAGTCTTGCTCCCTCCCACCTGAACCCCCATTCACGGGGTTCTGTCCGGGCAACGTGGCCCGGTTGTACGGTGATCGCGCAGCGCGGATCGGGTACTCCCGCCAAGCTGTGCGCAAGTCGCGTTTTCCTGACCTGCACATTCCGTTAAACTGCCGGCCCGCTTGCATTTTTAGACATGCTGGAACCCACACCGCTTTTCGGCGGCAACGCCGACTATCTGGACTCGCTTTACGAGCAGTATTTACGCAATCCCGGGAGCGTCGAGCCCCAATGGCGTGAATACTTCGAGCGGCTTGCCCCCGCTGTCGGCAGCGAGCCGTCCCATTCGGCAATCCGTTCGGCTATCGCCGAGCGCGCCCGCCAGGCTCCGGTTGCGCTGGTCGCCCCCGTAGGCCAGGACGCGAACAACGCCAAGCAGGGCGCTGTCTCCCGGCTGATCCAGATCTGGGCGAACCGTGGCCACCTCGTGGCCAACCTGGACCCGCTGGGTCTCCTGCTCCGGGAGCGCCCGAAGGTGCTCACGCTCGAGTACTTCGGCCTGAGCGATAACGATCTCGACACCGAGTTCTTCACCGGCAGCCGCACGGACGCACTGCCACGCTACATGAAGCTGCGCGATATCCTCGCCACCTTCGAGCGCATCTACGGCGGCACCATCGGCGCCGAGTTCGCGCACGTGTCGAACTCTGAAGAGCGCCTGTGGCTGCAGGACCAGTTCCAGTCCGGCCGCATGCACTACAAGTTCTCGCAGGACGAGCGCCGAAACGTGCTCTGGCAGCTCACCGCCGCGGAAGGGCTCGAGCGCTACCTGCACACCAAGTACGTCGGCCAGAAGCGCTTCTCGCTCGAAGGCGGGGATTCGCTGATCCCGCTCGTCGATGACCTCATCCAGCGCGCCGGCGTCGCCGGGGTGGAAGAAGTCGTCATCGGCATGGCCCATCGCGGCCGCCTCAACGTGCTGGTCAACATTCTCGGCAAATCGCCGTCCGTGCTGTTCTCGGAGTTCGAGGGCAAGTACGACATGAGCCAGTCCAAGGGCTCCGGCGACGTGAAGTATCACAAGGGATTCTCGGCGGACCTGCGCACGCCTTCCGGCAATGTGCACGTGGTGCTTGCCTTCAACCCCTCGCACCTCGAGGTCGTGAATCCGGTGGTCGAAGGCTCGGTGCGCGCCCGCCAGGAACGTCGTGGCGACAACAAGGGCGATCGGGTCGTGCCGGTGCTGGTGCACGGGGATGCCGCGTTTGCGGGGCAGGGCGTGGTGATGGAAACCATGCAGCTGTCGCAGGCGCGTGGTTTCTACACCGGCGGCACCGTTCACGTGATCGTGAACAACCAGGTCGGTTTCACCATTTCGAACCCGCACGACGCTCGCAGCACCATGTACTGCAGCGACGTGGCGAAGATGCTCGAAGCGCCGATTTTCCACGTGAATGCGGACGATCCGGAGGCCGTGGTGTTCGTCACCCGCCTCGCGCTCGAGTACCGCATGCGCTTCCACAAAGACGTGGTCATCGACCTCGTCTGCTATCGCCGCCACGGCCACAACGAGGCCGATGAGCCGGCAGCCACGCAGCCCGTGATGTACAGCGTGATCCGCAAGCACCCGACGGTGCGGCAGATCTACGCGGAAAAGCTTGCTGCCGACGGGGTCATTCCGGAGAGCGACGCCGCCACGATGGTGGAAAGCTATCGCCAGGGGCTCGACGAGGGGCGGCCTCAGGCGCGCGCCTCGCTCGGCATGATCGGCAACAAATACACGGTCGACTGGAGCAAGTACTCCCAGTCGGATTGGACGGAGCGCGTCCAGACCGGTATCGATTCGAACCGCCTGAAGTCGCTCGGCGAACGCATCACGACGGTCCCGCAGGAAATCACGCTGCAGGCCCGTGTCGCGCAGGTGTACACCAATCGCCGGAAGATGATCGCGGGCGATCTGCCGCTCGACTGGGGCTGCGCCGAGACGCTCGCCTACGCAGCGCTGCTCGAGGATGGTTTCAATGTGCGCATTTCCGGCCAGGACTCCGGCCGCGGCACGTTCTTCCATCGCCACTCGGTGCTTCACGACCAGAAGTACGGTGAAACGTACATTCCGCTCCAGCACATCAAGGAGCGCCAGCCGCGCTTCCAGGTGATCGACTCCGTGCTGTCCGAAGAGGCCGTCATGGGCTTCGAGTACGGCTATTCGACCACCGAGCCCGATTCGCTCGTGATCTGGGAAGCGCAGTTCGGCGACTTCGCGAACGGTGCCCAGGTGATCATCGATCAGTTCATCAGCTCGGGTGAGGCCAAGTGGGGCCGCCTGTGTGGGCTCACGCTGTTCCTGCCGCATGGCTATGAAGGGCAGGGGCCGGAGCACTCGTCGGCGCGTCTCGAGCGCTTCCTGCAGCTCTGTGCGGAAAACAACATGCAGGTGTGCGTGCCTTCGACGCCCGCCCAGATGTTCCACATGCTCCGCCGCCAGATGCTGCGGTCGATTCGCAAGCCGCTCATCGTGATGACGCCGAAGAGCCTCCTGCGTCACGACCTTTCGGTCTCCTCGCTCGAAGATCTCACGCGCGGCACGTTCGCGCGGGTGATCGACGAGCAGGATGAGATCGCGCCGCCGGCGCAGGTTCGCCGCGTCGTGTTCTGCGCCGGCAAGGTGTATTACGACCTGCTGAAAGCCCGTCGCAAGGAAGGGCTGAAGGATGTCGCAGTCGTGCGCATCGAGCAGCTCTATCCGTTCCCGACGGACGAGTACGAAGCCGTGCTGAAGAAATATTCCAGCGCCCGCGAGCTCGTGTGGTGCCAGGAAGAGCCGCAGAACCAGGGCGCCTGGTACAACATCCGTCACCGCCTGCAGGAAACCAGCGGCGGCCGCCGCGAGGTGCTGTACGCCGGCCGTGCGCCGGCAGCCGCGCCCGCCACCGGCCTGACCAAGCTGCATGAGATGGAGCAGGCCACGCTCGTCGAGGCCGCGCTGCGCGGCGCGGCGATCGAGGAAGCTCCGCGAGAGACCTCGCGCCTGACCACCAGCACCACCACTGCGCCCGCCGCTACGCCATTGAGGAAAAGCTTGTGACCATTGAAATCCGCGTCCCCCAACTTCCCGAATCCGTCGCCGACGCGACGCTGGTGGCCTGGCACAAGAAGCCAGGGGAAGCGGTGAAGCGGGACGAGAACCTCGCGGATCTGGAAACTGACAAGGTGGTTCTCGAAGTGCCGGCGCCGGCGAACGGGGTGCTGAAAGAGCTGAAGATCAGCGACGGCACCACGGTGACGAGCGGCCAGGTGCTCGCGATTTTCGAGGAAGGCGCCTCAGGCGCCGTGGCTTCGGCCAGCGCTGCGAAGAGCGCGTCGGCGGAGGCCGCGAAGGCGGCGCCCGCTGCGAGCGCGCGATCTGCTGCGGCAGGTGCCGGGAAC
>JBDZVF010000060.1:0-19248 GCA_040255575.1 Pseudomonadota bacterium | reverse complement strand
TGAAGGGGCGATCCAACTATCTCTGCCGATACCGCCTGTCGCAGGCAGGTGAGCAACTTGCGCTGGAAGGCACTGGAGTGCGGGATCGCACGCTCGAGCGTGTGTCCCGCTGGGCGATGACCACGCGCACCGGCGACCTCGCGGAGATCCCGGGTCTCTCGGACTCGCACGCGATCTGGCCGCAGGTGACCTCTACGCGCGACAACTGTCTCGGCAATCGGTGCGCCGAGTTCAGCCGCTGCCATGTCGCCATCGCGCGGCGCACGGCGATGGAGTCGGACGTCGTCGTCGTCAATCACCATCTGCTCCTCGCGGACCTGGCGCTGAAAGAAGACGGTTTCGGCGACATCCTCGGCGCCGCGGATGCCGTGATCCTCGATGAGGCGCATCAGATCCCGGATCTCGCCACGCAGTTCTTCGGCGCGAGCTTTTCGAGCCGGCGCATCGAGAATGTGTTGCGCGACGTGCAGGCAAGTGTCTCCACAGCCGGCCGGCACTCCGCGGAGCTCGCGGCGGAAGGTTGGGGCGCACGGGTGGCAGACGTGCTTCGCGCCGTCTCGAGCGCGCTCGCGTCGATCGCCATGGCCCTGCCGCGCCAGCCTGGCCGCTTCGCCTGGACGGACGTTCCCGCGAACATCGAGCCGCTCGTCGAAGACCTCGCGCACGCGCTCAACGATCTGTCGGCGCAGTTGCAGACAGCGGGGGAAGAATCTCCATTCGCGAAGTCAGCGGAGCGCGTCGGCGAGCTCGCCCGCGTCGTCGAGCGCATCGCCGGGCTCGATGATCTCGACGGTACGCGCGCCGTCGAAGTCACCCAGCGCGGCTACTCTCTCAGCCTGCTGCCCTTCGACGTGGCCAGCCGCTTTCAGGGCCTCGTGCGCTCACGCCCGTGCTCGTGGATCTTCACGTCCGCGACGCTCTCCCTCGGCGAAGATTTTTCGCATTTCACGAGCCGCCTGGGGCTTGCGGAAGCCGACACGCTGAAGATCGACAGTCCGTTCGATTACGAGAGCCAGAGCATCCTGTATCTGCCGCAGCGGATGCCCGAGCCGCAGAATCCTGCGTATCTGGAGGCGGTCATCGATCAATCGGTGTCGCTCATTCAGGCGTCGCAGGGTGGTGCGTTCGTGCTGTTCACCAGCCATCGCGCGCTCTCGCGGGCCGCGCAGCTGCTGCGAGAGAAGTGGGCGGACGAGATCCCTTACAACCTGTACGTCCAGGGCGAAGCGCCGCGCGAAAGGCTTCTGAAAGAGTTTCGTGACGATGGTTTCGGCGTGCTCCTCGGCACGACGAGCTTCTGGGAAGGCGTGGACGTGAAGGGCGAGGCGCTGCGGCTCGTCATCATCGAGAAGCTGCCGTTTGCCTCACCGGACGATCCCATCGTCAAGGCGCGCATCGATCATCTGCAGGCGACGGGCGGCAACGCCTTCCGCGACTATCAGTTGCCGGAAGCGGCCCTGGCGCTGAAGCAGGGCGTGGGACGCCTGATTCGAAGTGAGGAGGACTACGGTGCCGTCGTCATTTGCGATCCCCGCATCGTCGGCCGCAACTACGGCCGAGTGTTCGTCGCCTCGCTGCCGCCGATGCCCGTGACGCGCGAGTCCGACGAAGCCCTGCGTTTCCTGCGCCGGCATTCGCCGGATCCGGCGGAGCAGCGCTCCCGAGCGCGTGCCCAATGAGCTCTCCCACCGGCACCTGGCGCCTGACGGCGCTCACCGCCTCGCCTCACAAGATCCTGGCGCTGGATACCGCTACGGAGAACTGCTCGGCCGCGCTCCTCGTCGACGGCAAGCTCACTTCACGCGAAGTGGAGTTCGATCGCGGCCACGCGGAGCACATCCTGCCGATGATCGACGTTCTGCTCCTCGAGGCCGGCTTACGGCTCGCGGATGTTGATGCGATCGCATTCGGCCGCGGCCCCGGCGGCTTCACGGGTGTGCGGCTCGCCGCCAGCATCGCGCAGGGGCTCGCATTCGGCGCGGACAAGCCCGTGGTGCCCGTCTCGAACCTCGCGGCGCTCGCCCAGCGCGCGTTCGATCTCGCCTTCGGGCCGGAACGTGTGCTCGTGTGCAGCGATGCGCGCATGCAGGAGGTCTATTGGGCCTGTTTCGAGCTCGCGGAGAACGGCCTCGGCAGATTGGTCGGCGAGGAGCACGTGGGCCCGCCGCAGTCGGTGGTGCTGCCCGCCTCCTGGGCCGACGCGAAGCCGGGCTCCATCGCCGGCATCGGCCGCGGCTTCCGGGCCTACCCCGCACTCAAGGATGTGGTGGGCGCCCGCGTCGCGGTGGCGCGCGATGACCTGCTGCCTCGCGCGGCGGAGATTGCAAGGCTGGCCGCCTTGGATGTGACAGCGGGACGGCTGCTGAAGCCCGAAGAAGCGATTCCGGTCTACCTCCGGGACGATGTCGCGCGTCCGCAGCCCGTCGAGGCGGGTGCAACGCCTGCTCCGGCGCCCGGCGTCACCAAGCCGACATGAAGGATCGTCTTCGTAACCAATCTGTCATCAACACACACTGTAATACGCACGCCCCCTGACAACAGGTCGAGCATGCCCGCAAAACAGGTTCTGATCGTCGAAGACGAACGCCCGATACGCGAGATGATCGCGTTCGGCCTCAAGCGCCACGGCTTCGAAGTGCGCGAGGCGGAAGACTGCCGCACGGCGCGCGCCTCGCTCGCCGACCGCCGCCCGGACCTGGTGCTCATCGACTGGATGCTGCCGGACATGAGCGGGCTCGAGCTCGCACGCTCGCTCAAGCGCGATCGGGAAACGCGCGAGTTGCCGATCATCATGCTCACGGCGCGCGCCGAGGAGGGCGACAAGGTCGCCGGGCTCGAAGGCGGCGCGGATGACTACGTGACCAAGCCCTTCTCGCCTCGCGAGCTCGTGGCGCGCATCAACGCGGTGCTGCGCCGGGCGGCGCCCCACACGGCCGAGGAGCGCATCGAGTTCGAGGGCCTCGCGCTCGACCAGGCGAGCCATCGCGTGATGGTGGGCGAGAAAACCGTGCCGCTCGGGCCCACCGAATACCGCCTGCTCGAGTTCTTCATGACTCACCCGGAGCGGGTCTACAAGCGCGACCAGCTCCTCGATCGCGTCTGGGGCGGCAACGTCTACGTCGAAGAGCGGACCATCGACGTGCACATCCGGCGCCTGCGCAAGGCGCTCGAGGAGTTCGGCTACGACCGCTTCATCCAGACCGTCCGAGGCGCGGGGTATCGCTTTTCCGCCCGGGTGGAGTGACCATCCCCGCCCATGCACGGTGAGCAGCGAGTCTGGTGGTTCACGACGATGCGGCTGGCCGCAACGGTCCTCGTCGGCCTTTTTTTCGGCTGGATCTTCGGCAACACCTGGATCGGGCTTGCCGTCGCTCTCGCCGCGAACCTGGCCTGGCAACTCATCAATCTCTTCCGGACCGACTGGTGGGTGCGCCACCGCAGCTTTGCGGATCCGCCGGAGTTCGGCGGTCTGTGGGGCGACGTGGTTTCGCAGGTGGTGCGGCTCCACCGGCGCAAGCGCTATCACAAGCAGCGGTTCGTGAAACTGGTGCGGGAAATTCAGCGTTCGACCGCGGCTCTGCCGGATGGCGTCGTCGTCCTGAACGGTCAGCGCGAGATCACGTGGTTCAATCGCACGGCGGGCGAGCTCCTTGACCTGCGCGGAGGGGATGACCGCGGCCTGCGGATCGACAACCTGATCCGTCAGCCCGGTTTTGCGCGATATTTCGACGGGGGCGACTACAGCAACGCCATCGTCCTGCAACCTGACATTCAGCTGGATAACTACCTGTCGATGCAGCTCGTGCCGTATGGCGAGGGGCAGCGGCTGCTGCTCGTGCGCGATGTGTCGCGCCAGATGCGCCTCGAGAACATGCGCAAGGATTTCGTGGCCAACGCCTCGCACGAACTGCGCTCGCCACTATCGGTCATTACAGGCTACCTCGAGACGCTTGCGCATGATCCGGCGCTGGATGGCGACTTGCAGGGGCCCGTGCAGGAGATGCGCCGGCAGGCCGCGCGCATGACCTCGATCATCCAGGATCTGCTCGCGCTCTCGAAGCTCGAGGAGACGCATGAGACCGTCGGGGGCGAGGACATCGATATCGCCGCGCTGCTCGCCGCGCTTCGCAAGGATGTGCTCGCGCGGCCCACGCACCCGCGTGACGTGCGCGTGAAGATCGATTCGAACGCAATGCTCCGGGGAGACGAGCCCGAAATCCATTCCGCGCTGTCCAACCTCGTCGGCAACGCCGCGAAGTACACGCCGCCGGAAGGCTCGGTAGAAATGCGCTGGTGGGTGGACGGCGAGGGCGGTCACTTTTCCGTCACGGATACAGGCATCGGCATTCCCGCGGAGCACATCCCGCGACTCACCGAGCGCTTCTACCGCGTGGATGAGGGGCGCTCGCGGGCGACCGGCGGCTCGGGGCTCGGGCTTGCGATCGTGAAGCATGTGTTGCAGCGGCATGGCGCGACGCTCGAGATCGAGAGCACGCTCGGCCGCGGCAGCACGTTCACGGTTCATTTCCCGCTGCATCGGGTGTCTGACGAGGACGTGAAATCCCGCGCCACCGGCTGAAGCGCCTTCGCACCGGTCACGCAAGTGTCAGGGTGCGCGGGCTGGTCGCGCGGAGGCATTCGGCTATGATCAACCGTTAATGAGGGCGCTGCGTGCGCCGGAGTGAACCGCATGGAAACTGCCGATCTCGGCCATCACATCTCCCGGCGCTTCAACGAAGACCTGGAGCGGGTGCGCAGCAAAGTGCTGGCGATGGGCGGATTCGTGGAGCTGCAGCTCCAGAAGGCCGTCACGGCGCTGGTCGAGGGCGATAGCTCGCTCGGCGAGGCGGTGGCCCTGGACGATTACAAGGTCAACGACATGGAAGTGTCGATCGACGAGGAGTGCAGCCGCATCCTCGCCACGCGCGCCCCGGCGGCCGGGGACCTGCGACTCATCGTCGCCATCATCAAGACGATCACCGATCTCGAGCGCATCGGTGATGAGGGCGAGAAGGTGGGCTACATCGCCTCGCGCCTGGCCACCATGGAGCGCCCGGCGGACAAGTATCGCGAGATCAAGCATCTCGGCCGCCTGGTGTCGCAGATGGTCCATGACGCGCTCGATGCCTTTGCCCGCATGGACGTGGAGTCGGCGCTGAAGGTGGCCCGGCAGGACCGGCTGGTCGACGAGGAATACGAGGCGATCCAGCGTCAGTGCATCACCTTCATGATGGAGGACCCGCGCGCCATTCGCCGGGCGCTGGACATCTTGTGGGTCGTGCGGGCGCTCGAGCGCATTGGCGATCACGCCAAGAACATCAGCGAGTACGTGATCTACATGGTTCACGGCAAGGACGTGCGCCATATCGCGCTCGACGACGTCGAGCAGCAGCTGAAGGGAGGGCCGTCAGGCGGCGGGGCCCAGGGCAGTTCCCGGCCGCTGTCGAAGCCGGCGGCCGGTTGAGCGCACTTTTCCAATAGATAGAGCCGCATCGGTCACGTAGGATCGGGCGCGTGAATACGCGACGCTTGGCCAATGTGGCTGGATTCCTCATCTGCGCGGGGCTCATTGCCTACGCGCTGTACTCCCAGTATCAGCTCAATGTGGAGCCGTGCCCGCTCTGTATCTTCCAGCGGGTGGGGGTCATCGCCATGGGCGTGGTGTTCCTTGCCGCGGCGCTTCACAACCCGAGGGGGTGGGGGCGTTATGTGTACGCGGTGCTGATTGGGGTCACCTCGCTTGCGACTGTTGGCGTCGCCGCGGATCATCTCTATGTGCAGAGCCTTCCGGAAGGGGCTGTGCCCTCGTGCGGCGCGCCGCTTGGGATGTTGTTCAAGTTCTCGCCCTGGCTGGAGGTGATCAAGAAAGTGCTCACCGGCAGCGGGGAATGCCACGAAGTGAACTGGGAGTTCCTGGGGCTCGCGATGCCGGCGTGGGTGTTGATCTGGGCGTTGGCGCTGGGTGTCGGTGGGGTGCTGGCGAATGTGCGCCGGCCGGCGGCGCCGGGGCTGACGCTTGCTACCAAGCACTGAACGTACGGAAAGGGGGCTTCCGAGCAGGGCAGGAGTGGTTGCGACAGGAAGCGCGCCGCTCGCACCGGCACAACAGGTTCGCTGATTGCGGGCTTTCCGCCCGCGGGAGTCACTTACCGCCTGGTGTGACTTGCAGCGGAGTCAGTTTGCGCCTGATGTGACTTGCAGCGGAGTCAGTTTGCGCCTGATGTGACTTGCGGCGGGAGTCACTTCCCGCCTGGAATCACTTCAGGAGCAGGTTTTTCAGCGTTCCGAGATACATCTCGTGGAGCGCATCGATCTCTTCCACCCGCACGCTCTCGTTGACCTTGTGAATGCTGGCGTTCACGACTCCGAGCTCCACCACTTCAGTGCCGGTGGGCGCGATGAACCGCCCGTCCGAGGTGCCGCCGCCCGTCGAGTACCGGGGCGCTGAGCCCGTCACGGCCTTCACCGCCGCGCTGACCGCCTCGGAAAACTCCCCAGGTGCTGTGTAGAACGGCTCGCCCGACAAGTACCACTCGATCGTGAACTTCACCCCGTGCTTGCGCAGGATGCCCTCGACCGTCTCCTTCAGCCCTTCGAGCGTCTGCACCGGCGAGTAGCGCAGGTTGAACCGCGCCTTCAGCTCCCCCGGAATGACGTTGGGCGCGCCGGTGCCCGCGTTGAAGTTGGAGATCTGGAAAGTCGTCGGCTGGAAGAACTCCGTCCCCTTGTCCCACTCCCGAGACACGAGCTCCGCCAGCGCCGGTGCGAACGTATGCACCGGATTCACCGCGAGCTGCGGATAGGCCACGTGCCCCTGCACGCCGTGCACGGTAAGCCGTCCGCTGAACGAACCCCGCCGACCGACCTTGATCGTGTCCCCGATGACCTTCTCACTCGAAGGCTCGCCGACCACGCACCAGTCGATGCGCTCGTTGCGGGCGTTCAGAGTTTCCATAACACGCTTGGTGCCATCGACCGAAGGCCCTTCCTCGTCGCTCGTGATGAGAAAGGCGACCGACCCCTTGTGCTCCGGGTGCTCGCGGGCGAACTGCTCCGCGGCCGTCACCATGGCGGCAAGACCGCTCTTCATGTCGGCAGCGCCGCGCCCGTAGAGCACGCCATCGCGCACGGAGGGCACGAACGGGTCCGACTTCCACTCGTCGAGCGGCCCGGTGGGCACCACATCCGTATGGCCGGCGAAACAGAACACGGGCCCCACGGTGCCGCGGCGGGCCCACAGGTTCTCGACGAGGCCGTAGCGCAGTCGCTCGATGCGAAAGCCCACCGCCTCGAGGCGCCGGGCCATGACGTCCTGACATCCTTCGTCGGCCGGCGTCACGGAGCGGCGGGCCATGAGGTCCTGGGTCAGCTCGAGCGTTGCGGACATTCTTTCGTGGGCGGCCGGCATTGAAAAAGTTGCGCGTTTATACGGTGCGCGACCCGCCACGGCAAGGGGCGGAGCGGCCTTCGTTGTCGTGCGGACGCACTACGGCAGCCTTGTTGGCAATCAAGCGCTTGCCAATATCTGCCGCGACAGCAACGTCACTGTAACAATTCGCTCCTAGAGTGCCGCCCCGTCATACCCGGAGGTACTCTCGTGACCCACAAGCTCTTGATGTCCATCGCTGCGATCGGCCTTGCGGTGGCGGGCACCGCCCACGCCCGGACTTCGCGCGACTACATCAGCATCGTTGGCTCCTCGACGGTGTATCCGTTCACCACCTCGGTGGCCGAAACATTCGGCCGCGGCGGTCAGTTCAGGACGCCCAAGGTCGAGAGCACCGGCACCGGCGGCGGCCTCAAGCTCTTCTGCAACGGCGTGGGCGTCGCCCATCCCGACATCGCCAATGCCTCCCGCCGCATCAAGCAGAGTGAAATCGACTCCTGCGCCAGGAACGGCGTGACGGACATCGTCGAGATCAAGGTCGGCTACGACGGCATCGTGTTCGCGCACAGCAGGAAGGCCGCCAACATGAAGCTCACGCGCAAGGACGTGTATCTGGCGCTTGCCAGGCAGGTGCCGGATCGGGCGAACCCACAGACGCTCATCGCGAATCCCTACAAGACCTGGAAGGACGTGAACTCGTCCCTGCCGGCCACGAAGATCGAAGTGCTCGGCCCGCCGCCTACCTCCGGCACGCGCGACGCGTTCGTCGAGCTGGTGATGGAGTCCGGCTGCGCCACTTTCCCCTGGATCAAGGCACTGAAGGACGGGGACGAGACGCGCTTCAAGACGGTGTGCGACACGGTGCGCGAGGACGGCCGCTACGTCGAAGCCGGCGAGAACGACAACCTCATCGTGCAGAAGCTCGAATCGAACCCGGCCGCGCTCGGCATCTTCGGTTACAGCTACCTCGAGGAAAACCAGGACAAGCTCGCCGGTGCGGTGCTCGAAGGCGTGGCGCCGGTGTTCGAGATGATCGCCTCCGGCAAGTATCCCGCCGCGCGTCCGCTTTTCATCTACGTGAAGAAGGCGCACATCGGCGTGATCCCGGGGATCAGGGAGTTCGTGGCGGAGTACGTGAGCGACAGGGCACTCGGCCAGGAAGGCTACCTTGCCGACAAAGGCCTCATCCCGCCGAGCGATGCGGAGCGGGCGAAGATCCGCGCCGACGCGCTGGCCTTCAAGAATGTGAAGCTCTGAAGCACGCCACGCACGCAAACCACACAGGACACGATATGAAAAACCGGTCCGTATCGGCTGCCGTCGCGGCGGCGCTGTTGAGTGCTGCCGGCGTTCCGGCGGTCCAGGCTCAGAGCGCGGATCTGCAGGCGCTAAAGGCTCAACTGGAGGCTCTGCAGAAGAAGGTCGAGGAACTCGAAGCGCAACAGAAGAAGCAAGAGGAAGTGACCGACAAGACGCTCGACCAGGTCGCGCAGCAGAAGGCGAACGTGGGCGACTGGGTGGGCCGCTTCACGTGGAAGGGCGATGTTCGTTACCGCAACGAAGACATCAAGCAGGAAGGCTCCACCGAGCGTAACCGTGATCGCATTCGTGTTCGCGCGGGCCTCGTGGCGAAGGTGAACGACACCGTCGCCGCCGAGGTGCAACTGAGCAGCGGCGAGGCACTCGCGAACGGTGGTTACGGCGACGCGCGGTCCTCGAACCAGACGCTCACGGATAGCAACTCACGCAAGCGGGTGTGGTTCGACACGGCGTTCTTGCAGTGGAAGCCGAATGCCAACTGGACGGCGACGCTCGGCAAGCAGCGCTATCCGTGGGTGCGTCCGACGAATGGACTCTTCTTCGACAGCGATATCAATCCGGAAGGCGTGGCCATCAATTGGCGGCAGGGCGCGGATGGTCTCTTCGCCAGCGCGTGGTGGATGCAGCTCGCGGAGCGCAGCGGCGGTGCGGATTCGACGATGGCGGGCGGCCAGTTCGGCTGGCGCGGTCCGGTCGGCCCGGCGCGTCTGACCGTGGCGGCCGGCTACTTCAATCACGGTGCGGTGGAAGGCTACAACGCCACGCAGGACGCCGTGCCCGGCAACGCGTTCGGCAACACGACCACGAACAGCGCGGCGATCTGCCGCCCGGGCGTGCTGAACGCAACGGTGACGTCCTGTATCGCGAACGACTTCAACATCTACGAAGCGCTCGCAGAGCTGACCTTCCAGGTGGCTGGCAAGCCGCTGACGTTCATCGGCGATTACGCGAAGAACCACAAGGCGGACTTCGGCACAACCTTCAAGGGACTCGACACGGCGTTCGGCCTGGGCGCGCAATACGGCCGTGTGTCGGGTTTCAACACGTGGGAAGTCGGCTACCTCTACCAGCAGATCGAGAACGACGCGCTGTACGGGCAGTGGATCGATTCGGACTTCGGCGGCGGCTCGACCGGCACGAAGGGTCACGTGTTCCGCATCGGCTACGGGCTCGGGCGCAACTTCCGCTTCAACACCACGTACTTCGTGAACGATCAGAACATCGATGTTCCGGCCAGCGTCAACGGCGCGTCGATCACCGATCGCAAGTACAAGCGTCTGCAGCTGGACGTTGTGGCGAGCTTCTAGTGATTTGGGCAGACTGCGCACCTCAAAACGGGCCCCGGCCTGAAGCGCCGGGCCCAGCTTGCCTGGCGCGAATATTGTTGGGGATGACATGACACCAGCGGCTCTTCTCGTCGTCCTAGTCGGCTTGTCGCTGGTCGCCTATGTGTTGGGCAAATCGCGTGCGCTCGCCACAGTCGGCGGCAATCGTGGCATTCGCAATCTGCATTCGCTTCCGAGCTACTACGGCGCGCTCACCGCGCTGTGGTGTGCAATTCCGGCGCTCGTGGTGCTCGGTGCGTGGGTTGCATTTCAAGACACCATCATCATCAAGCTCGTCACGTCGCACATGCCGGCCTCCGTGCAGGCGTTGCCGGCTTCGCAACTCGGTCTCGTGATCAACGACGTGCACAACGTCGTCGCGGGGAACGTTTCGTTCGAGAATGCGCGGCCTGAGATTCGCGCGGCCGCTCAGGAGTATCTCGAGCTCCGGAGCATCAGCCGGTATGCGCTCACGGCACTCGTGCTCGCGATCGGCATCGTCGGCATAGTCCTCGTGCGCACGCGCATTTCGCCGCAGTTCCGCGCGCGGAACGCCGTGGAGCGCATGGTCGAGTGGGCGCTCATCGGCTGCTCGCTCATCGCCGTGCTCACGACGGTGGGCATCATCCTGTCGGTGGCGTTTGAAGCGGCGCGCTTCTTCGGCAAGGTGCCGTGGTATCACTTCATCTTCGGGCTCGAGTGGAGCCCGCAGACGGCGATTCGCGCGGATCAGGTGGGCTCCTCCGGCTCGTTCGGCGCGGTGCCTCTTTTCGCAGGCACGGCGCTCATCTCGGGGATCGCGATGCTCATCGCCGTGCCGATCGGGCTCTTCTCGGCGATCTACCTTGCCGAATATGCACATCGCAGGTTCCGCGCGTGGACCAAGCCTTTCCTGGAAGTGCTCGCGGGCATTCCGACAGTGGTGTACGGCTTCTTCGCGGCCCTCACCGTGGGGCCGATGCTGCGAGGGTGGGGCGAGTCCATCGGCCTGCCCGTCGCGTCGGAGAGTGCGCTCGCGGCAGGGCTTGTGATGGGCATCATGATCGTGCCGTTCGTTTCGTCGCTCGCGGATGACATGATTACCGCGGTTCCGCAGTCCCTGCGCGATGGCGCTTATGCGCTGGGCGCGACCAAGTCCGAGACGATCAAACAGGTGGTCGTGCGCGCGGCGCTGCCAGGCATCGTGGGCGGCGTGCTGCTCGCTATATCGCGCGCGATCGGCGAGACGATGATCGTGGTGATGGCGGCAGGGCTCGCTGCGAATCTCACGGCCAATCCCTTCGAGGCCGTCACCACGGTGACGGTGCAGATCGTGACGCTCCTGGTGGGCGACCAGGAGTTCGACAGCCCGAAGACTCTGGCCGCGTTCGCGCTCGGTCTCGTGCTGTTCCTCGTCACGCTCGGCCTCAACATCCTTGCGCTCCATATCGTGAAGAAATACCGCGAACAGTATGAGTGATCCCACCACACAGCCGCCGCTCGCGAGCGCGTCTTCGGCGTCCGCGCGCCGCACGCCCAAGGAAACGCAGGCGCAGGTTGCGCGCAGCCTGCGCCGTCGATACTGGGCCGAACGTCGCTTCCGTTTCTATGGGCTGGCCGCGGTGCTGCTCGGCATCGCGTTTGTCGTATTCCTGTTCGGCACGATTTTCCTGAAGGGCGCGTCGACCTTCCGCCAGTCGTACATCAAAGTCGAAGTGTTCTACGACCCGGCGGTCATTGATCCGGCGAGCACGCGCAATCCGGACGACATCCGGGGCGCGGACTTCCAGGCCGTTGTCCGCGCCGGCATGCGGCAGCTGTTTCCGCAGGTCGAGGGTCGCAAGGACGTTCGCGATCTCGCCCGTCTCATCAGCAGCGGCGCTGCGTATGACCTGCGCGCTCGCGTGCTCGACGACCCCCGCCTGATCGGCCAGCGCGAGACGCAGTGGCTGCTGGCAAGCGATGACGTCGACATGCTGATGAAAGGTCGCATCGCGCGTGGCACGGCGGAAGAGCCGGGGCCGCTCAATCCAAATCAGCTCGCCTGGTTCGATCAGCTGCGCCAGAGCGACGCGCTCGAGCTGCGTTTCAACGAGACCTTCTTCACGCACGGCGACTCGCGCGAGCCCGAGCAGGCGGGCGTGTGGGGCGCGGTGATGGGCTCACTCTTCACGCTCGCCCTCACGCTGCTGCTGTCTTTCCCCATCGGCGTGGCCGCCGCGATCTATCTTGAAGAGTTCGCTCACAAGAACCGCTGGACCGACCTCATCGAGGTCAACATCAACAATCTGGCGGCCGTCCCGTCGATTGTGTTTGGTCTCCTGGGGCTTGCGGTCTTCATCGGTTTCTTCGGGCTGCCACGCTCGGCACCGCTCGTGGGTGCGCTCGTGCTCACGCTGCTCACGCTGCCGACGATCATCATCGCCTCGCGGGCCGCGCTGAAAGGCGTGCCGCCGTCGATCCGTGAAGCCGCGCTCGGCATGGGCGCTTCCCGCATTCAGATGGTTACGCATCACGTGCTTCCGCTGGCCATGCCCGGTATGCTCACCGGCACCATCATTGGCATGGCGAGAGCGCTGGGCGAAACCGCACCGCTTCTGATGATCGGCATGGTGGCCTTCATCGTCGATGTGCCGAAGAGTTTCACCGACCCCGCGACCGTGCTGCCCGTGCAGGTATTCCTTTGGTCCGACAGCCCCGAACGAGCCTTCGTCGAGCGCACCTCGGGCGCGATCATCGTTCTGCTGGGTTTCCTCGTGATCATGAACGCCACCGCGGTGGTGCTCCGTAACAAGTTCGAAAGACGCTGGTAGCACGCTGCGGAAGTGCGAAGTCCGCCAATGTCTGCGTCATCTCCTCACAAAGCGAGCCGATCCATGGATTCCTCTACAGTCGAACCGAAGCGCGAAGCCGCCGCCGCTCTCTCACCGGACGCTGGCGTCAACGTGAAGCCGAGTGGCCGCCGTGCCGCCGCGGTCGAGGAGGATTCGCTTGTGCTCCGGGGAGAGGTGCAGACGGTCGGCACCGTCACGGTCTCAGACCCGCTGTTCCACTGCGAGGACGTCAACGTCTATTACGGCGAGAAGCACGCGATCAAGCACGTGAGCATCGACATCGGCCGCGGCCAGGTGCTGGCGATGATCGGGCCGTCGGGCTGCGGCAAGTCCACGTTCCTGCGCTGTCTCAACCGCATGAACGACACGATCGCAGGTGCGCGCGTCACGGGCGCTATCGTGCTCGACGGTCAGGACATCCACGACAAGAAGCAGGACGTCGTGCAGCTGCGTGCGCGGGTCGGCATGGTGTTCCAGAAGCCGAATCCGTTTCCGAAATCGATCTACGACAACGTGGCGTATGGGCCGCGCATTCATGGCCTGGCGGCCGATCGCGTGGAGCTCGACGAGATCGTGCACACGAGTCTGCGTCGCGCGGGGCTGTGGGAAGAAGTGAAGGACCGGCTCAGCCATCCCGGCACGAGCCTCTCGGGCGGTCAGCAGCAGCGCCTGTGCATCGCGCGCACGATCGCCGTGAATCCCGAAGTCATCCTGATGGACGAGCCGTGCTCGGCGCTCGACCCGATCGCGACCGCGAAGATCGAAGACCTCATCGACGAGCTGCGCGCGACCTATGCCATCGTCATCGTGACGCATTCCATGCAGCAGGCGGCGCGTGTTTCCCAGCGCACGGCGTATTTCCATCTCGGCGATCTGATCGAGGTGGGCGAGACGGATCGCATCTTCACCAATCCGCGCCACCGGCTCACGGAAGACTACATCACGGGGCGCTTCGGCTGATGATCGAGGGCCACACCAGCCGCGCATTCGACGGCGCGCTGGCCGCGCTGCACGTGCGAGTGATCGAGATGGGTGGCCTCGTGCTCGAGCAGGTGCGCGAAGCCGCGCAGGCTTATACGGAGTGGGATTCGAGCTCCGCCCAGCGCGTGGTGGAGCGCGAGCGCCTCGTCAATCAATACGATCAGAGCATCGATGCCGAGCAGTTCACGCTGATCGCGCGTCGTCAGCCGGTGGCGAACGACCTGCGGGCGATCATCGCCATGTCGAAGGCCGTGGGGGAGCTCGAACGGGTGGGCGATGAGGCGAAGAAGATCGCGCGTACCGTGCTCGGCCGGGGTGCACGGCCAGGCCCCGGAACCACGCGGGATGCGCGGCATCTCGGCCGGCTCGCCGTGAACCTGCTGCGCCTGTCGCTCGACGCGCTCGATCGTCTGGATCTGTCCCTCGCGGCGGAAGTCATCACGCGCGATCGGGAGCTCGATGCGGAATACGCCGCTGGCCTGCGCCGGCTGCTGACGCGCGCAATGGAAGATCCGCGCAATTTCGACGTGGCACTGGAAGCGGCCTTCGTGCTCAAGTCCCTCGAGCGCATCGGCGACCACGCCCGCAACCTCGCGCGCCACGTCCAGTGGGTCGGCCAGAGCGCGCCGCTCCCGCAGCCGCCCATGCCGCCCGCGGCGCTGCCCCGGGACGCCGGGGTCACGCACTCAGAATAGGGTGATGCCGAGCCACCACGCCGCCGCCGCGATGAGCGCGGCCGCCGGAATGGTGATGATCCAGGCGAGCACGATGTTGCCGGCCACACCCCAGCGCACCGCCGAGGCGCGCTGCGCCGAGCCCACCCCGATGATCGCGCCGGTGATGGTGTGCGTGGTCGAGACGGGAACGCCCATCTCGGTCGCGAGGAAGAGCGTGAGGGCGCCGCCGGTCTCCGCCGAGAAACCCCCGACCGGCCGCAGCTTCGTGATCTTCTGGCCCATGGTCTTGACGATGCGCCAGCCCCCGAACAGCGTCCCGAGCGCGATGGCGGCGTAGCAGCTGAGGATCACCCACATCGGCAGGTGGTCGGGCGTGGTCACGCCGCCGACGATCAGCAGCATCCAGATGATGCCCATCGTTTTCTGCGCGTCGTTGCTGCCGTGGCCGAGGCTGTAGAGCGCGGACGAAAGCAGCTGCGCACGCCGGAACAGCTTGTCGACCCGATGCGGCGAGGAGCGGAAGAAGATCCACGAAACGCCCACCATGATGAGCCCGCCGAGCGCGAGCCCCAGGAGTGGGGAAATGACGATGAACGCCACCGTCTTCAGGATGCCCGGTGCCAGGAGCGGCGTGGTGCCCGCCTTGGCGATGGCCGCCCCGATGAGCCCGCCGATCAGCGCATGCGAGGAGCTCGAGGGGATGCCGTAGTACCAGGTGATGAGGTTCCAGCTGATCGCACCGATCAGCGCGCCGAAGATGAGGTGCGCGTCGATGTATTCCGTCGCGACGATGCCCTTGCCGATGGTGGCGGCGACCTTGAGCTCGAACACGCCGACGGCGAGCAGGTTGAAGAATGCGGCCCAGATCACGGCCTGATACGGCCGCAGCACCCCGGTCGACACGACGGTGGCGATGGAGTTCGCCGCGTCGTGGAAGCCGTTCAGGAAGTCGAAGACGAGGGCGAGCGCGACGAGCAGGACGAGCGCGTGCAACGCGAAGGACGCATCGACCATTACGCGTGCTCGAGCACGACGCCTTCGATGATGTTCGCGACGTTCTCGCACTGATCCGTCGCGGCCTCGAGCAGTTGGTACACGGTCTCGAGCTTGATGAGCTGACGCACGTCGCTTTCTTCCCGGAACAGCTTGGAAATCGCCGTGCGCATCACCCGGTCGGCCTGCGATTCGAGCGAATCGATCTCGTTGCAGAGCTTCAGGATCTTCTCGAAGTCTTCGAGCGTCGCGAGAGCCTTCACGGCCTGCTGCACACGGACGCAGCACTCCTTCAGCAGCTCCGCCAGTTGCACGGCCTCGGGCGTGAGGCTCTGGATGTCGTAGAGCTGCAGCGCCTCGGTCACGTCCTGAATGAGGTCGAGCACGTCGTCCATGCGCGAGATCAGCCGGTGGATATCGTCGCGATCGAGCGGCGTCACGAAAGTCTGGTGGAGCAGGGATACGGTCTCGCGCGTGACGCGGTCCGCGGAGTGTTCCAGCTCGAGGATGCGTGCGACGCGCGTGGCCCGGTCGCCGTTGTCATCGAAGTGCCGCAGCAGCTCCACGAGCTCCACGCTGCCCTGAAGAACAAAGGCCGCATGCTCATCGAAGAGCGTGAAAAAACGCCCTTCGCGCGGCATGAGACGAGAGAGGAACTTCAACGTTACTCCGCTGCGCGCAGCAGTTCGTTGATCGAGGTCTTGCTCCGTGTCTGCGCGTCCACCTGCTTGACGATGATGGCGCAGTAAAGTCCATATTTGCCGTCTTCGGACGGCAGCGTGCCCGGCACGACGACCGAGCCGGCCGGCACGCGGCCGCGATACACCTTGCCGGTAGTGCGATCGTAGATGCGCGTGCCCTGGCCGATGAACACACCCATCGAGAGCACCGCGCCCTGTTCGACGATCACGCCCTCGACCACTTCGGAGCGGGCGCCGATGAAGCAGTCATCCTCGATGATGGTGGGCGCGGCCTGCAGCGGCTCGAGCACGCCGCCAATGCCGACGCCGCCCGAGAGATGCACGTTTTTGCCGATCTGCGCGCAGGAGCCGACGGTGACCCAGGTGTCCACCATCGTGCCGCTGTCCACGTAGGCGCCGATGTTCACGTAGCTCGGCATGAGCACCGCATTCGGCGCGACATACGAGCCCTTGCGCGCGATGGCGTGAGGGACCACGCGAACGCCGCCTTTCCTCAGGTCCTCTTCGGTGGCCTGCGCATATTTGAGGGGCACTTTGTCGTAGAACCGCGCGTAACCGGCATCGATGGGCGCGTTGTCGTGCGTGCGGAAGTAGAGCAGCACGGCCTTCTTCAGCCACTCGTTGACGACCCACTTGCCGTCTTTTTTCTCCGCGACACGCGCTTTTCCGGTGTCGAGGAGGCCGATGACATCGTCAATGGCGCGCAACAGCGCGGCGTCGGCAGTGGTGGGGGTGATCTCGGCGCGGCGCTCGAAGGCCGCTTCAATCGTGGCTTGCAGGGTGCTCATGTGGGGCGCAATGGTGCCGATGCCCGGGACGCACGTCCAGCGTTCGTTTCGGCAAGGGGTCGGCCGGGCTCTCAGTGCCCGGCGATGAAATCGCGAATCCGCTCCGCTGCCAGCACGCATTGATCCACATTGGCCGTGAGCGAAATCCGCACGCGGCCGGCACCGGGATTCTCGCCGTGCGCAGCGCGTGCGAGATAGCTGCCGGGCAGCAACGTGAGGTTCTGTCGAGCGAACAGCTCACGCACGAACTGCTCATCGTCCTGCCCGACGTCGGGCCACAAGTAGAACGCGCCAGCCGGCCGTTTCACATCGAGCACGGGCGTGAGGATGGGCAGCACTTTGTCGAACTTGTCCTGATACAGCTTGCGGTTGCCGGCCGCATGGGTGTCCTCATCCCAGGCGGCCACGCTCGCGATCTGCGTCGGCACGGCCATGGCGCTGCCGTGGTAGGTGCGGTAGAGCAGGAATTTCTGGATCACCGCCGCCTCGCCAGCCACGAACCCGGAGCGCAGGCCCGGGACGCTCGAGCGCTTCGAGAGGCTGTGAAAGACCACGCAGCGTTGCAGCCTGTCGCGCCCGCTTGCGAGCGCGGCTTCGAGCAGGCTCGCCGGGGGCGCCGTGTCGTCGAGGTAGATCTCCGCGTAGCACTCATCCGCCGCGACGAGGAAGTTGTGCTTCTCCGCGAGTTCCAGCGCGTGTTCGAGATATTTGCGAGACGCGGTGGCGCCCGCGGGATTGCCTGGGCTACAGAGGAACAGCAGCTCGCAGCGATTCCAGATTTCCGCTGGAACGGCGTCGAGATCGGGAAGGTAGCCCGTCGATGCGTTCGTGTTGAGGAAGTAGGGCTCGGCGCCGGCGAGCAGCGCTGCGCCTTCGTAGATCTGATAGAACGGGTTGGGTATCGCGACCAGCGGCTTCGACTTCGAGCCGACGACGGACTGCACGAAGGCAAAGAGCGCTTCGCGCGTGCCGTTCACGGGCAGCACCATCGTCTCGGGATTCACGGCGCCCGGCGTGAGGCGGAAGCGGCGTTCGAGCCAGCGGGCGCAGGCGCTTCTGAGCTCGATGAGCCCGATGGTCGCGGGGTAGCTGCCCAGCCGATGCAGGTTTGCTTTCAACGTGTCGAGGATGAAGGGCGGCGTTTGGTGTTGCGGCTCGCCGATGGACATCGCGATGTGCGGCAGATCCTTCGGCGGCGTGACGCCCGCCTTGAGGCGCGCCAGCTTTTCGAACGGGTAGGTGTGAAGAAGCTCGAGACGTGGGTTCATTTGGGGCTGCGGCTGCGTGTTCGGTTCACGCGTGAAGGATGATGCGCGTCAGGCGGCCCGGCGCTGGTCGAGCGCCTGGGTCAGGCGGCTCTTCAGGCGCTGCGCGGCGGCTTCGTCGAGCGGATGGTTCTCGTAGTCGGTGACGTAGAAGACGTCCTCCGCGCGTTCGCCAACGGTCATGATCTTCGCGGCGCGCAGCTCGATGCGCTCTTCCATCAGCACCTTGCCGATGTCGCACAGGAGGCCGGGCCGGTCGCCGGCGATCAGCTCGATGACCGAGCGGTTGTTGCGCTCGTCCTCGCTCACTGCGATCTGCGTGGGCGTGTTGAACATGCGCGCCTGGCGCGGCGTGCGTCGGTACACCGACGGGGGCGCATCGTCGGCCCGTTGCACCGAGCGCCACAGGGCGCGTTCGATCTCGCGCTGGCGATCCGGATCCGTGATGGGCGCGCCATCGTCTTCGAGCACGTGATAGAGGTCGAGGGTGAAGCCGTCTTCCGTGGCGGTGATGCGCGCGTCCACGATGGTGAGGCCGAGCTGGTCGAGCACGGCGGTCGCGCGCGCGAAGCCGTGCTTGCGCGGACGCCCGAACACCAGCACGCTGGTTGTGCCGCGAACGCCTTCCGGCTCGATGGCGACCAGCGGCTCTTCAGAGCCTTCCTCACGCTCGGCCAGCAGGCGGGTGTGCCAGGCCACCTCTTCGTCGGTGTGGCGCAGGAAGTAGGTTGGCGAGAAGCGCTGCCAGGCCCGATCGATGTCGGCGGAAGCGACGTCCTGCTGGAGGAGCAATTTGCGAGCGCTTTCCTGCGTTTCGCGCACGAGGTCGTCCTGGTCGATCGGGCTTTCGAGGCCGCGCCTCAACGCCCGTTTCACGCGCGTGTAGAACTCGTGGAAGAGCGAGGCCTTCCAGGAGTTCCACAGCTTCGGATTTGTGCCGCGCACGTCCGCGCACGTGAGCATGTAAAGGTAGTCCAGATGCGTTTCGTCGCCCACTC
>JBDZVF010000059.1:0-19253 GCA_040255575.1 Pseudomonadota bacterium | reverse complement strand
CCGTCTGCTCGGCGAACTGGTTGGTGTAGTCCCGATAGGCGGTGATGGAAGTCAGCGAGAGCCCGTCGGCCAGTGTCCACTCGATCTCGCCCGATATGCCCCATGACTTGAAGTGGTTGATCGGCGGTACGGTGATGGGTGCGTAGGGATCGTCACCAAACACGAACGAGCCCGCATCGGACGTGTACGTCCCGTAGCTCATGTACGCATTGTTGTTGGCGCGATTGGGATCGGTCGAGAACGGACCATACGGGACGAAGTCCGAGCTGAACGGCACGGGCGCGCCGTTCTTGCCCGTGGTGTAGGTCGCGCTGCCCAGGCTTCCGTCCGCCACCCGGAGAATGGTGTTGGCCTGCACGCCGGACTGGTCATTGGTCGCGTCCACCGCGACGTTCACGTCGACCCTGTCGCTCGGCTTCCAGCGCAGAGCCAGACGCGCGGCATCGAATGCCTGACTGCCGTCCTTGCCCAGCACGCAAGCATCCCCGACGGAATGGCCGATCACATTGGACCCGGGATGGGTGCACGCATAGTCCACTCGGGTGACGTAGCCGTCGTGATGCTTGGTGGCGAAGGACAATCGCGCGAACAGATTGTCCGTCAGTTTGATATCGCCGGCGCCGCGCGCATCGATGCGGTTGAGCGATCCGTAGGTCGCCTGCAGGTATCCGCCGCCTTCGCCCGTCGGGCGCTGGGAGAAGAGCTTGATGGCGCCACCGATCGAGTTCTTGCCCGCGAGGGTGCCTTGCGGACCTCGCAGGATCTCCACGCGATCGAGGTCGAGCAGGTCGAGCACCGAGCCCGTCAACGTGGCGTAGTACACGTCGTCGACATAGATGCCTACGCCAGGTTCGAGCGCGAGGTTGAAGTCCGTCTGGCCCACGCCTCGAATGAAGGCCACCATCGATGAGCCGAAGGCCGCGCCGTTCGGCTGCAGGGTGACGTTGGGCGCCTGGCTTGCGACCTGCGAGATATCCGTTTGGTTACGTTGCTCCAGCATCGCGGCATTCACCGCGGTGATGGCGATCGGTGTCTGTTGCAGGTCCTGCTGCCTGAACTGGGCGGTGACGACGACTTCCTGCAGCTCTCCGCTTTCCTGCGCGAGCGCCGGCCCGATGGTGAGCGTGCCCAGCACCGACGCGCCCAGCGTCGCGCGCACGAACGCACGCACAATCGAAGAGGAAACAGTAACTGATGACTGCATTGGAGCCCCCCTGTGGTGTTCGATCCCCGCGCGGTCGTCTTCTTATCGAGACGGGTGTGGCGGCCGCGCTCAGCGCCATTCCCGGACAAACGAATGACAGCAACGCTTTGTTGTTCTGGGTACAGGTTGTACGCATCTGGCGCGCTACGCACAAGACGACGTTGGCGCCACTTGCCGATGCCGGGCGGGACGAGGGGCCGGTGCCGCGCGCAAGCTCTTCATTGGGTGTAAAGTCCGGGCCCGGTTTTCGCAGGTCGAAAAATGAATGAGATGAAAGTACTGGGCATCGTGGGGTGGAGCGGCTCGGGGAAGACCACGCTTCTCACCAGGCTCATCCCGCTACTCACAGGCCGCGGCCTGCGCATATCCACGCTGAAGCACGCACACCACGCCTTTGACGTCGACCAGCCGGGGAAGGATTCATACGAGCACCGCAAGGCGGGCGCGAGCGAGGTCATCGTGTCTTCGGCGCGCCGCTGGGTGCAGATGCATGAGATCGGCGACGGGGTCGAAGCGACCCTGGCCGAGCACCTGCGAAGGCTTTCACCCTGCGACCTGGTGCTGATCGAGGGCTACAAGACCGAGCGGCATCCCAAGCTCGAAGTGTTCCGCGAATCGGTCGGTAAATCGGCGCTCCACCCGACCGACCCGCGCATCGTCGCCGTCGCCACGGACAAGCGATTGCCGAACCTGGCGATCCCTCAGGTGGATCTCAATGACATCGCCGCGATTGCGCAGCTCGTGCTCGCACGAGCAGAACCGCTCGCGCAGGTGCTCACCGCCTTGAAATCTAGTACTTCCGGGCGCCCAGCCGCGCCAGCATCAGGGACAGATCTTCGGGGCTGATATAGAAGTATTCGCACACCCGGCCCCATAGCATGGTGGTCGGCACGTCCCGCCCGCCACGCTCCTTCTGGGTCTGATGCAGGACGTAGAGCACGATGCGCTCTTCGCGAGTGAGGCCGTCCCGGACGTCAGGAATCTTGTCGTACTCGTTCATTTGGATG
Source organism: Pseudomonadota bacterium (assembly GCA_040255575.1). GTDB lineage: Bacteria > Pseudomonadota > Gammaproteobacteria > Steroidobacterales > Steroidobacteraceae > JADGHX01. The sequence goes on along the minus strand of JBDZVF010000059.1, from coordinate 17,042 downwards.
AGGCGCGCGGCGGTCCGTGCGCAGCATACGCCTCATCCGGTACATTCGGCGCACACGTTCAGGGGGGACGTACATGCCGAAGGCTTGGGCTGTTCGCTTCGTTCTCGCGTTGACACTCGCCGTTGCAGGCACCGCTCAGGCTCAGCAGCTCGAAGCGAAGATCGAGCCCGTGACCGACGCGATGCTGGCAAACCCGCCGCAGCAGGACTGGCTCATGTGGCGCCGGACGCTCGACTCCTGGGGCTACAGCCCCCTGAAGCAGATCGACACCGGGAACGTGCAGCAGCTGCAGCTCGTGTGGGCACGCGGGCTCGAGCCCGGGCCGCAGGAGGGCACTCCCCTCGTGCACGATGGCGTTCTCTATTTCCCCAACCCTCGGGACATCATCCAGGCGATCGACGCGACCACCGGGGACCTCATCTGGGAGCATCGCCGCTCGCTGCCGGAGGACATCGAGAAGTACATCAACGCGCCGTTCATCAATCGAAACCTCGCCATCCATGGCAACCTGATCATCGACACATCCGCAGACGGGTACCTGTACGCGCTCGACGCGCGCACAGGCAAGGAAGTGTGGAGCACGCTCGTCAGCGATTACAAAACTGCGATCCACCAGACTTCGGGCCCCATCGTGGCAGATGGAAAAGTATTCAGCGGCCGGGGCTGCGACCCGCTTCCGAACTCGAACCCCGAACCGTGCGTCGTGGTCGCGCACGATGCCGCGACGGGTCGCGAGCTGTGGCGCACGCGAACGATCCCCTCGCCTGGCGAGCGTGGCAACGAAACCTGGGGCGATATTCCCTTCGCCGAGCGCAAGCACGTGGGAACGTGGATGCCGCCGAGCTACGACCCGGAGCTGAAGCTCATTTTCATCGGCACCTCGGTGACCTCACCGGCACCGAAGTTCCTGATGAGCGGGAATGACAAGAAGTACCTCTACCACAACTGCACGCTGGCGCTCGACGCGCAGACGGGCCGGATCGTCTGGTATTACCAGCACGTCGTCGATCACTGGGATCTCGACCACACCTTCGAGCGCATTCTTCTCGATACAGAAGTGACGCCCGCGGCGGACGCGGTGAAGTGGATCAATCCAACGATCAAGCCGGGGGAGAAGCACAAGGTCATCACGGGTGTGCCCGGCAAGACCGGCATCGTGTACACGCTGGACCGGCGCACCGGCCAGTTTCTGTGGGCAACCCCCACCATCTATCAGAACGTCGTGGCCAGCATCGATGGCCGCACGGGTGAAGCGACGGTGGAACCGGCGGCGCTCTTCAAAGCCAAGGGTGACGAAGCAACCGTGTGCCCCAGCATTCATGGTGGCAAGAACTGGCCGGCGGGTGCATACAGCCCGCTCACCGGGCAAATGTACTTCCCGCTTCAGAACACGTGCTCGCACTACACGGTGACCATCGCGAATCGGAAGGAGCCCTCCTCCTATGGCCTGCGCTCCGTCAACTCCGCGGCACCGGGAACCCGGAACGTCGGCTCGATTCACGCGATCTCCGCGAGCACGGGCCGCACGGCGTGGAAGTTCGAGCAGCGCGCCGCCCTGCTCTCTCTCGTCACAACCGGCGGCGGGCTGCTGTTCGGCGGAGATGTGGCGGGGCGCTTCCGCGCGTTCGATCAGAAGACGGGCGAGGTGTTGTGGCAGACGAACCTCGGGTCGCAGGTCACCGGGTTTCCGATCACCTACGCCGTGGGCGAGCGGCAGTACATCGCAGTCAGCGTCGGGCAGGCGGTGAACACAGCGGGATACCTTGCAATCACGCCCGAAATCCGACCGAGCAACAACAACAGCCTGTATGTATTCGCGCTGCCGGCGGGCTGGCAGAGCACCACCCGAGTGGGGCCCGGGTCGCAAGCGCCGGAGGGGCCGGGGCCCGCGATCGCTTCGACTCGCACGGCTTCCGCGGGAAGCGCTTCCGCTCGTCCGCGCTCCGCCGGCGCTTCGGCCCGTTCGGACTCCGCGGTCGCTTCCGCTCGTTCCGGCGTGCCGGTGATTGACGCGTTCGTGTGCCGCCGCTCGGACGGCCAGAGCACCGCGCGCATGAGCACCCCAGATCGCACGTTCAGCGCGCCGCAGGCCGCACAGGGGAAGAAGTTGTACCTGGAACAGCAATGCTCGCTCTGTCACGGCGCGAACATGCTCGGCTCGGCCAGCGCGCCTGCGCTGGCGGATTCGGGCTTCCGCGCAGCATGGCAAGGCCATTCGCTCGGCGATCTGTTCGACTGCCTGAAGAACACGATGCCCCCCGGCCGCGCCGGCACGCTCGACGATGCGGACTACGCCCGCCTGCTCGCCGCGATTCTGGAAGCGAACGGCATCCCGGCTGGCAAAGCCGATGCAGCGCTGCCCGCCGACCCAGCCAAGCTGAACGCAATCCGGGTCGGGCGCTGACGCAGTTACAACGGCTACGGTACTCGGTGATCGCCATCGATACTCACCTGATCCCTTAATCGATCCGAGGGGCCGCGGATGGAGATCTTCGTGCGCACATCAGGCGGTAGCATCACGCTGAACACAGCCAGGTAGACGCAGAGTCAGTATGATGTGCCGCTTCGGAAAACAGGGGGCTCTCAGTGTCACGTTCAGCCAGCACTGTCGTTCGCGCGCTCGTCCTCGGCGCGGTTGTCGCGATGGCCGCGCCGCCCTTCGCCGCGGCCCAATCGAGCTGGGCAACGCTCAGCGCGCCCCCGACTGAAGCCGTGCCTCCCGGAGATGTCCTGCGCGCCGGACATCTCGGCCGGGAGATCGCCGACACCCAGAACATCATCCACTTCTACACCGATCTCATCGGGCTCGGTCTCGTGGGTCCGCGCGATGCCGTCCGGCGCTTCATGGTGAGCCGCCCGCTCGCGGAGTTCGCCGAGCTCGGCGAAGGCGACCAGAACGCATACGACTCCGTGAGCCGCGTGGCGCTGCTGCCGATTCCGGGCACGGCGGCGAAACCGGGCGATCCCGAGATGACCATCGAGGCCATCGAGATCAAGGGCATCAAATCGCAGGTCTACAACCCGCCGATGAGCGACCCCGGCGCCTCTTATCTCAAGCTCATCGTGCGCGACCTCGACAAGACGCTCGCCGCGCTGAAGGACGAGCGCACGCCGATCATCACGCCCGGCGGCAATCCCGTTGAGCTCTCGGGCTGGCCGGGCATCACCGGCAAGATCCGCGCGATCTTCGTGCGCGACCCGGATGGCTACCCGGTTCAGCTGATGCAGATCACGCCGACGCCGGCGAGCACCGCGCCCGCCGCGTCGAAAGTGCTGGGCGCACGCGTCACACTGGTGGTCGACAATCTCGAGGAAACCTGCCGCCTGTATCAAAGTCTGGTCGGCCCGGACCTCAAGTTCTGGCTGAGCCCGATGATGGGCGACAAGTCGCACGAAACCGTGTCGAACACGCCCGGCCAGTTTCGCACGGCCCAGGCCATGGTCCCGGGCTCACCGGTCGTCCTGGAGTTCATCGAGTACAAGAACCACAACAAGAAGTTCCGCAAAGCCAATATCCAGGACCCGGGCACGGCGCACTTCCTGTTCATGGCGAAGGACGGTGACGTGATCATCTCGCGCGTGCACGCGGCAAAGCTGCACACGCTGAGCAAGTCCAACGCGCCGGTTCACCTGAGCCCGACGGTGCGCTCGTTCTTCGTGCCGGACCTGCAGGGATTCTGGGTGGAGTTCATGGACCGCGATGTGAAGCGGGACCCGAACGCGAAGTAGCGGGATCGGCCTCGAGGCTTAGCGAGCGCGCCGGACGCACCGTGCCACTTGCGTAGTAGCGCGCCGCCACCGCCGGCAGCACGAGCAGGTTGAGCACGGTCGAGGACACGAGGCCGCCCAGGATGACGATGGCCATCGGCCCCTCCACTTCCTGCCCCGCTTCACCGTGGCCCACCGCGAGCGGCAAAACACCCAGCGCCGTGACGATCGCCGTCATGAGAATGGGCGTGAGCCGCTCCTTCGCGCCCCGCAGCGACGTCACGCGACTCCATCGGCGCTCCTCGATCTGCACGAGATGCTCATAGTGAGACATGAGCATGATGCTGTTGCGAGCCGAAATACCGAGCAGCGTCACGAGCCCCACCAGCGTGCCAATGGAGAGCGATATCCCTGTGACCGCGATGGCGATCACCGCACCCACGAGCGCGAACGGCGCGTTTACCAGCACGAGCGCCGTCGTGCGCCAGCTCCTGAACGTCAGCATCAGGAGCGCGATGATCACGACCATCGCCGCCGCACTGTGCGTGATCAGATCGCGCGTCGCTGCAGCGGCGGCTTCGGCGCTCCCGCCGTACTCCAGGTAGACATCGGGTGGGAGCTTCACCTTTTCTGCGATTGCGGCCTTCGCCTGCCTCACGAAGCCCACGATATCTGCCGTGGTGGGGTTCAGCGTAACGAGCTGCCGTCGCTGCCCCCGAGCGTGCAGGATGCTGTCGCGGCCACTCTCGAGACTCACATCCGCCAGTGAGGCGAGTGGAACGAGCCGCCCCGATGGCGTACGGATCAGCAGGTCTCGAACCGAGTGCGGGTCGCTGCGCGCGGCCTCATCCAGCAGAACGCGCAGACCGGTGGAGCGACTGCCTTCATAGATCTGCGCGACGCTGATGCCCGCGTACGCGGCCGTCACCGAATCCAGCACATCCATCGGGCGCAGTCCGAACGCGGCAAGTCGCTCGGCCCGCGGGGTGATGCTGAGCACGGGCACATTGGCACTCGCCCGAAACTGCACGTCGGCGGCGCCGGGCAAGGTGCGCAGCTGCGCGGCCACTTCGCTTGCCACACGATCGAGCGCCGCGAGATCCGGGCCGAACACGCTCACCTGCACGGCCGCCGTCTCGCCAGAAACCGATTCGCTGATCCGGTCGCCGAGAAAGGTGACGACTTCCGACTGCACGCCGGGAAAGCCCTTCAGCGCTTCGCGCAGCTGCCCTTCGATCCGGGACTGTTCCGCGCCCGACAGATCCGGTTCGAGCTCGATGTGCAGCTCGGCGCGGTTCGGGGACCACGTATCCTCCCCCGCCTCAGCACGCCCCACCTGCAGCGACACGGTGTCGATCCCCTCGATTTCCAGCGTCTTGCGGCTGATCCGCTCACCGATGCGCGTCATTTCCGGCAGGCTCACGCCGGCTGCGGTCGCAAGCTGCACGACGAAGTGCCCCTCCCGAAAAGGGGGCATCAGCTGGATGCCGAAGCGCGAAACCACTGCAAGTGACACCAATCCAAGCACGACCGAACCGATCAGCAGCAGCCGTGCATGCGGAGTGAACCGCCGAACCGCCCGACGTTGCCCGACCTTCACCTTGCGCAACCACCTCGGCTCGCTGACATGCGCCGCATGCCGCAGGAGAAGAAGGGCCAGCGCCGGAGTCAGCGTCAGTGCGATGAGCAGCGACGCGAATGTGGCGAGCAGAAACGCCGCGGCCAGTGGTGCAAAGAAGCTCCCCTGGATGCCGGGCAACAGCAGGATCGGAAAGAAGACGAGCGCGACGACGACGGTCGCAAGCACGATCGGCCGTCTCACTTCCACCGAAGCGTTGAGCACCAGCAAGGAGAATGCGCTGCTACGCTCACTCTCCGCAGCGAGCCGCGTGCGGCGCGCGATGTTCTCCACGTCGATGATGGCATCGTCGACCACGACGCCGATCGCCACCGCGAGGCCGCCCAGCGTCATCGTGTTCAGCGTGTATCCAAGCTGATTCAGCGCGATCACTGCGATCAGGAGTGACAGCGGAATCGTCACGAACGAGATGAGCGCCGTGCGCCAGCTCCTGAGGAACAGGATCAGCACCGCGACCACGAGCAAAGCGCCCACCAGCAAAGCGTTTCGCACGTGCTTCAGCGCCACTTCGATGAAGTTCGCCGGCCGGTGCAGTCCGGCGTACAAGTTCACGCCCTGCGCCTTGAACACGGGTGCCAGCTCTGCGAGTGCGGCCTCCACACGTTCCGTGACTTCGAGGGTATTCGCGCCGTACTGGCTGCCCACGCTCACCAGCACATCCGGCTCGCCCTGTACGCGCGAGTCCCCGAACAACGGCTCGGGGGCATAGAGCACGTTCGCGACGTCCCCCAGCCGAACGTTTGCGCCCTCTCGCTGCGTGATGACGACCTCGGCGATGTCCTCCGGAGTGCGCGCAGCCGCGATGCTTGTGAGGAGCACGCGTTCCGTCGGGGTTTCCACGAAGCCGGCGCCGCGCACTCCCGTTGCGGACTGCGCCGTCGCTACGACATCTGCGAACGCGATGCCGAATGCCGTCAGCTTCAGAGGATCGACCTGCACCTGGATTTCGCGTCGGCCGCCGCCGTAGGTGACGGCACGCGACACACCGGGCACGCCCAGCATTCTCGGACGGACCGTCCAGTCCACGAAGGCACGCAGGTCCATCGGGCTCATCGAGTCGCTCGTGAAACCGAGCTTGAGCAGATCCATCGTGGATGAGGTCATCGGCGTGAGCACCGGCGTCTTCACGCCCGGTGGCAGCGAGAGCGCCGCCTCGGAGATGCGTTCGGCGAGCAGCTGGCGATCACGAAAGACCTCCGTGCCTTCCGTGAACGTCACATTGATGGACGACAAGCCCTGGATGGACTCGGAGCGAATCGATTCGATGTTCGCACCGCCATTGATCGCATTCTCCAGCGGCTGCGTGACGAGGCGCTCCACGTCTTCCGGCGCGAGGCCGGGTGCTTCCACCTGCACGGCGGCCTGGGCCGGCACGAACTCAGGGAATACGTCGTACTTCGCTCGCAGCAGCGTCGCCGCGCCGTAGAACATGACGAGCGCGGAGGCCAGCACCACGATGAACGGCGCGCGAAGACAGGCGCGTACGATGCCGGCCAGCATGGGTCAGTCGTCCGCCTCTTCCGCGCTTTCGGGTTCCGATGCGCTGAGCTCGGCGGCGAGCAGCGCTCTGGCGCCCACGACGACGATTTGCGCGTCGGCCGATACATTGCCTTCGAGCAAAGCGCGCCCCGCCACACGCGCGCCCCGCCGGACGGGTGTTCGCACGAAGGTGTTCGCCGGCTTTTCCTCGTAGACCCACTCTGCGCCGTGCCAGCGAACGATTGCGGAGGCCGGCACGCTCGGGCCGCGCACACTGGGCGTCGCTTCGGTGAGCGTCGCTTGCAGCGGTTCGCCGGGGATGAGACTCGCGGGAACGCCGGGCGTCGCGGGAACGCTGAGTAGAAGGGCTCCCGCGAAAGCGGGCGCCGAGCCTTGCGGCATCCGCCCGAGAACGGACGCCGTCCAGCGCGCGGCGCCGCGCAGTGAAGCGATCTCCACGCGACTGAACCGCACGTTCTGTGGCAGCGGCTGCATGGGCTCTGCGCGCACGAGCGTGGCGCGCGACGCGAGCAGATCGCTGACCAGCCGATCACGTGCGGAGGCATCCATCGCAAGCACCGGCTGGCCCCAGGCCGACAGAATCTGACTTCGCACCGTGACCACCCGGCCTTCGTCAGCGATCGATTGCGTGCGGGCGGCATCCCGCATCTTTCGAGCGACATTGGTCTCGTTGCGATAAAGCTGTTCGGTCCGGCGAAACTCCTCGCGCGAGGCTTCCGCGGCGGACTCGGCGGCGCGCAGATCCGCAAGCGCAGCCACAAGCGGACCGGCATCGAGGACCGTTGCGGTCGCGGCCCATTGGCGCGCGACATCCAGCATCTGCACCGGTTGCGTCTGAATGCCGAGGTTCTCGCGCTCCTCTGACTGAAGTTGCACGTCTGCGAAGCAGACCGTTACGCGAAGAGTCGCGACGAATGCGAAGCACGCCGCAAGCAGAGCGACCCTCACAGAGTGGGACTCACCAGGTTTCGTGCTCACAGCTGCCCGGCCCCACAGCGTTCCGGCCCCACAGCATTTCGGCCCACAGCGTTCGGGCTCGCGGCGTTCGCACCGTCACGAGGTTTCGCCATCGCTGACACAAGCTTTCCCACACGGACATTCCAGTCATTTGAGCAAGGTTTCCGGTCCGGCAAGCGGGGTGCGAAGCGCGTCTTCGAGCTGACCCAGCGCCTGCTGGGCGCGATCGATCGCGTCCAGCTCGGCCAGCCGCCCGGCGTTCAGGGCGACTTCTGTCGCGAGCAGCGTCGGGCGATCCGACGCGTCCACCGCGAACGCGCGGCGCGCTGCTTCGGCAAGTGATTCACCCGCCACGCGCTGGGCACGCGTGCGCGCGAGCGCTTCGAGCGCGGAGTCATAGCTCCGTGCGGCCGAGTCGACCTCGCTCAGGATCGTCGCCTGCACGGCGAGCGCGTGCCGCCCGGCGACTTCGCGAGCCGCGAGCGCCTCAGCAATCGGGCCCTCGTTGCGATTGAAGATCGGCAGTGCCACCGACGCGTCGAACGTCGCCTTGCGAATGCCGTGATCGTAGGTGTAGCCCGGTCCGAGCGATGTCTGCAGGTATTGCGCGCCCACCTGCTGCTTCAATTCCAGCTCGCGCACGTCGTAGTCCGCGATGGCGCGTTCGAGGTCAGGTCGCGAGAGCAGCGCGCGCGATCGCAGCTCCTTCAGAGCGCCGGAGTCCACGCGCGGAAGCTGTTCGAGATCGTTCCATCCGACGGAGACTTCGCTCAGGGCCGACTCGGTGACACCGATCGTGGCGGCGAGCCGCGCGCGGCTCTCGATCAGCGCACGTCGTGCCTCTTCCAGCGCCACGCTGGATCGCGCGAGCTCGACCTGCGCTTGCAGCCCGTCGGAGCGCGCGCTCTCCCCCGCTTCAACACGCGCCCGCGCGAGACGCGCGAGATCCGAGCGCTGCTGCACGTCGTGCTCGAGAAGCGCCACTCGGCGCTGCGCGATGGTGGCCACGAGAAGAGTGGCGCGCAGATCGCGCCGAGCCGACCACGCAGCATTCGTGAGATCCGCGTGCGCGCCTCGCACGGCAGCTTGCGCGAGGTTGACGCGAACACTGCGACCAACGAACGCGTCCAGCAGAAAGCCTGTGCCGAGTCCCCACAGCCACGGTGGCTCCGCGGCCCGCGAGACGTCGTATTCCGCGGCGAGGGTCAACGTCGGGTTCTGAAGGGCCCGCGCTGTCTTCAAGCCGGCGGTCACCTGCTCGAGCTGCGCCCGCGCTTCCGCCAGCCCTGGATTCAGCTCCAGTGCGGCAAGGAACAGCTCGGCGCGATCCCAATGAGCTGCGTCGGACTGCGTCTCTGCGCTCCCGGTCTTCTCGCGAATGTGACTGATGAGCGCGGGGTCGGTAAGACGACGTGCCTCCAAGGCCTGCAGCGTGCGCTCCGGCACGAGCGGCTTCGGCTCATAGTGCGCGCAAGCCGCCAGTGCACCGAGCGCCAGGATAGACAGCCCGCCACGGATGGTGCGGTGACGGGGTATTGCCAGCCCGGTACGCATCCTGCGGCGAAGGGTCGCAATTGCCAGTCGGCCGCACATCGTGCGGCGAAGGGCCGTAGTTGCCAGCTTGCCGCGCATCGTGCGGGGACGCGCGGCTAGCGCCGCCATCGCTGACGGCCATCTCAGGGCCATCCAACGGGTCTTCCGCATGACTTGGCCGTCCCACGTGAACGCAACGGCTCTACACTGCGCGAGGCCCATTAACCCTTCCTGAACTGCGCCGGCTTCCTGTACGCGCAGGCGCGCGATCGCTTAATGTTCCGTTAAGGTTTCGTGGCCACGCTGCAACCATGCGCCTATTGCTCGTTGAAGACGATCGCCTCATTGGCCGCGGTGTGCAAGAAACGCTGCGCGACGAGGGCTACGCCGTGGACTGGGTGCGTGACGGTGCGGAGGCGCTCGCGCAAGCCGCCGCGGGCGTGCACGATCTCGTGATTCTCGACCTCGGGCTGCCGACCACCGATGGCATCGAGGTGCTGAAGCGCCTGCGCGCCAGCGCCAATCTCGTGCCCATTCTCATCGTGAGCGCGCGAGACTCTCCGCATGCCCGTGTCGCCGGCCTGGATGCGGGCGCCGACGACTACCTCATCAAGCCCTTCGACCTCGACGAGCTGAGTGCGCGCATCCGGGCACTGCTTCGGCGCCGAAGCGGGCGCGCCGATCCCGTCATTTCGCATCGTGGCGTTGCGCTGAATCCCACCACGCGCCGCGTCACCTGCAACGGCCAGGATGTCACCCTCACCGCGCGCGAGTTCCACCTTCTTCACGCGCTGATGGAGCGACCGGGCGCCGTGCTTTCACGCGAGCAGCTTCGCGACAAGCTGTACGCCTGGGGTGAGGAGATCGAGAGCAACACCATCGAAGTGTTCGTGCATGCGCTGCGCAAGCAACTCGGTGCGGACTACATCGTCACCGTGCGCGGCGTCGGCTACGCCGTGATCCAGGAGCCATGACGTCCATTCGGAAACAGCTTCTCTGGACGCTGCTTCCCGCGGTGCTCGCCCTGCTCGCTGTCGCCGTGCTCGCAGTGCTGCGCGAAGTGCATGACGAGCTCAATGAGCTCTTCGACGCGCAGCTGGCGCAAGCCTCGCTGACGGTGCCCGCCACGCCCGTTCGCGAGCTCCCGCCCGCAACAGGCGACGATGATGACGACCCCCAAAGTGAATTGGTTGTGGCGACCTGGGCGGCCGGGGCTTCCGAGCCTACGTTCCTTCTGCCCACGCAAGCGCCGGTCTCGCGCGAGGCGCCATCGGGTTTCTCGACACAGACCATCAACGGCGAGGAATGGCGGGTGTTCATGAGGCAGGACGGCGAGCGCACGATCGTCGCGGCACAGCCTTTGAGAATCCGGGACGGTGCGGAGATGGACATCGCTGAGCAGCTGATCCTGCCGCTCACGTTGCTGGTGCCGACCATCATTCTCGCGGTGTTGTTCCTCGTGAAGCGCGGGCTTCGCCCCCTCACGCAGTTCGCTCACGAGCTCGATTCGCGACGCCCCGATGCGTTGGCGAGCCTGCCACTCACCGCGTTGCCCGCCGAGCTCCTGCCCATGGCCACAGCCATGAACGACTTGCTCGCGAGGCTCTCACGCGCGCTTGCCGCTCAGGAAGTGTTCATCGCCGACGCTGCGCACGAGCTGCTCACACCGCTCACCGCGCTACAGGTTCAGGTGCAGATGCTCCAACGCGCGCGTTCGGAAGAAAGACGCGCGCAGGCCACCGAGGACGTGCGCTCCAGTCTCGAACGGTGCGTCACGCTTGCGCGTCAGTTGCTGACGCTCGCGCGCTACGCCGGGGAAACGCCGCCCGCTCCCGATTTCGAGCAGGTGCCTTTGCTCGGTGTCGTGCGCGCCGCCGTGGCGGAAGTGCTCCCCAAGGCGCACGCGCGCGGAATCGACCTCGGTGTCACGAGCAACACCGACTGCCTGATCCAAGGTGATGACAAAGCGCTGCTCACCCTGCTCGCAAATCTTCTGGACAATGCCATCAAGTATTCGCCAAAGGGATCACGCGTGGATGTCGCCATCGACGTGCGGGGGAAGACGCCCGTCGTCACCGTGAGTGATGGCGGGCCTGGCATCGCGGCGGCCGATCAGGCGCGCGTCTTCGATCGGTTCTATCGCTCGCGGAACGCGGAAAGCCAGGGGAGCGGACTGGGGCTTGCGATTGCGCTCGAGATCGCCGTTCGGCACGGCGCGCGAATCGCGCTTCGCACGCCCGGCCGGCTGGGCGGGCTCGATGCGGAAGTGCTGTTTCAGGGTTGAGGCAGCTGCCGTTCAGAGCTGCAAGCTACTGCACGCCCTCACACCCATGGAACCCATCGAACACACCGCCGAGCCACTTCCAGTACTCGGGCTGGGCCTGATTCAGGCGGCCGCGCGAGAAGGGTGCGGTATCGATGTCACCGAAGAGATAAACGGTCGCGGTGGTGGCAAAGAAATCCTGCGCGCTCCTCAGCACAGGCGCGCTCGCCGGCCACGCACCTGAATCCCGTGCCTCCTGGTAGGCATTCGTGATCACTGTGATGTCATCGCCCCTCAGCTTCTGCTCCTGGAACGCACGCAGCAGTTCGTGAAGCAGGATCGGCTTCTTCGCGTCGAGCGCCTCCACGCGGAAATCGATGCCTCTGGCGCGATCGTAGTGAGCAGGCGCACCGTCATGTGAAGCCTCCGCGCGCAGCGGCACGGTGCGCATGAAGCTCACGATGTCCTGCGCCATGCCAAGTGTTTCGATGCCATCGATCTGCTTCTGAATCGCCTTCGTCAGCGCTTCGGACGCTGGCTCCGGGGACTTCGACAGGTCGATATGCCAGCCGTGGTAATCGATCCCGCGCGGACTGCTCGCGAGCGCTGCGTGGCCGAACGTCAGCAGCGAGAGCGTGACGAGGACGGAGAGACTTCGGGCGAGGACGGGCATGCGCGCAGGATATTCGGCGCCGGTGAAACCGGCAATTGCGATTGCGGCCCTTCCAGCGCGAGCAGGAACGCCTTCGCTTCGAGCCCACCCGCGAAGCCCGTGAGCTTGCCCGTCGAGCCAATCACCCTGTGGCAGGGCGCGACGATCGAGATCGGGTTCTGTCCATTCGCCGCACCGACGGCGCGCACCGCCTCGGGCCTGCCGATCTGTCGTGCGATCTGCGCGTAGGAACGGGACTCGCCGTACGGGATCGTGAGGAGCGCGCTCCACACCGCGCGCTGGAACGGCGTGCCATTGAAGTCGAGCTTGAGGTCGAACACCTTGCGCTGACCCTCGAAGTATTCGCGCAGCTGCCGCTCGGTTTCGAGGAGCAACGGATGCGCGTCATCTTCCACCAGAATGCGGAAGCCCATGCGCACCGGATCGTCATTGGGCCAGAGAATACCTGCGAGCCCCGCCTCGCTCGCCACGAGCCTGAGCCTGCCGACCGGCGAATCGGTGACTTTGATGAACCAGCGTTTCATGACTCTTTCCTCAACTCGCTTTCTCGAGGGCCGGCAGGATCGGCCCGCCGCCGCCGGCGCGCTCGCCATTTCCGGACAGCGGCGTGATCGGCTCCCGCTGTCCGAAAATGGCTAGTGCGGCCCCGCGAGGCCGGCCTATATTGACCGCATGAACTGCGAACGCAAAGCACTCTACAAGGCCCTCACGGCGCGCGACCCGCGCTTCGACGGAGTCTTCTTCACCGGCGTGACCTCGACCGGGGTCTACTGCCGCCCCATCTGCCCGGCAAAGACGCCGAAGGAGTCGAACTGCGTCTTCTTCAACGGCCCGCAGGAAGCGGAGGCCGCCGGCTTTCGCCCCTGCCTGCGCTGCCGGCCGGAGCTTGCGCCCGGCAACGCACCGATCGACGACTCCCAGCGCATCGCGCAGCTCATCATCCAGCGGCTGGACGACGGAACGCTCGGCGACGATGCCGGCCTCGAAGCCATTGCCGATCAGTTCGAGCTCAGCTCGCGCCAGATCCGGCGCATCGTGCAGAAGGAGATGGGCGTTGCGCCCATCCAGCTGCTGCAGACGCGGCGTCTGCTGCTCGCCAAGCAACTGCTCACCGAGACGCAGCTGCCCGTCACGGACATTGCGTTCTCCAGCGGCTTCTCGAGCCTCCGGCGCTTCAATGATGCGTTCAATGCGCGCTACGGGCTTTCGCCAACTGGCTTGCGCAAGCAGGTCGTCTCGGGCGAAGAGCCGCCGCGAGCGGAAGGCACTTCCACACTGCAGCTCGCTTACCGGCCGCCCTACGATTGGGCCGGTGTGCTGCAGTTCCTCGCCGCCCGCGAGCTGAAAGGCGTCGAGTCGGTAACGGATCACGCCTACGCCCGCACCGTGAAACTCGGCGATCGTCACGGCTGGATCCGCGTGACACAGAAGACTCGCCGAAACGCCCTGCTCCTGGAGTTCACGCATAGCCTGACGCCCGTGTTACCCGCACTGCTCAGCCGCGTTCGCAACCTCTTCGACCTCAATGCGCGGCCCGACGTGATTTCGAGGCAGTTGCGCAGAGATCCGCGCCTTGCGCCGATGGTGAGGCGCACGCCCGGAATGCGCGTGCCCGGCGCGTTCAACGGCTTCGAGCTCGGCCTGCGCGCCATTCTCGGCCAGCAGGTCACGGTGAAGGCCGCCACCACGATTGCCTGCCGGTTCGCCGCGGCGTTCGGCGAGCCGATCGTCACGCCCTTCGCCGAGCTCAACCGGATCACGCCAGCCGCGGAGCGGGTTGCGCGCGCAAGCATCGATGACATCGCCAGGCTCGGCGTCGTGAGCGCGCGTGCGAAGAGCATCATCGCGCTCGCGCAAGCGCAGGTTTCAGGAACGGTGCTTCTCGATCGCGGCGTGCATCATGATCCGCACGAAGCCATGAAGCGCCTGGCGGAACTGCCGGGCATCGGCCAATGGACCGCGCACTACATCGCCATGCGAGCGCTGCGCTGGCCGGACGCCTTCCCGAAGGAAGACATCGCCGTTCGCAATAACCTGGGTGGCGTCTCCGCGAAAGAAGCGGAAGAGCTCTCGCAGGCCTGGCGTCCGTGGCGCAGTTACGCGGTGCTTCATATCTGGCGGAACGCCGCGCCCGCGTTGCCTTCGAAGGTGGCCTGAGCCACCCTAGGCCCTCCTATACAACCGTACCAGCGCAGGGGGAGAGGCACGTGGGGTTCGGAAAAAACATCGTTTGTTGCGCGCTCGCGCTCGGATGGGCCGGCATGGCACTGGCCCAGGTTCCTCCGACGCCCGCGCCGGATCAGGCCGCCCTCCTGAAGAGCGACAACCCGAAGGAAGCCGCCAACAAGAAGCTGGTGTTCGACATGTGGCGCGCCATCATCCAGGGTGGCCGCACCGACATGGCGGAACAGTTCTTCACGAAGGACTACATCCAGCACAACCCGAACGTCGCGACGGGCCGGGACGCGATGGTCGAATACATGAAGAAGACGCGCCCGGTGAAGCCGATCGAGCCGAAGATCACCTTCCCGGTCATCGCCATCATGGCCGAAGGCGATCTCGTGATGATCGCCACCGTGAGCAAGGAGGATGACCCGGAGAAGCCCGGCGCCACCTACCTCGGCACGCACTTCGATCTGTTCCGCATCGAGAACGGCAAGATCGCCGAGCATTGGGACAGCGTGCCGAAGAGCTCGAAGGCCCTCACCTACAATCCCAACACGCAGAACGAGAAGTAATCGGGCGTGGCGTGCACTGGGCGGTGCGGGCGGGCCGCCCGCTACGCCAGCGCGCGCGGCACGAGCGGCCAGAGTGTCTGCTCGAACTGCGAGCGAAAAAATCCGAAGTGGCCGATGTGTCGCGCGCCGATCTCCGCCGGCGAGATGCGCCGATACTCCACCGGCGCCGAGGTGTAGAGAGCGTGCAGCAGCCGGACGCTCTCGGCCGAGACGATCTCGTCATCCGTGAAGGACAGGGAAAGCATCGGCACCCGCACGGACGCGTAGGCCGCCCGTGTCTCATCCCCTTCGCTGCCGACGTAGTCGGGGCTGAGGCACCAGCGGCGCCACTGCTCCATCACGCCAGCAGGCAGGTCGCCGACCTTGCGCAAACGCTTGCCTGGAAAGTAGCCGAACAAGGCGGTGGCGAGCGGCGCCACGACATACCACAGCCACAGCACGAAGCGCCGCGTCGGCCAGGCGTTCTCGCGCCAGTATCCGCTGCCCGCGGCAACGGCAATCACGCGATCGATGTGATGGCGGTTCGGGATGAGCCCGATCACCTGCCCGCCCAGGCTATGGCCGATCCAGTAAAGCGGCAGATCCGGCTGCTGCGCCTGGGTGAAGTCGATGACGGCCGCGCAGTCCTGCCGCGCCCAATCCACGATGTTGATGTGGAAGCCGCGCAGCGATGCGGGCGCGGACAAGCCGATGCCCCGGTAGTCGAATGTCGTTACCCAATAGCCCTGGCCCGCCAGCCACTCTGCGAAACGCGCGTAGAAGTTCTGCGCGACGCCCATCGCCGAGGGCACGATGACGCCCCCCTTCGCCGGGCCTGACGGCTCGAAGAGCCGCAACACGACGTTGGCGCGCGGATCGAAGCTCAGCACGTGTTGCGAGCACGGCATCGCTTACATCGCGAGCGAATAGACCAGGTTCACGCGGGGTTCGCGCGCCCACCGTTCCTCAATGGCGGAGTGCGGAACGATGTCGCTGCTATCGACGTACTTGCGCAGCAGTTCCTCGATTCCCCGCTTGTCGCCGCGGCCCTTGATGCCGGCGACCGTCTTCATCATTGCGTCGCAGGTCGCGACCATCTTGTCGAGGTGAATGGTGTACGCGCCCTTGTCCTGCCCGTTGGCGGCGTCGGCATTTGGGTCCCACGTGAGCGCGCCCGCTTCCGTGAGCATGCCGAGCTGAATCGCCGCGAGCTGCGGGTAGGGCTGCCGTTCGTGGCTCGCCGTGTACATGCCCTTAGCCGTCTGGCCGAGCGCCCACACGACATTGCTGACGTACAGCTGGCGCGCGAGCGCATCCGTGATCATGCCTTTCGAACGGAGCATCTCCGTATAGAACAGCGCGCCGGTCTGTGCTTTCAGCTCCTCGAGCATCGAATCGATGGGGCCGCCGAAGATCTTCTGCACCGACGTGCCCCGCACCGCATATTCCTGCGCCGGGCCGAGGTTGTGCGTGGCCTCGTGCAGCACCGTGGCGAGCTGCGAGGCGAGTGGATCGTCCGAATAATCGGCCATGCTGTCGCTCGCGATGAGTGTGGTGGCCGAACGGCGGCGGGACGCGAGCGAATCCGGATCGTTGAAGATGTTGACCATCGCGACGGTGCGGCCTCGGCTCTCCTTCGCCACCGGGCCGAAGTTCGGCAGGCTCTGGCCGATGGTGCCGCTCAGCGCGTTGCGGTCATCGCCCGCATTGACCACGATGTCGATGAAATCCGGCAGATGAAAGCTCACGTGCCGCGCTTTGTAGGGCGCGCCCGCACGCGCGGCGATGGCGGCCTCCATCTCCTGCTGAATGCTCGTGAGTTTCTCCTGCCACTCCTTCGCCCCCTGGTTAATGAGCGCGAGTGTCAGGTGGAAGCCGGCCTTGATCGAGCACGGATCCCAGTACACCTCGTCCGGGCCCACGCGCACGTACCACTTCGAGTTCTGCGCGTTCATGCGTGCCCAGGCTTCGTCCGCCGGCCACCAGTTGTTGGTGGTGAACGCGTTGGCGGCGGCGCGCAGGTAGGCGACGAGTGGCGCTTCGTTCGCGCCG
>JBDZVF010000562.1:0-3540 GCA_040255575.1 Pseudomonadota bacterium | reverse complement strand
GCGTCGCGAGCCCGTTGAGTCGGGCGCTCGCAGCTTAACTTAAGGCGTTAGGTGGGGGAACCACGCCACTGACATCGCGAGCAGGCTGAGATCTCGATGCGCCGCACGCTGGGCCGACCGGTCGAGCGGCGTCTGTCCGCCGGCCCGAGGTGCGCGGCGAAAGTGGCATCCGCCGCGGGCACGCGCGCCGAGCGTATCGAGATCCCAACCAAGTCGTTGGATATCGCGCCACGCGGTGCGCCCGCCCACGTGGTCCGCACTGACGAGACGAGCTGGACGTCCGTCGCTCGACACGGTGAATCGTGACAATCTTCTTCCTTCCCCACCTAACGTCCGTTGCAACTGTCGGAGCGACCCGCATCCGGTTGCTCGCCCGTCAATTGCGTACGAGATTCAGATTCAGCGCGCCTGGATACGAGGCGCTCCGCAGTTGAACTCAAGGCGTTGGGCAGCGCACACACTTCTCCATAGGGATCAACCATGGGTCGGCTCAACGTGTTCGTCGACGGCAGCTGGCTGTTCAAGGCCTGTGCACCGGAGAAGGCGCTCGCTGCCCGTACCGAGTTCCCCAACAAGAGCTTTCAGCTCGACTTCGCTAGACTGGCCGAGGCTCTCCTTCGGCACGCCAACTCGCAAGTTGCTGGCTGCGATCAGCTTGGTGAGCGGTTCCTCGTCACCTCGGTGTTCGCACTGCCTGACGATTTCGACAAATGGCCGCTGGAATATCACGACGTCACCGCTGACGACATCACGCGCACCCGCAACGGCGTGGTCTCGCGACAACGCTTCGTCGACAGTGCTGTGTCCGGTGGGTACTCGGACCAAGCCGTCTACCACCCGAAGATGAAGGGCTGGATCCTCGAGAAGTTGCGAGTCAAGCGCTACCAGGAGAAGCAGGTAGACGCCACGGTCGTGGCGCTTCTGGTCCGGTCGGCGATCACCGCTCCCGACGATGTGCATGTCGTCATCACGGGTGATGCTGATGTCCTCCCGGCCATCAAGGTCGCGTACCCAGAGTACTCGAAGAACGTTGTAATTGCGACAACCCATCCCGACGAGTTACTCGCGGAGCGGCGCCAGACATCTTTCTCACTCAGCAACTTCAAGTTCGACATCGAGCCGTTCTACCTCCAGGATCATGCTCACGAGATCCTGGCCGGGCAGTTCGTCTACACGTGTGTTCACTGCCACAAGGTCTTCGCGCGGCCCAAGAGCATTCCGGTCAAGCAGCGCCCATGCTGCCTTCCATGCCATCGAACGCGAACGTAGGGGCGGTTTCCGCGCGCCGCCTGCCCAACGTTGCTTGCACCAGACGGGCGAGCTATGGTTGGCGCCGGCTTCGCCGGCGCTTGGTTGATTCGCCCGCAGGTGAAGCTCGGCGTTAGGCCGCGACACGCGTCATGACTGAATCAGCGACGCCTCGTGCAAACACGCTCAGAAGAGCGTTGGCCCGCCGGGGCTGCAAGCGCGCGCCCAGCGATCTCTGCTAGATCCTTAGTTTTCGGCTCGTCGTCGGCCGAGCCGCAGGCGGGTTACTCGTTTTCGCCACACAGTATGCATGAGCGACAAGCCCCCTCTCCTAACGCTTTCCTACGCCAGAGGCGACCGGAACGGTTCTCTGACTCCGTCGTGGTTGAGAGTCCGAGTCTCAATCGCTCCATACTTGAATATCACCTCGATACGATCACCAATCGAGGTGAGGAGAACCTTTTCGAGGACTTCGCGCGCCGCCTCGCAGAGCGAGAAATTTGCCCAAACCTCCTGCCGCACACCGGCCCGACTGGAGGGGGCGATAGCAAGGTCGATTCTGAGACTTACCCGGTGTCGGATACGCTCGCGCTTGGGTGGTACTGCGGTATTGGGCGGGCTGCCGCAGAAGAACGTTGGGCGTTCGCGTTCAGTGCAAAAAAAGATTGGCGAGCGAAAGTCCGCTCGGACGTGGCGAAAATCGCAGGCACTGGGCGGGGCTATACCACGGCCTTTTTTGTCACAAATCAGTTCGTCCCGGATAAGGCCCGCGCATCGATTGAGGACAAGCTTCACAAGCAGTACGGGATAGATATTCGCATCCTTGATCGAACGTGGATTTGCGATCGCGTCTTCGGACACCAACACGAGAAGCTCGCCGTTGAAGCGTTACACATCTCAACGACAGTCCAGCGAGATGTTCGCCGCGGACCGTTGGATACCCAACGAGAACAAGATCTTGACGAAGCGGAACGGCGTTTCCAAGCGGCACTAAGTGAGGGCGGACCCCCGATACAGCTCGTTGATGAGAGTCTTACAGCCGCGACGCTCGCCCGTGACCTCGAGCGCCCTCGGACTGACGTGGACGGTCGATTCCTGCGCGCCGTACGAGTCGCCAAGGAACACGGCACTCCGCACCAGGTGCTCGAAAGTATCTACCAGTATGCTTGGACAACGCTCTTCTGGTACGAGGACTACGGCCAATTCGTCGCGTTGTACGAAGAGGCGGAAGGCCTCGCAAAGGATAGTCGAAATGCCCGAGACCTCGAGCGACTGACGACACTGTGGATGGCGTTAAAAGCGACCATTGACGGAGGCGCGCTTGATGCGTCAAGCGCGCGACTTGCACAGCACACCAAGACGCTTACCGAGTCACTCACACGCCTATCGAAAGAGCACGACAGACCGAGTACGGCCCTTCAGGCTCGCACGTTCCTCCTGCAAACCCGGCTCCTGCTGACAGCACCGGGTCGTGCGGACGCGGTTCTGCGCGAACTCACCGATGTAGTGCGGAAAGCGGAAGGGCTGGTCGGGTTTCCGTTGGAGCCATTGGCCGAAATCATTAGCGAGCTGGGTCACGTTTTCGGTGAAAGCGCCGCTTACGACACGCTGTTCGAAACGGTGGTCGAAACAACCTCTCGGCGTACCGGGGGCATCGCGGCGGCGCGAGCACTGCTTAGTCGAGGAGCGCAGCAGCTCGATGCGGGCAAGTCATACGCAACAATTAAGACGTTAGGTCGAGCCTTGCGCCGCCTTTATACACACGAGAGTCGAGCTGATTTGGTCCGCGCGCTGTACCTGTGCGGCAACGCGTATGAACGTGTCGGATTGCTCTGGGCGGCTCGAGGCACACTGTTGGTCGCAGCGTCGGTCGCGACGAATGACTTCTGGTCGGACGAACGCGTGTCGTTGGCCCAGCGCGTCTGTTACAACAGAGTAAAATGGATCGAGCTTCGACTCGGCCGCTTACCGCAGCTTCTTGCCTGGCACGAGCTCGACTCGGCCGTGGCTAGCGCACTCGCGGCCAGGGGCTTCGATCCAAAACGAACATCGCGCGGTGAGGGCGCGTTCGACGCAACGCTCGGGATCTTGTTCTTGAAGTCGGACCTCTTCACGTTGCGCAGGTTAACACGACTGCCAGACGTTTTGGACGGCCTTGAACTCTACAATTCGGCCGCCGCGCTACTGTATGCATTGGGAAGGGAAGACGCCATTCCGAAGGAGTTCATCGAAGCAGCTACTAGCAGGCTACGGAAAAAGGGTCTGATGGAGCCAGTTCCGGTGGTTTTCGAT
>JBDZVF010000058.1:0-19467 GCA_040255575.1 Pseudomonadota bacterium | reverse complement strand
GGAGACGGTATGAACTCCATTGGCATCGGCACCCTCGCCAAGCGCGCCGGCGTGAGCATCGACACGGTTCGGTACTACGAACGCGGCGGACTGCTTGCGCCCAAGACGCGGCTTGCGTCCGGTTATCGCCGCTACAGCGAACTGGAAGTTGCGCGCCTGCGCTTCATTCGACGCGCGCAGGCTCTCGGCTTCTCGCTGAAAGAGGTGAAGGATCTGCTCGCGCTCTCGAACTTGCGCGACGTCGGCCGCGTCAAGCGTGCGGCGCAGGAGAAGCTCGCGGATGTCGAAGAACGTATCGCCTCACTCGAGCGTGTGCGAAAGGGGCTGGCCGATCTTATCGCCGCCTGCCCCGGCCACGGTCGTGCGGCGGATTGTCCGATTCTTAAAGCGTTGGGTGAAGAGGAGTTGTCATGAGTGGCCCCACAGCATCCAAGGGCGGTTGTTGCGCATCGAAGGTCGCAAGCGGCAGCGGACACGTTGTTGCTGCGAACGCGAGCCCGACAATGACGGACCCGGTGTGCGGTATGACCGTCGCGCACGATTCCGCGCACCAGAGTCAGCATGCGGGCCGGCAGTACGCATTCTGTTGCGCGAGCTGTCGCGCAAAGTTCGAAGCAGATCCGACGCGCTACGTGGACGATCGCGGCGAGCGACGTGCGGCAAGCGGCTCGGCGATGCCCGCGAAGCCTGCTAATCACGCGCATCACGCAGACCATGCCCATGCGCCGATGCCGTCGCAGGGCCACTCGCATCCATCGGTGGATCACAGCGCGCACCCGAAGCCAGACGCGCCGGTCCCGCCGGGGACGATCTATACCTGCCCGATGCACCCGGAAATCCGCCAGGTCGGTCCCGGTCATTGCCCGATCTGCGGGATGACGCTCGAGCCCCTGATGCCGACGGAGTTCGATGACGACAGCGCGCTACGCAAGGTCAAACGTCACTTCTGGATCTCGGCTGCACTCAGTGTCCCGGTGGTGCTGATCGCGATGCTTCCGCATCTGCTCGATCTGCACCTGACGCTCGGCGCCGAGCGCCTGCTGCGCGCGACCGAGCTCCTCCTGACGTTGCCGGTCGTTGCCTGGGCCGGTGCCGACTACTATCGACGCGGCTGGCTCGGCGTCGTCAATCGCTCGCCGAACATGTACACCTTGATCGGTCTCGGTGTCCTGGTCGCATATCTCTACAGCCTCTTCGCGACGTTTGCGCCGGGCGCCTTTCCTCCCGAAATGCGCGATTCGCAGGGCATGGTTGGCGTGTATTTCGAAGTCGCCGCCGTGATCATTGCGCTCGTGTTGCTGGGCGAATGGCTGGAGCTCGCAGCACGCGGTCGAACGAGTGTCGCTATTCGCCAGCTCCTGGGGCTCGCGCCGAAGACCGCGCGACGCGTGAAGTCGGACGGGACGGATGAAGACGTGCCGCTGGAGCAGCTCGTCGTGGGCGATCGCGTGCGCGTTCGCCCCGGAGAAAAGGTGCCTGTCGACGGACGCATCCTCGAGGGGCGCTCCACGATTGATGAGTCGATGCTGACCGGCGAGCCCATCCCCGTCGACAAGGGTCCAGGGGATCGCGTCGTCGGCGCCACGATCAACCAGACCGGGTCGGTCGTCATCGTGGCCGAACGCGTGGGCGCCGACAGCTTGTTGTCCCAGATCGTTGCGCTCGTGGCGCAGGCACAGCGAAGCCGCGCGCCCCTGCAGCGTCTGGCGGATGTCGTCGCGACGTGGTTCGTGCCCGCAGTCATCCTGATCTCCGTCGCCACGTTCGCGGTCTGGTGGTTCCTCGGCCCCGAACCGCGGCTCGCGTACGCGCTGATCAATGCCGTCGCCGTCCTCATCATTGCGTGTCCCTGTGCACTCGGGCTTGCGACCCCCATTTCCATCATGGTGGCGAGCGGGCGTGGCGCGCAGCTAGGCGTTTTGTTCCGTAGCGCGGAGGCGATCGAATCGCTGCGCGAGATCGATACGCTCGTGGTCGACAAGACCGGTACGCTCACCGTGGGCCATCCTACCTTTGATCGCGCGGTGGTCCTTGGCGGATGGAAGGAACAGGAGGTCCTTGCGCTGGCGGCAGGTCTCGAGAAGTCGAGCGAGCACCCGCTAGCCCGCGCCATTGTGGAAGGTGCGGCTTCACGGGCGATCACCCCCGCCGCGGTCGCTGACTTTCAGTCGGTGACCGGACGCGGCGTGACGGGTAGCCACAGCGGTCGCAAGATCGCGCTGGGCAATGCGGCGCTCATGAGCGACGTGGGTGCCTCGATCGAGCCGCTGCAGAAGGACGTCGAATCGCTCCGAAAGAGCGGACGTACGGTGATGTTCCTCGCCGTGGATGGAACACTCGCCGGCGCGATCGCAGTGGGCGATCCCATCAAGGAGAGTACGCCAGCGGCCCTCGACGCGCTGCGCGCCGACGGCCTTCGCATCGTGATGCTGACTGGTGATGCGCGCGGCACGGCCGAAGCTGTCGCGAAGAGCCTGCACATCGATGAGGTGGTCGCTGAGGTGCAGCCCGCAGATAAGGCGAAGGTGATCGCGCGCCTGGTCAACGAAGGCCGCCGGGTCGCGATGGCCGGCGATGGTATCAACGATGCCCCGGCCCTCGCCCGCGCGCACGTCGGCATCGCGATGGGAACGGGGACCGACGTCGCGATGGAGAGCGCACAAGTCACGCTCGTGAAGGGAGACCTGAACGGCATCGTGCGCGCGCGCCACCTGAGCCGCGCCACCGTGCGCAATATCTGGCAGAACCTCGGTTTTGCCTTTGGCTACAACGCGCTCGGCATTCCGATCGCGGCCGGTGTGCTGTATCCCGCAACCGGACTCCTCCTGAGTCCGTTGATTGCGGCGCTCGCGATGAGTTTCTCGTCGGTATCCGTAATCGGAAATGCCCTGCGGCTGCATCGGGTGCGCGTGTAGCGCGTCACCCGTGAGCCTCGGCTTGCTGGCGTCGCCAGCCGTACGGGGTCATGCCGCGCGGTTTGTAGACCGACAGCGTGGTCAGCACAAGTAGCACCACGATCGCGGAGCTGGATGCAAATACCATGAGCGTACAGGCCTGATAGAAGTCAGGCCCAGGCATGCCGATGGTCGCGGTCGCCGCCAGATGCTCTATCGGCTGCAGGTGGATGATCAAGACGGCCGTGGCGAGCAGCGTGATCAGCAGCTTCATCAGCACCCAGTAGTGCCGAAACAAGCCCCACGCTGTTCCCAAAGACGAGATCAGACCCGTAACGAAAGATGCGATAGCGAGCGGCACGATCGCGTACCACGTAGTGAGATCCATCGCCACGTATGCCGCGCGGATCGACGGCGCGGTAGAGCCCGCGAGCCCTTGCACCGCGAGGACGAGAAAAGCGGCCACCGCTCCAATCCAGCCCACCGACGTCGCGATATGGGCGGTGAGCACCATCTTCCTGAAGGGCCACGCCATGGCCATCAGTGCACTCCGTGCAGCGAGTGGCCTCCGAAGCCGTGCCCCGTGATATGCAGCACGATCAGGATCAGCAGCAACACGGCGCCAACGATCGCGAATGCCTTGACCCAGCGCGGAGTGCCGCGATACCGACGCGGGTCATGATTGCCATCACTCGGATGGGGTGCGTTCATGTGCTCTAGTTTTGCAATACACAGTGTCTCTGTCAATACACGCTGTCTCCCAAGCGGCACCGTATACTGACGGGGTGCCAAAACTCTGGACGGAAACTGTAGAGACGCACCGGGACGCCGTGCGCGAGGCGACGCTGGATGCGGCAGCGACCCTTCTGGCTAGGCACGGCCTGCGCGGAGTCACCATGTCGCAGATCGCCGAGAAAGCGGGGATCGGGCGCGCGACGCTGTACAAATACTTTCCAGATGTCGAGTCGATACTCGCGGCCTGGCACGAGCGGCAGGTCGGCGGCCATCTTCGGCATCTCGCAGAGCTATATGGAAAGCCGGGCGATGCGCGCGAACGTCTCGAAGCAGTGCTGGAGGCGTACGCGCTCATTCAATACGATGTACGCACCGCGCATGGAACCGCGCTTGCCACCCACTTGCATCAAGGCGAGCACGTCGCTCGCGCGCAGCATCACTTGCGGGACTTCATCAAGAAGCTCGTAGCCGAAGGCGCCAAGGCGGGACAGTTGAGGAATGACATCGCACCGGACGAGCTCGCGGACTACTGCCTCCATGCACTCTCCGCCGCGAGCACCCTGACATCCAAGGCGGCAGTACGACGACTCGTGACCGTCACGATGTCTGGGCTTCGGGGGCGAGCCTAACCTCCCGGCATCTCGATCACGCGGGTGTGCCGTACCTTTGCATCAGACTCGTGCCTGCTTCCATTCGCGCCGCTGCACATCGGGATCGCGCATCCGGCCGCGTGCGGAGCCTGAGATTCTATGGCTATGGATACGTCGCACGCGTTCGATAGTGGCCCAACGCGCGTTCTGGCACATAGACCAGAAACGGCCCACCGATGGCGAGGGCGATCGAGAGCATGAGCCAACCGTGCTCACCCAGCGTCACGATACCCGCTCCATGCAGGAGGGATGCGAGTGCGAGCAGCAAGAAATACGGCCCGGTGAGATAGCAATGCAATCGGCCGCAGCGGCGGGCGTTCATCAAGCACGCTGCTGCCATCCATGTCAGGAGAGCTGGCCAGACAATGGCTCGATAGCGCCCGCCAATCAGCGCGCTGACAAGCAGGACCATACCCGGAAGGCACCAGATCAGGAGAAGCCTCGCCCCGCGAGCCAAATCGCGAGCTTGTTGGCCCAGCTCGCATTCTTCGCAACCCGCACTCAAGCTGACGAACTGCAGCACGGCCGCGCCGCCTGGATCGGCGGACACGGAAAGGAGCCATACGAACAAAACACGCAGCAGTCCCCCTTCTTCGGGCGTAGCAGCGCGCCGCAGCCGCCACACTCATGAAAGTACACGCAGGCGTCCGTCGGCATGGTTTCTCTCGACAGATGTCCGCACTTGGGACATGTCAGTTGGCACGTGGTCACGAGCGACGGAGTAAGTGAGGAGGTCATCGTGCGAAAGTCGTCTCCGGAAGCTTCGTCAAGAGTTGACGAACCTGTTGCGCGAACGCTTTGCTGTCGAGGCGTGGAAACTCCTTGTTTCCCTGCAGGGCGCGCAATTGATGCATCAGCAGGCGCGGCCGCGGCGGGTTAGTACCGTCCCACGTCGTATCCGGACCGTAGACGAGCCATACGTCCCACGCATACACAGGGTTGCCCTCACTCTTCAGGTTCACGCCTTCCGACAAAGCTCGTCCGAACGCGCCGCTCGGATTCCAGTAGTGGTGCACGTTGGCGTTATGCAGGAGCTCCGCTGCTGGCGGGACATCGTTCGCTTTCGGCGCCGGAGTGAGGACCGGAACGTGAACGACGAACGTCTGCAAGCGAGTGTCATGCGTGTTCGCGAGCAACGCCTTGTTCATGTCATCGAGTCCACGCAGACATCCAGGACAAGTCGGATCGACAACAAACAGCAGTCGCACCGCGCCTTTCGCTCGATTGAAGTCGGCGCGAAGCTGTGTTGCCGCTTCATCCAGCACGATGTACTTGGTGACAGCGTGGGCATCCGCCGCCTCGGCGCGGCCACCGGGCGCCGCAAATGTCGCGAGAGCCGCGAAAATGGCGAGGAGCTTGCGCATAAAACCTCCGTTGCTACTCCGTCACGCGCATGAGCAACGCGACGATCCACAATGCACCGACCACCACCGCGGCGATCCACACGAGCCACTGCAGCGGACGCCGGCCTGTAGTCGTGCAACTTCCATCGGCGCATACAGCTGGCGGGCGGTATGCCCACCAGAAGCCCACAGCCAGGAGAGCCGCCGCACCGACGAGGGCATAGGGAAGGAGAAACGCCAGCCGCGCGAAGGCGACGGCGCCCGCCACTCCGAGAAGGATGACAGCCCAAGGCACGGTACAGCACAGCCCGAGCGCCGCCGCGAAGCCGCCAAGACCGAGAGCACCACCCGCAGCGCTGATTACGCGCGTCTTCTCACCCACACGCCTGCCTCCGCGATAGCTCGAGCCTCGATCCGTTGATCGTATGGCGCTACGATAACCTCCGTACCATGGTACGGAGTCAAGGCATGCCCCAGTCTTTCACCATTGCCCAGCTGGCTGCCGCTGCAGAAGTACACGTAGAGACCGTCCGGTACTACCAACGGCGGGGGCTGATGGTGGAGCCGGCGCGGCCCGCACGTGGCGTTCGTCGCTATTCCGAAGCAGACGCGGAGCAGTTGCGATTCATCAAAAGAGCGCAGGGCATGGGATTCAGCCTGATCGAAATCTCAAACCTGTTGCGATTGCGGGATCGCCGCTCGTGTCGGGCAACGCGGGAGCTCGCCGCCGCGAAGCTGCAGATCCTGGACCGCCGCATCAGCGAGCTCCGCCAACTGCGGCATGAGCTGGCGCAGCTTGTCGCCGACTGCGACGCGAACGCGGTCGAGACGAATTGCCCGGTCATCGAGCGGCTCAGCGCAAAGCAGCCCGCAATCCCCCGTGCGCTTGAGACTCGCGAAGCAGAGCGCGTGATAGCTGCCGTTTCTCTTGTACCAAGATAGCTTGGAAGCTCCGATCGCACGAACCGCGCCCGCTACGGTCTGCAGGCACTTGGTAGCGTAGTCATATATTGAAACGTCGACGCAAAGGCGGTCGCGCCGGCTTCCTCGCGCGAGTCGGCTCGAGTGGCCACGACACGGAATACGACAGATCCGTGCCGGTCCAGAAACACCAGTGACGATGCCTCTCCGGAGGCGGTACCGCCGACGAAAGCGTAGATTGCGCCGAGTTCATGCGAAGCAAGTCGGATGGAGACGGCCTCTCCCGCACCTCCGATTACGAGAGAGCCGCGCCTCTCGTCTTTGCGTATCGCCGGCAGCGGTCCCCTGATCTCAAAGTCGTGCGCATCCTTCACGATGTCGATGACAGCTTCCGGCCATTGTCGAAGCGACTCCCACACGGCCGCAGCGGCGCCGGGCGTCACTCCGACGCGCCGATTCGACGGAAACGCATCTAGAGCGACGGCCGTGGACGCCTTCAGTGATTCCTGCAGCGTATCCACAGATAGGCCCGGATTCACCTCCAGGGTCGACCGGGCGGTTGAGCGTTGCACGGTGCTCGCACACAGGCTTCCACCTGCAGGCTCGAGGAGCGTCAGGACGATGGCCACGCTCAAAATGAACAAGCCGATGCCCCCGAGCACGAGCGTCGTCCAATGGGAGATACGTCTGTGACTCGGCCTCTTTGAGGGACGTGCCTTCATGTGAATGCGGGCCTAACTACCGCGGGAGCCCTGCCCCGACTCGGAATGCGTCTCGGTCTTCTCACACTCGAAGCCCTGCGCCTCGATCTGGGTCGTGGTGTGATGAATATCGAAACGACTGACCCGTTCGTTGACTTCCGAGAGCACCTCCTGCTCCGTGCAGCGCGTAAGATCCGCAACGACGTGTGCCGAAAGCACATACTTGCCACTCGTGAGAGACCAGATGTGCAGATCGTGGATTTCGATCACGCCCGGGATGTCGCTCAGGGCGTTCTCGACTTCCTGCAGGTTCATTCCCTTCGGGACGCCCTGAAGGAGAATGTTGATGACCTCCTTGAGCAGCACCCAGGTGCGCGGAACGACCCAGAGCCCGATGAGGCAGGCGACGAGCGGATCAATCCAGAGCGCGCCCGTGAAGCGAATCAGGATCGCGGCCACGATCACGCCGATGGAGCCGAGCATGTCGCTCCAGACTTCGAGATACGCTCCCTTCACGTTGAGACTCGACTCGCTGCCGGCGCGAAGCAACCGCGTGCTGATAAGGTTGATCGCCAGACCCACCACCGCAACGACCAGCATGCCCACCGACTGGATCGGTTCAGGACTTCGGACGCGCTGATAGGCTTCGTACAAAATGTATCCGGCGACGATGAGCAGCAGGACGGCGTTAAAGGCCGCAGCCAGAATCTCGAACCGGTAATACCCAAAGGTGCGCTTGCGATCCGCGGCGCGCTGGGCAATCCGCAACGCGACGAGCGACACCGCGAGAGCGGCAGCATCCGTGAACATGTGTGCGGCATCGGAGAGGAGCGCAAGGCTCCCCGTGAACAGCGATGCCACGACCTCGGTTGCCATGAACGCGGTCGTGAGGGCCAGCGCAATCCACAGCGGCCGAGCATGGCCCGCGCGTACCGCCGTATGTGCGTGATCATGGCTCACGGCAAGTTCCCTTGTCGTTGCGCCCTTCGATGCCTGCCAAGGTCGTCATGTCGAGAATGACTCCTTGACGCTGCCCGCCGCCTCGACGACCTGTGAGTTGCGATATGTCATGCGATACAAACCCGGCAGCACGAGCAACGTCAGCAGCGTAGACGAAATGATCCCACCGATGACCACCGTCGCGAGCGGCCGCTGAACCTCGGCACCCGTCCCGGTATTGAGGGCCATCGGCAGAAAGCCCAACGCAGCCACGAGCGCCACCATGAGGATGGGCCGTAGGCGAAGCATGGCACCCTCCCGAATGGCAGCATCGATTGACGCGCCATAAGCGAGCCGGTCGCGGAACGCCGAGACCATGACCACACCCGTCAACACTGCGACACCGGAAAGGGTGATGAAGCCGACGCCTGCGGTAATGGAGAGTGGGATGTCTCGCAGCCAGAGCCCAATCACACCGCCCGTCAATGCGAGCGGCACGCCGCTGAAGACGAGTGCCGCATCCTTGGCGGAGCCGAACGTCATCAGCAGGAGCGCAAAGATCAGTACCAGCGTGATGGGCACGAGAACGCTCAAGCGCTGCGTGGCAGACTGCAGCTGCTCGAACGTTCCGCCATAGGCCAGCCAATAGCCTGGCGGCAGCTTCACCTGCTGTTCGATCTTCGTGCGCACCTCGGCCACGAAACTTCCCAGGTCGCGCCCACGCACATTCGCGGAGACCACCAGCCGCCGTTTTCCGTTTTCCCGGCTGATCTGGTTCGGTCCTGGCGCAAGGGTCAGGGTCGCCACTTCGCCCAATGGCACGTACCCGCCCTGCGGAAGCGAGATCGGCAGACGCTCGAGCGCGTTCAGGTCACTGCGAAGGTGCTCCGGCAAACGCACGACCAGCGCGAAACGCTGATCGCCGTCGAAGAGCTGTCCCGCCTCCTCGCCACCCGTTGCCGCCGCGAGCACATCCTGAACATCCGCGACATTCAGGCCGTAGCGGTACAGCGCGGCGCGGTTCGGTTCCACTGAGAGTACCGGAAGGCCCGCGACCTGCTCGACTTTGACGCCGTCGGCACCCGGGATGGAGTTCAGCACCGCGGCAATCGCGTTTCCCGACTTCAGGAGTTGTCCCAGGTCGTCGCCGAACACCTTGATGCCGAGGTCTGAGCGAACACCCGAAATGAGCTCGTTGAAGCGCAGCTGAATGGGCTGGCTGATCTCGAAGGCGTTCCCCGGAAGTTTCGCCAGGCGCTGCTCGATCTCCGAAAGCAGTTGAGCTTTCGACTTGTCAGGATCGGGCCAGTCCTTGCGGTCCTTCAGCATCAGATAGCCGTCCGAGATGTTCGGCGGCATCGGGTCTGTAGCGACCTCCGCCGTGCCGACGCGCGCGAAATAGGTCTTCACCTCGGGCATCGCCTTCAGTGCCCGCTCGACCTGAAATTGCATTTCGAGCGATTGGGTGAGGCTCGTTCCCGGAATGCGCAGTGCCTGGACTGCGAGATCGCCTTCATCCAGGCTGGGCATGAACTCGGAGCCCATGCGCGATCCGAGCCAGCCGCACAGTGCTACGAAGACGAGGGCGCCTGCGAGCACGGCGAGACGCCATCGCAACGCAGCTTCGAGGATGGGCGCATAGAAACGCTTAGCGCCGCGCACTATGGCATTCTCCTTCTCCTCGATCTTGCCACGGAGCAGCAACGCAACCGCCGCGGGCACGAACGTCAACGACAGGGCGAGCGCGGACAGCAGCGCGATGATCACCGCAAGCGCCATCGGCCTGAACATCTTGCCCTCGACGCCCGTGAGTGCAAGCAGCGGCAAATTCACGAGGATCACGACCAGTACGCTCACGAGGCTCGGCGTAAAAACTTCGCGAGTCGCACTGAACACCGTATGCAGCCGCTCTTCCACGCTGAGCAGCCGCCCCTCGTGGTGCTGTTTGGCGCCGAGCCTCAGAATGCAGTTCTCGACAATGATCACCGCGCCATCGACGATGAGGCCGAAGTCGAGCGCGCCGAGGCTCATGAGGTTGGCGCTCACGCGGCTCTCCACCATGCCAATCATCAGCATCAGCATGGAAAGCGGGATGACCAGCGCCGTGAGAAGCGCGGCACGCACGTTACCCAACATCAGAAGGAGCACGACAACAACCAGGATCGCTCCTTCCAGGAGGTTCTTCTGCACGGTCGAGATGGTCTTCTCGACAAGCACGGTTCGATCGTAGACCGGATCGGCAGTCACGCCCTCCGGCAGCGACTTGTTGATCTCGGAGAGCTTCTGCGCGACTGCTTTCGAGACAGTGCGGCTGTTGTCTCCTATGAGCATAACCGCGGTGCCGAGGATGGTCTCCTCGCCATCGCGCGTGGCCGCGCCGGTGCGCAGCTGCTTGCCGAAGGCAACTTCCGCGACGTCGCGCACCGTGACCGGAACGCCATCGCGGTGCGCGACGATCACCCGCTCGATGCCATCGATATCCGAGACCTGGCCGGGGGAGCGTATGAGATACTGCTCGCCGTTTCGCTCGATGTAGCCCGCACCCACATTCGCGTTGTTCTTCTGCAGTGCCGAGACCACGTCATCGAAGGTAAGGCCATAGGCCAGCAGGCGCGCAGGGTCCGGCGTCACGTGGAACTGCTTTTCGTAGCCTCCAATCGTGTTTACTTCCGTGACGCCCGGCACCTGTCTCAGCTGCGGACGGATGACCCAATCCTGCAGCGTGCGTAATGCCGTCGCATCGTACGGCTCACCGTTCGGCTGACGCGCGCCGTCCCGGGCGTGCACGGTATACAGAAAGATCTCGCCGAGACCGGTCGCGACCGGGCCCATCTGCGGCTCGATGCCCGGTGGCATCTGACTCTTCGCCTGCTGCAATCTCTCATTGATGAGGTTGCGCGCAAAATAGATGTCGGTGCCATCCTCGAAGACCACTGTGACCTGCGACAGGCCGTATCGCGAGAGTGAGCGCGTGTGCTCCACGTGCGGCAGGCCCGCGATCGCGGTCTCCACGAGATACGTGATCCGCTGCTCGACCTCGAGCGGCGAGTAACCCTCCGCCTGAGTGTTGATCTGAACCTGGACATTGGTGATGTCCGGGACCGCGTCGATTGGCAGCCGCTGGTAGCTCCACACGCCAGCGCCCACGAGCACCAGTACGAGGAACAGGATGATCCAGCGGCGAGCGATCGAAAACCGTAGTAATCCGTCAATCATGTACGCCGCTCCTCAGTCTTCGTGCTCGGCTTCGCCTTTTCCGAGCTCTGCCTTCAGGATGAAGCTGTTCCGGGTTGCGTAGGTCGCACCCGACTCGACTCCACCGCGCACCTCTGCGAAGTCCCCGTCATTGCGACCGAGCTGTATGGGAGTCGGCTCGAAGCCAGCGTCGTTTCTGACGAACACGACCGTTTGCCCCTCGAGTGTTTGCAAGGCGTCACTGGCAATTGCGAGAGGCACGGACGCGCTCGACAGCGTGACTTCTGCGGTCACATAGAGGCCCGGCGCCCACTTGCGATCCTTGTTGTCGAGCAGGACGCGTGCGCTTAGCGTTTGATTGCTACTGCTGCCGAAAGGCGCAACGTAGACGACCTTTCCTTCCGCGCTAACGTTGGTGTCGCCGCTTTTCACGCGAACCGTCTGTCCCACGCGGACTTTCGAAACGTCCCGCGGAAACAGCGACAGTTCGACCCAGACCGCGGAAAGGTCCGCGACGGTGAACAAAGACTTGTCGGTCGTCTGTTCGCCTGGATTTGCATTTCGAGCAATGACTACCCCCGCGAGCGGGGCAACGACGGAATAGGTTTGCAGGCTTTCGTTGCTCTCGACCGTTGCCAGCACTTCGCCTTGTTTGACCGACTCCCCCACGCGCTTGTTGACGGTACGAATCACGCCGGGAAATCGGGCAGCCACCTCGCGCACGCGTTCGGCATTCGGAGCGATGACCCCGTAAAGCGGGAGTCGCTCGCGGATGTTTGCCGGGCCGACCTGTGCCAGGCCGATATTCGCGTCCTTGATCTGATCTGCCGTGAGCTTGATGCCCTCTTCGTGGGACTCACCGTGCTCACCGTGGCCTTCTTCGTGCCCTCCACCACTCTCCTGCGCACTTTCTGCGCTCGCTACGGACGTCTCCTGCTTACCGCACGCAGTGAGTACTACGGCCAGCAGCACCACAACCCACATTCTCAATGCATTCATGAGCATCTCACTTGCCAATCTTTATCGGGATTCGGTCGACAGGGGTTCGCCTGTCAGCCGTTCGATTTCGGCCAGAACCCGGTGATAGTCCGCAGCGGCGTCGATGATGGCTGCCCGCAGCTCGAGCATTTCCTGCTGTGCCGTGGCGAGCTCCAGATACGAGAAGCGCCCCCGCTCATAACCGAACTGAGTCTGATCAAGCGCCTGCTGGGCCTGTGGAAGCGCCTCGTTGCGCAAGGTCTCCACCCGCGCGCGGGAGGCGAGCAGTTCCTGATAGAGGCGGTACACGGCAGCCCGCGCCCGCAGAAACGCCGCATTCCTCTGTGCATCGCTCTGCGCGAGACGCGCTTCAGCCTCGCGGATCGAGCCTCGCTTGCGATCGAAAACAGGGAGCGGCAGGGAAAATCCCGCCACGAGAGCATGATCGCTGCCCTCCTCGAATCGGCGCACACCGACGCCGAAAGTGAGATCGGGACGCGCCTGTGCGCGCACGAGCTTCAATTCGGCTTCGCGTAGTCGCGCTTCCGAGGCGAAACGCAGGAAGTCGGGATTTCGCTCGAGCTGTCGGACGAGATCCTCGAACGGCGATACGTTCTCCAGCGCGAAGAGATCGGCGGAGGCACTACTGAACGCGGGGGCGGTGCTACCCCACAAAGCGGCGAGTGCCTGACGCACGCCGCGCAGCTCGCTTTGGGCTTGCTGTTCTTCCAATTGAGCCCGAGTGAACGCAATGCGCGCGCGACTTCGTTCGAGCTCGGGCGATCGTGCTGCCTGCACTCGAATGTTGATTGCATCCAGCGTGCGCTGAGCCAGCTCGCGCGTGCTGATCGCCAGCGCCAGACGATCCTGTGCTGCAACTAGCTCGATGAAGCGCTGGGTGACATCCGCGAGCACATCGAGCTGTTGCGCCTGCCGCTCAACGGCGAGTGCATCGCGGTCACGCTCGGCGAACTCTGTTCGTAGCGCTCGCTTTCCGCCTAGCTCGATCACCTGGCTCAGACTGAGCGTGCTCTCAAGTGAGTCGGCTTTCCTTACCGGACCGGTGCCGGCGAAGTTCTCCAGCTCGACGGAAAGCTCCGGATTCGGCCGTACGCCGGCCTGCTCGATCCGGGCTTCTGCCGCCTTGAGATCGAACTCGCCAGCGGCCAATGCAGGATTGCGCGCCAGCGCTGCCTTGATGGCCCGCCCGAGCGTTAGTTCTCCAACCGGTTCGTCGGCATCGCCGGACGGTGCCGCAGCCGCGCATGCCAACCCGCTGGCGAGCCCGAGTGCCACAAACAGATAAATCCAACTGCGCACCCAGCGAGGGCGCGCGGACAAAAAGCGCATGAATGCCTCCACGAAACATGGCCGCGCGGATGCGCCGGCCAAACGCGATCAACGAGAGGAGGCTTAGACGGGAGGGGCTCGGAGAGGCGGTAGAATTCGGTAGACGGAAACAGCAACGCTTGCGGAGCTGCGCTCCGGTGCCACGATGATCGGTGCCGGGAGCGGCAGCCGGAAGACAATAAAGGCAACCGCCATGAGGCCGGGCAGGTTGAATGCCCCGTCGGCCTTCTTCGCAATGGCGGGTGCACCCAGTTCCAGATCGGCGTCCTCGTGGGTGCCGCTCATGCCCGAATCAGCGTGATGCGCGCCATCTTCGGATAAGTGGATGGCGGCGGGTGCTTCGGCGCCGTCAAAACACAGATGCAGGTGCGCGCCACTGACCGGCATTGCGATGACCGCGACGGCAATCAGTGCGAGTAAGGCGCGCACTAGCACTTTCGAGCGAAGCATGGGCGTCAGTATCGCCGCATCGGCAGATGCTTCTCAACCTGAGAACTGTCGCATTTGTGACCGTTTCGAGGTTCGGACGGCAGTCTTGGCGCTTGAAATGCGGATTTCTGCGCTGTTTCACGCGGTGGGGAGAGATCCATTCAGTGGGGCCAGCGCATGTGCATCACGCCTCGGCTGCGTTCCGGCTGGAGGATGCGGCGGAGCGCCGGTTCAGCACAAAACCAGCGAGCCCGAGGACCACAACCGCGACCTGCCACAGCAAAGTCTGCTCGGAAGGGTAGACGCCCAAAAACTCGATGCGCGGAAATGAGACCGGATGCACCCCGACGAGTCCTGCCTCCTGAAGCGCGGCGATACCCTTGCCAGTAAGGACGACGGCGAGCACGGCGATGAAGACCGAGCTCACGAAGAAGAACTTGCCGATAGGCAGTCGTCGGCTGTATCGCAACAGACTCGCCGCGATCACCGCAAGCGTGACCGCACCGGCCGCGAGGCCGCCGAGAATTGCCCCACCGTTACCCTGGCTCCAGAGGGCCGCATAGAAGAGTATGGTTTCGAAAACCTCGCGATAGACCGCGACGAACGCCAAGCCACCCAACAACCACATGGACCGCTTGGTCATGATGCGCGAGAGCTGCGCATCGATGTAATGCTGCCAGCGGCCGGCAAGGCTCTTACCGTGCATCCACAGACCCACACTCAACAGCACTGCCGCGGCGAAGAGTGAAGACAAGCCTTCCGTCAGCTCGCGACTGGCGCCGCTCGTGCTGATGAAGTAGGTCGCTGCGCCCCAGGTCAGAACGCCCGCGACCAGCGCGAGAACCCAGCCCCCGTGCACGTACACGAGAGCATCCTTGCGGTTGGCTTTGCGCAAAAAGGCGATGATCGCCACGACGATGAGGAGCGCTTCGAGACCCTCGCGCACCAGGATCGTGAAGCTGCCGAGGAAGGCGCCCGTCGCACTTGATTCGGAGCTGCCGAGAGTGCGCTCGCTCTGCGCGAGCAACGTTTCAAGCTCGCGGGCTTTGCCATCCACAACGTCGGCCGGTGCGTGACGAGCAATCTGCGCGCGATAGTCCGCCATCACGGTCTCAACCCGTGCGAGAAGTTCGGGATTGCGCACCGTCATCATCGGCTCGATCGGTTCGTATCCATCCAGATACGCTGAGAGCGCAAGACGCGTGGCCTCCATGGAGTTGCCGGCGTGA
This sequence comes from Pseudomonadota bacterium, assembly GCA_040255575.1. GTDB lineage: Bacteria > Pseudomonadota > Gammaproteobacteria > Steroidobacterales > Steroidobacteraceae > JADGHX01. The sequence goes on along the minus strand of JBDZVF010000058.1, from coordinate 4,103 downwards.
TACGCCCGAACGCTCTCCGAAAGCCGCGTTCGCGCCATCGTAAGAACCCGCCGATTGGCAGCGGCCAACACCGCCTCGGGGTGCGCACGCAGATAGCCCACGACATCGCGTGCTGAGGAATCACCGATCTCTGTTGCGAGAGTCGCCTCGGAGATCCGTGTCAGCGTCTCCAGATTCGGTACGCGAGCTCTCAGCGCGCCATCATCGGACCACCTCTGTTCTCCGGACTTCACAATCTCCGCCGGATACGCGAGGCGCCCGACATGAAACGCAAGAGCCCACCGGTCCGAATCCGACAGCGCACCGAAGCCGACCATGCTGGTGCCGGCGACACCTTGGCTGATCGTCTGGTACAGCGAGAACAGGCTTCGCTCCCGTGCCCGCGCCGCGTCGGTAAACGCGATCGGCGGCGGGTCGAGCGCAGCAGCCGCAGGGCCCTTGCCGTCACCGGTAGCGCCGTGGCAAGAGGCGCAGGTCGATTCGAAAAGCTGCGCACCGCGCGCCGCATCGGGGACCGTGCGGGGCGCCAGCGGAATCGGATAACTCGCCAGAAGCCCATCGGCAAGATCGTGGGCGATGCGTGCGACCTCGGACGCATCTTTCCGACTTCCAACTGCTGCGACCAGTTCGTCAGCTCGCGCGATGAGCGTAGCGCGCTCCGTTGTTTGCGGAAGCGAGGCCAGACGATTACGCGCCGTTTCGGAAAACTCCTGCATCTCCGCATATTCGGAAGGCACGAGAACTTCTCCGCCTGATACCGCGCCGGCATAGTCGACGGCGAGATAGTCGAGCAACTGCCAGGTCTGGCGTACTTCCTTCTCCGTCTTGACCGGCGTCTGCGCATGCGCAGACGTCAGCATCACTACTGCGCACAAAAGTGCACCCAGTCTCCGCCAGAATCGTTGGCCATCGCGAATGGGTTTCGTTTCCGTGACCGAGCCGCACGAAGCCGCGCGTAATGAACTCACGTTACCTCTCAGGATTTCAGTGCACGCGGTGAGAGCAAGCGCAAGCCGTTTGCGACCACGAGCAGACTTGCGCCCATATCGGCAAACACGGCCATCCACATCGTTGCCGTGCCAGCGAGCGTCAACACCAGGAAGACCGCCTTGATGCCGAGCGCGATGGTGATGTTCTGCTTCAGAACGGCGGACGCGTGCCGGCTGAGGCGAATGAATACCGGAAGCTTCCGCAAATCATCATCCATTAGCGCGACGTCGGCAGTCTCGAGCGCGGTATCGGAGCCTGCGGCGCCCATTGCAAAGCCGATGTGCGCTCGAGCCAACGCGGGTGCGTCGTTGATGCCGTCGCCTGCCATACCTGCCGCACCGAAACGCCGTTCGATCTCCGCGACGGCATCGAGCTTCTGCTCTGGCAGCAGCTCCGCCTGCACCTCTTCGACGCCCACCTGCTTCGCGATCGTCTCGGCCGTATGCCGGTTGTCTCCCGTGAGCATGATGGTTCGAATGCCGAGACGATGCAGATCGAGCACTGCCTCTCTGCTCGTGCCGCGAAGCGTATCGGCGACCCCGAAGATCGCGCGCGGCGCCGAGTCCGCGATGAGGATCACAACCGTCTTGCCCTGCGTTTCGATAGCTTCAAGGCGGGACATCAGATCCGATGCCTGAAGGCCCAGATCCTGAACCAGTCGCGGACTCCCCATGTGAACCAAGCGTCCGTTGATCTGGCCTTTCACGCCGCGTCCCGCGAGTGATTCAAAGGCCGTGATCGGCTCGACGTCGGTATAAGCGCGAGCATATTCGGCGATCGCTTGCGACACCGGATGATCTGAATGGGCAGCAAGGCTTGCGGCCCACCGCAACGACTCGCTCGGATCCGCAGGGGTCAAGGGAATGAAGTCCGTCAGGGCCGGCCTGCCATGCGTGAGTGTGCCGGTCTTGTCGAGTGCAATCGCCCGCAGCTCCCGGCCTGCCTCGAGATAGGTTCCGCCTTTGATCAGGATGCCTCGTCGAGCCGCCGCGGTGAGCGCACTCACGATCGTCACCGGGGTCGAAATGACGAGCGCACACGGGCAGGCAATCACGAGCAGCACGAGACCGCGATAAATGCCCGCGAGCCAGCTCAAACCCAGAAGCCAGGGTGATAGCACCGCCACCGCGACTGCGACCGCAAACACGATAGGCGTGTACAGCCGCGCGAAACGATCCACGAATCGCTGCGTCGGGGCGCGGGCACTCTGCGCAACTTCCACCGCGTGAATGATCCTTGCCAGCGTGGAGCCATCCGCGGACGCGGTGACGCGAAACTGAAAAGCGCCCGCTTCGTTCAGCGTGCCGGCGAATACAGCGTCACCCACCTTCTTTTCCACCGGCAAACTTTCGCCAGTGATGGGCGCCTGGTTCACGGTCGATGAGCCTTCGGTCAACACCCCATCCAGGGGGATTCGCTCGCCCGCGCGTACGCGCACGATGTCGCCGACTCCGACGCGCGCTGCAGCCCTCTCTTCCCATTCGCCATCGTCCTTTTGCACGAGGGCGGTCTGAGGGGCCATTTCCATCAATCCGCCGATCGCCCGTCGCGCGCGATCCAGCGACGCTGCCTCGATGAGCTCGGCCAGCGCGAAGAGCACCATGACCATGGCGCCCTCGGGCCACTCACCAATCGCCATTGCACCCGTGACCGCGACCGACATGAGCGCATTGATATTGAGGTTGCGATTTTTGAGGGCGATCCATCCCTTCTTGTACGTCTCGAGGCCGCCGGCGAGCACCGCCGCGAGGCTGAGCACGATGACCCAGACATTCGTCCCGCCGCTTCTCCAATGAATGAGCTCGGCGAAGAGCGCGGCCACCGCGCCGGTGCCGAGGAGCAGCCACTTGGAGTGCGCCATTGCCGAGGATGCGGACCGGTGGGCGGGTCGCCGCTGTTCGATGCTCTCCGGGGCGTCCAGCTCAACGTCAAAGCCGAGCGACCCGAGTGCCGACAACACCGCCGGCTGCATGCCCGGCGCGTGCGTCAGCGTGAGCCGGCGTTGCATGAGGTTGAACTCAAGAGAGCCGATGCCGGGCATTCCGCCGAGCTTGCCGCGAATGAGGCCCTCCTCGGTCGGGCAGTCCATTTTGGGAATGCGCAGGGCGAGCCGCTCAGCCGAGGGGCCCACCTGAGGCGAAGCCGCCGGCGGTACTGACGAGGTGGAGCCACAGCCGCAACAGGCGTCGGCCTTGGTCTCAGACGGGGTCTGGTTGGCGGAGTGGTGGTTCATTGAGGACGCGAGCCTAAACCCTATAGTAGCTTTAAGGTCAAGACACGCGAGGCCGAGATGAGAATAGGTGAAGCCGCGCTGGCAGCCGGGTGCCAGACAGAGACCATCCGCTACTACGAGCGCGCCGGCCTGCTGCCGAAAGCCGGACGCACGGACGGCAACTACCGCCAGTATTCAGCGAGCGACATCGAGCGCCTCGTGTTCATTCGGCACGCGCGCTCTTTGGATATGACGCTCGATGAGATTCGAGCACTGCTCGATGTGCGTGACGCGCCCGAGAACAACTGTAGCACCGTGAACGCTGTCATCGACGAGCACATCGATCACATCACCGAACGGATCCAGGTTCTGGAAGTGCTCCGGCGCCAATTGCAGGACTTGAGGGGACGGTGCCAGCAGGCTCAGGCAGCGAAGGACTGCGGCATCCTGCATCAGCTCGGGCACTCTGAGCCTGCGAGTGCACCGAAACCGACGCAGCGGGCGAGGACGCGCGTGCGCAATGAGCGAACGGCACGACATGTGGCATTGGCATCCCGCGCCTCCAGGAAATCGCGCTGACGCTGGGGTCTCCTGCATCGGTGAGCGCGATGTGGAGACTTCGCGCCAAGCCGGCTGGCTTGGACCGCGCGTCTCATTCACCAAGCGATGCTCTGCTCATCGAGCTGCCTGCGCAGGCGATTTCGATCAGCGTCATATACCGCTTGTGTGCTCTCGAACTGTTGCAGGAGGCATTCAGCAAGAGACAGGTCGTGGCCCGCCCTGGTGAGCCGCTCAATGATTGCGCGCTGACCGGAGATATGTCGCTCTCCCTCAGCCACATGTCTCTCGGCGATTGCCAGATGTTGCGCGGTCATCGCGCGATCCATCAGTAACTCCAGGC
>JBDZVF010000561.1:0-3554 GCA_040255575.1 Pseudomonadota bacterium | reverse complement strand
GGGCGACGAGGACAACGAGGGCAACGAGGGCGACGAGGACAACGAGGGCAACGAGGGCGACGAGAACAACGAGGGCAACGAAGGCGACGAGAACAACGAGGGCGACGAAGGCGACGAAGGCAACGAGGGCGACGAGGGCGACGAAGGGCCCTGAGGCAACGAGTAGACCAGCTCGGCCTTTCGGGCCGGCAATTCGAAACTGGAAGCCCGGGAAACCGGGCTTCTTTTTTTCCAGCCTGGGGAAGCGACGGATGCGGGCCTGCTTCCGCCCCGGGCAGGTTCAGCCGATGGCTTGGCACATCCAGTTGTCCGGTCTTGATCGAGGGGGTGATCGTGCCGCCAACGGCAACAGGAGTCGCGGAAACGAACGGCGACGGCGCGGCACGGGCACCTTTCCCGCCGGCCTCAGCGACCTGGCGGAATGATGTCACCCACTACTCGATGTCGCGCAGTTTTGCTCTGGGTGGCTCCCGCCTCGCAACTCCAGGTGGTCCGGGCCGGCTGCGCGGGTCGCCGCGCCAGGATGGGTTGCGGAGCATCCCGAGATGCTCGTGGCATGGCTCAACGGCTCCGTTGCGGGGGACGGCCTTCGTTCGCGGGGGCGGTACCGCCACCGAGAAGGTATTTGCGGCGCTAAGATCAGCGAGGCTGCGCGAGGCCCACCTTCGTCACCTGCCGAGCGGCGGCCTTCGACCTGCTTCCGACAAAGATCTGCGCAGCAGGCAGCGCGGCGCCGACCGGGGGACCGCACCTACGGAGTCGACCCTACCTGTCGGCTGCAGTCCAGGGTCATGTCGATGACCGCCCCGGCTCAGATGCCCGGCTTCGACCGCACCGAGTGCGTATCGATCTTCCCCCAAGGCAAGATCACTGGCACCCATCCACGGCGTGGGCAGCAACTCGTTCCGGCGTTGCCTGTAGTAACTTCTTTACGCGGACAACTACGTCGACACGGGTCACCACCATTCCCCCTGGCGGTTCGGGTAGCCGGTGAAGCACGATGGTATCGTTGGGAATGTCGATCACCTCCTGCTCCTCCTCGAGGTAGAAATGATGGTGGGGGGCGGTGTCGGTGTCGAAGTACGACCGGTTCGCATCGACCGCGACTTCGCGGAGGAGGCCGGCTTCGCGAAAATGATGAAGCGTGTTGTAGACGGTCGCCAGCGATAGATTTATTCCCGCTTCCCGCGCCTCCAGGTGCAGCCGCTCGGCGCTAACGTGCCGATGCGGACCACCCAGAAGCAACTCGGCCAGCGCAAGGCGCTGACGCGTCGGACGAAGTCCGATCATTCGCAAGACCACCACGAGACATGGGCAATGCGATGGCATCGACTGCACGAATTGAGGGCGATGCTTGACCACTTGTACTACTCCCCCTCTACATGCGGCGCCGCAACGTCAACTTACCGCGGACTCCCGAAGCTGAAAATAGGATTCATGATTTCCGAGGGTCGCGTTTCGATGGCATCGAAATAGAGCATCGCCAACGAGCACGTCCAGATCGAAGATCTCCCCAAAAAAAGCGTGGCCGTTCGGGCATGACAGGCAAAGTATTCGGGGTCGCGAGTGGGGGCGCCACGCACTCAAACCTGGCGGCCACGGCCACCCGCAGCCGGCCCGCACAGGTCACCAGGGAAGAGGCGGAAAACTCAGCGGCGAAAAGTGACAGCTGGGCTGGTCAGCTCGTATGCGGGTCAGAGATCGCAACGGCGGCCAATAGTGCGGTCACCCCCGTCCCGCGCGGCGCGGCTCAGCGCGCGAGGCAATCCTTTGGCATTTCGACCGCTGAGACATCAGGTTCGGGCGTTTCGAATATCGTCCTGAAAAATGATACCCGCGCGGGCATGATAGTCTCGATGCTCCGACGCACTTCCGGGGGCAGGCGTTCCGGATGCCTCAGGTAGGCAAATGCGAAAAGGGCGGATTCGGACAGATCCTCGCGATGAGGGAGCTTGGCGGCGTACTCGGTGACGAATGCGTTGTCCGCCTTCTGCGCCTCCCGCCACGCTGCGCTTTCCTCCCACTGATCCTGCAGGGCAGCGTGTACTGATTCATGGAAGACAGTTTCCTCCAGGTCGTGCGTACTGATGCGCGACCGAATGTTTTCTGCGTATGTAACGAAAAAATGCCCTTTGTCCTCAGCGAAGGAGGTGTGATCGCCGGATTGGACGACGACGTGAGTCAGTCGCTGGCGCAGCACGGCTGGGAGCCGTCCCAGCGGCCCCAGCAGAACCGCCGCGAGCTTCTCGGCATCCTCGCGCGTTCCGACCGATGGGTGCGCCCAGATGCCCAATTTGCTGTTGTCTGCGAAGCTTGCGTCGAACGTGTACACATCCGACGCCATCAGGTCGTTGGTATGGAGGGCCCCAGGCATCTCCTGCAGGGTTTGGCCGACGTAGTGCAGGCAAGCCGGGACGGCGGGGTCATCGGCCGTTATGAGGTCGATGTCATGTGAGACGACCGAGTTCTCAAAGATTGGCGCTGCCCAACTCGTTCCATTGAGTAGCACGGAGGCCAGCAAACCGGCGACGGGTACTGCGCGTGGCATCGGCATCTCCTGTTACTCGAATCCTGGACAGGCGCGAGAGTTCTGACGCTCCTGCAGCCTGTAGCTGGCTCGTCCCCTGCCGATGTGGACGATAGCGTAAGTCTGGCCGCGATCTATCGGACTGCTGGTAATGGCTCCTGCTGCGCTCAGTTCCTCGTCAACTGAAAGCAGTAGCAATATTCGTCGTTGCGCTTTTCCGCCTGGGTTCAGCCCGCATCACTGGCCTTCTGGAGCCTTCCGGGGCGGCTGCGCGCCGGAGTTGGCCCCCAGCATGCCACGAGCGAGCTCACTTCTGCGTCTTGAGTAATTTTGCGAGGTCATCGGATAGGACGCAGGAAGATTCCATTTTTTCCTGTAGCCCTCGGGAGTGAGATTATGCGCGGTAAAGAGGTGACGCCGGATCGACTTGAACCGCATCCCGTCTTCCAGGCAAGTGATGAATTCGGGGCTCACGGACTTCTCGCGAGGCACCGCAGGGGCGCCACTCGCAGCATATTGCCTGAGCGCAACGGGAACGACCTCCTCTCCCAGGGCGCCGCGAACCTCCCTGATGAGCGCCAAAAGATCGTGCCGTGCCAAGGTATTCGCGTGAACATAGCCCGATACGATTTGTGCGGTCGCAGCAATCAACTCCACCTTGATCAATTCGTGTTCCACGGGATTTACCTCCCCTTCGCACCACGATGATTTGAGTTAATATATCGGCGAAGCCCGGTGCCATGCAATCTGCCAAGGAGACTATTCGTTGACCCTCCATTCTGGCTCGTGAGGGTCGACAACCAATTGCATGTCAACTGAGGTGCGTCAGGCGCATTTCTGGTCGACGGCAGAGTCCCACGAAACCCTGTCGTTTGGTGCGTGGAACAATTGGAGGGGGCGCGGAAACAGTCTGTATCGCCTATTTCGGCTGCCCCATGCGGGCATGTACCTGCCCCCAAGCGCCGGCGTCAGGTCGCAGAAGGTATATTTCGAGCCGACCACAAGTCGTCACGGGCGCGTCGGCCCG
>JBDZVF010000560.1:0-3572 GCA_040255575.1 Pseudomonadota bacterium | reverse complement strand
AGCCGCAGAACACAGGCATCGGCACCACCGCCAACGCGGGGCAGAGCTTCCTCAACCTGCGCTCGCTGGGCGCGGAACGAACGCTCATCCTGTTGGACGGCCGGCGCATCGTCCCCTCGACGGCGACGGGCACGACCGACGTCAGCCTGATTCCGGATGCGCTCGTGAAGCGGGTGGACGTCGTGACGGGCGGTGCTTCGGCAGCCTACGGCTCCGACGCCGTGGCCGGCATCGTGAACTTCGTGCTCGACACGGACTTCACGGGCCTCAAGATGCAGGCGCAGTACGGGACGTCCGACCGCAACGACGCGAACAATCATCGCTTCAGCATCACCGGGGGCACGGAATTGTTCGGCGGCCGCGGCCATCTGCTCGGCAGCGCGTCCCTGTACAAGAACGACGGCATCGCCAGGAACGGTGACCGCGAGTGGTTCCGCTCCTGCTCACGCATCGCGAACCCCACGCTGGCGCCGAATCAGATCATCGAGTGCGGCGTGCGCGGCGCGCAGTTCGCACGCGGTGGCCTGATTCCCTCTGGTCCCCTGCGTGGCACGGAGTTCGGTCCGGGCGGCGTGCCTCAGCAGTTCGTCTACGGCTCGCTGCTCACCACGAACACGATGGTCGGCGGAAGCGGCGAGGATTTCGCGCTCGACTATCAGCTCATTCCGTCGGTCGCTCGCAGGAACGCGTTCGCGCGGTTCAGCTACGATCTCACGGACAATGTCTCGGCATTCGTGGAGGGGCTCTACGGAACGGCGAACGCGGATTACACGAGCACGTCTTCGTGGCAGGGGCAGGGCACTGCCTACACCATCTATCGCGACAACGCGTTTCTGCCGGAGTCCATTCGCGCGGCGATGGTGGCCGGCAACATCGACTCGTTTCCGCTGGCGCGCTACGACGTGGATTTCGGCCCGCTCGACGTCGACGGCCGCAACAGGACCCACCGGCTCGTGGCCGGCGTCGATGCGAAGTTCGGCGGATGGACTTTCAACGCCTACTACGAGCACGGCGAGAACACCTACCACCAGCGCATTCACAACAACTCCAACATCAACAGGCTCTACAACGCGGCCGATGCGGTCGTGAACCCCGCCAACGGGCAGATCGTGTGTCGCTCCACGCTCACCCAGCCGGGTAACGGATGCGTGCCGCTCAACCTGTTCGGTTACGGCTCTCCCTCGCCCGCTGCCCTCGAGTGGGTGCTCGGCACGACCATGCAGGACCTGCACGTGAAGCAGAAAGTCTTCGAGGCGAGCCTCGCAGGATCTGCGTTCGCGACCTGGGCAGGCGATGTCTCGCTGGCATTCGGCCTCGGCTGGCGTGAGGAGTCGAGCGATCAGCAGACCGACGCGGTCTCCCAGTCGATGCGCACGTTCACGGGTGGCTATCAGGGCTGGCCGACTTCGGTAGCTTTCACCGGACAGGTGGGCGGCTGGGAGCGCAACAACCCGCTGCCGCTGAAAGGCGAGTACGACGTGAAGGAAGCATTCCTGGAAACCGTGGTGCCGCTGCTTTCCGGCGTGGCGCTCGCCGAGCGGCTCGAGCTCAACGGCGCGGTGCGCTACACCGACTACAGCACGAGTGGAGGTGTCACGAGCTGGAAAGCCGGCCTCGTCTATGCGCCGTTCTCCGATTTGCGCCTGCGTGCCACGCGCTCCCGCGACATCCGCGCGCCGAACCTGAACGAGATGTTCCGCGGCCCCGTGAACGGGCAGTCGAACCTCACCGATCCGTTCCAGCCGGTCGGATCGCCGAATCGCAATCCGTTCGTGCTCGGCTCGAGCTTTGGCAATCCGGATCTCAAGCCTGAAGTGGGCGATACGACCGCGCTCGGGTTCGTGTACGAGCCATCGTGGCTCGAGGGGTTCAGTGCTTCGGTGGATTACTACGACATCGAGCTCGACGGCGCGATCACGTCCCTCGGCGGTCAGCGCACGGTGGATCAGTGCTACGCCGGAACGACGTCGCTTTGTCAGTACCTCACGCGTGACGCCAACGGGGTGCTCATCGCGACCCAGTCGCCGTTCCTCAATATCGCGAGTCGCACCACCAGCGGTTATGACGTAGAACTGGCCTACCGCGCGCCAGCGAGCCGCTTCGTTTCCAGCTGGGCGGGGAACTTCACGATCCGCGCGTTCGCGAACTTCATCTCGAAGCTCACCACCACGACGCCGGGCGCCGCAATGCTCGACGACGCCGGGCAGAACGGCGGCGCGGGCGTGCCGGATCTCGCGGCAACGCTGTCGGTGCGCTACGACTCGGGGCCCGTCACGTTGTATGCACAGCAGCGTTTCATTTCCGACGGCGCGCTCGACAAGACGCTGACGGCTGCGGCGCTCGCACCCGAGGACAATCATGTTGCCTCCGTGACCTACACGGACTTCACGGCGACGTTGCGTCCTGCTCTGGGCGGGCTCGACGAAGGTGCACTGGAAGCGTTCTTCACCGTGAGCAACGTGTTCGATCGCAATCCGCCGCTGGCGCCTGGCGCGTTCTTCGTCTTCGGCACGAGCACGACCAACACGAGTCTTTACGACGTGGTCGGTCGCGCGTACTCGCTGGGCCTGCGCTATCGGTTCTGATCCGTTCGACCCCCCTGGGCAGGGACGCCCAATCTGGGAGACGCGTATCTCACGGGCGGGGCGGCCCACTACGCGCAAATGTGCTCAGTTTGGAATCTCACTGTCCTTAAACGAATCGAACCGAGAAGAACGACACATGCTCACATCACGGAATCCCAAGTGGAAACTGGCTCTGGCGATCTGCTTTGCCGGCCTCGCCGCAGGCTGCACGCCTTCGGGGCCGGACACTGCGACAGACGACGAGGCAACGGCAGAAGCCTCGGCCTCCCGTTGTGATCGCGCGTGCCTCGACGGGCTCGTGAAGCGCTATCTCGCCTCCCTCATCGCGCACGATCCGGGTCAGCTGCCGCTCGCCGCGAATCTACGCTTCACCGAAGACGGCAAGGATCTGAAGCCGGGCGAGGGCTTCTGGAGCACGGCGACCGCGCTCAGGCAGCACCGCCTGAATGTGCTCGATGAGGAATGGAGCACCGCCGCCGGACTTGCGGTGATGGAAGAGAACGGAGCGCCTGCGCTCCTGGCGTATCGCCTGAAAGTGCAGAACGGCGAGCTCATCGAAATCGAGACGATGGTGGTGCATCGTGGCGGCGAGCGGGAGTTGATCAATCGCGAGAATCTCCTGGTGCCGCGTGCGGAGTTCGAAGTCCCTGTGCCGCCCGAGCAGCGCGAGACGCGTGCCGAGCTCATCCGCATTTCGCAGTTCTATCCGGACGGCCTGAAGGCCGGGAGCTTCGTCGCCGTGGACGCGCCGTTCGCGCAAGGCGCCCGCCGCATGGAGAACGGCACGGTGCTCGCCGGGCCGGACTGCACGTTCAACGCAAATTGCAAGGACATGAAGACGCAGCCCTCGCCGACCCGGCCGACCCTGCGTCAGCGCCTGCTTGCGGTGGACGAGGAGCAGGGCATTACCTTCTACTGGATCGCGTGGGAGCAGCAGAGCGGCAAGACGCTGATCGTGTGGGAGGGCTTCAAGGTGTACGGTGGCCT
>JBDZVF010000057.1:0-19703 GCA_040255575.1 Pseudomonadota bacterium | reverse complement strand
CGGCCGGGCACGAGATCGCGCTCGCGCTCGCGCCCGCCCCCGAGCACAACCTGATCGAAGCCAGGCTGCGTCCACAGCAGCGGCGTGAGGGTGAGGTTCGGGAAGCTGCTGCGCGCCTGATAACCGCTCGTCCCGTGACAGACCGAGCAATGCTGCGTGTACACCTCACCACCATGCGAGATGACTTCGGCTGACGCCGTTGAGGGCGGCGGATTCAGCGGCGGAGGCGTATACGGCTCGGGTTCGGGCAGCACGGCCTTGCCATTGAGCGCGAACACCAGCATGCGCGCATGAGTCGGGGCGAAGTAGTCCGCGCCCTGCACGACACCGCCCACACTCGCGGCGACGTACTGCACGCCATCGAGCTCATAGCTGATCGGCGCCGCGAACACCGCGGTCTGGGCATCGAAGGTCCAGAGCTTCGTGCCGTTCTTCGCGTCGTAGGCCGCCAGCATCTTGCCGGCGCCGTTACCCATGAACACGAGATTGCCGGCGGTGGCGAGCACGCCGCTCGTCGGCAGGCCACCCCCGTAAGGCTCGCTTTCCCACACGACCTTGCGCGCGACCGGATTCCACGCCTTCAACCGGCCGGTGACGCCGCTGCGATCGTAAGGCTTGAGCTTGCCGGGCTCGACCTTCGCACCCATGGTGATCCCGAGACTGAACACACCGGGCGGCGGCGCCCTTTCGGGCTCGATACCGGCGAGCGTGGAATAGGCTTCCCACGCGGGGATGTAGATCAGACCGGTTAGCGGGCTGAACGCATTCGGATGCCAGCTATGGCCACCCTGCACGCCCGGCGCGAGATTCCAGGGCTCGTCGCGATAGTACGCGGCCGGCACCACGTTCGGCCGGCCCGTCTTCATATCGATACCCGTCGCCCAGTTCACCTCGGTGAAGGCATCGGCACTGAGCAGCTTGCCGGTCTTCGCATCCAGCACGTACATGAAGCCGTTCTTGGAAGGCTGCATCAGCACGTGTTGCTTCTTGCCGCCGAGCGTGAGATCCGCCGTCATCATCGGGCTCACGGCATCGTAGTCCCAGGAGTCACCGGGTGTTTCCTGGTAATGCCACACGTATTCACCCGTGTCCGGGTTCACCGCGATGATCGAGGCGGCATACAGGTCATCACCGCCGCTCGGCTGACGCACGCTTGCGTTCCAGGGCGAGGCGTTGCCTGTACCGAAATAGAGAAGATCGGTCACCGGGTCGTACAGCGCACCGTCCCATACCGTGCCGCCGCCGCCCGTGTTCTTCCAGTATTCGCCGGTCCAGGTCTTCGCGGCCCGCTCGAGCGCCTTGCTCTCGAAGCCTTTCGCGGGATCGCCCGGCACCGTCCAGAAGCGCCACACTTCCTTGCCCGTGTCGGCATCGAAGGCCGCGATCCAGCCGCGCACGCCGAACTCGCCGCCGGCGCCGCCGATGAACACCTTACCCTTCGCCACCCGGGCAGGCATGGTGATGGCGTAGTGGTCGCCCATCTCGCCGAGACCGAGGCTCCTGGGCACCGTATCCACGGACCACGCTTCCTTGCCGGTTTTCGCGTCAATCGCGACGAGGCGCGCATCCAGCGTGCCCATGATGATCTTGCCATTCCACGCAGCGATGCCGCGATTCACCAGGCCTACGTTGTAGCGCAGGCGCACGCCCTGGATCATCGGGTTGTATTTCCACAGCTGCTTGCCCGTCTTCGCATCGAAGGCATGCACGACATTGCGCGCCGTGGAGACGTAGATGACGCCGTCGATGTAGAGCGGCGAGCCATGCTGATTCTGATTCGTCTCGTAGTCCGCGTACCACTGAAGGCCCAGACTCTTCACGTTGTTCGAATCGATCTTCTTCAGCTGGCTGAAGCGCTGCTCGGAATACGTGCCGCCGTAGGTCATCCACTGACCGGGTTCGCTGGCCGCTTTGACCAGGCGCTCGGCCGTGACGTTCGCAGCGCCCGCGGACGGCGCGGCCACACTGATATTGATGAGACAGCAGGCAGCAATCGCGGCGGACAGCCGCTTCCCCGTTCCCGGGTTGAGTGGACGGACCATCATGAGCCCCCCTTCAGATGAGGGGGGATCTTAGCGACAAGGCGGGAGGGGCAGGCGGGCCTTGCGCCCGCCTGCCCTCCTCGCGAACACCCTCAGAACCGCGCGCGCATGCCCACCTTGTAGGAGCGGCCGATCGGGTCGAACAGGATGAAGTTGCCGTTGCCCGCGATGCTCGGGGCGGTCGGCGGATCCTTGTCCATCAGGTTGTTGACCGCGGCGAACGCCACCAGCGCATCGTTGATCTGCCACTGACCGCTCAGGTCCGTGTAGAACGCGGAGGACACCTTGTTGGTGTTCGCGCTGTTGGTGAGCGTGAGGCTCCAGCCCGACTGCTCCGGTCCGATGAGCGAGTTGTTGTACAGGCCATCCGGGATGTACTTGTTGTGCATCGTCAGCGACAACGGGCCACGACTCCACGTGGTGAGCAGATCCGCGCTCCAGTCGGGCATGCCCGCCTGGGTTCCGGCGCGCCAGCCCGTCATGCCGGCGCGCTGGGTCGGGCCGGCACTGTCCACCGTGATGAGATCGTTCACGATCGTGCCCAGCAGGCGCAGGTCGAGCTTGCCCGCCGAGCCCATCTCGAAGCCATACGCCGCCTCGACGTCGATGCCCTTCGTGATCTGCTTGTTCACGTTCAGGAGCACGTTGCGAATCTGTACGAGGTTGCCGTTGGCATCGCGCGAGACGTACTGGCAGAACTCGGTGGCGCCGAGGAAGCAGCGGTCGAGAACCGTCTGGCCTCCGAGCGTGCCGATCGCCTTGTCGATCTCGATATCGTAGTAGTCCGCGGAGACCTGCAGCCCTTCGAGGAAGCCGCTCGGGCGGAACACGACGCCAGCCGTCCAGGTGTCCGCCACCTCGGGGACGAGCGCCGGGTTCGAGCCAGACAGCTGCTGCGGATTGAGCTGCACGCCGCCCTGCGCCCGGTCGATGATGCCGCCGCCACCGCTCGTGATCGGCCCGAAGAGCTCGAACAGGTTCGGCGCGCGGATGTCGCGCGACTTGGTGCCGCGGAAGCGAACTTCCGGAATCACCTCCCACGACAGGCCCGCCTTCCAGGTCGTGACGGATACCGTGTGATCGCCACTCGCCGCGCTCGAGAACTCGTAGTGCGTGCGACGGCCGGCGCCATTCAGCTCGACCGCTCGGGCGAACGGCAGCTCCTTCAGGATCGGGATGTTGGTCTCGAGATAGCCTTCGGTCACATCGATCTTGCCGCCGAGCGCCTGACCGTTGAGCGTGTAGAAGTCCACGGTCTGCGAGAGCGGATCGGCATTGCCATCGAGCTTCTGGCTGCGCCACTCGATACCGCCCGCGAGCTGCACGGGGCCCGCCGGCAGCTCGAACAGGTTGCCCTGCGAGTTGGCCGCGGCGAGGTTCTCCCGGATCGAAGTGGACTGGAAGCCCGTCGGCGTCACATACGCCTTGGCGGCCTCGGAGAAGCGGTTGCGGCCGAACGGGTTGAACGGCGCGCAGTTCGGATCGTCGTTGGCGGTGCTCGCATCGGCATTGATCCGACACACGATCTGCCCCGATGTGTTCGTCACCGCATCGATGGCGTTGCGCATGCGCGAGATGGAGATGTTGTTGCTCACATCCAGGCGCACGTCGTTCTTGCCGAACTGGTAGTAGCCGTCCCATTTCCAGCTGCTGTCGCCGAACTTGCCCTGCAGGGACGCAACGCCCCGATAGGTCTTCGTCGTCGACTCACCCAGCGCGTTACCCACGTCGCCGAACGCGCGACCGAGCGTGAACGTCTGGATGTTGTTCGCCGTCATGATCTGCTTGACGTCAGCCGGGATGTACGGGTTGTCGGCGCGGATCGGCCCGAAGCTCTGCGCGTTGGCGAGGTTACCCGCGCTGTCGCGGTACTGCGCGCCGTAGGAGCGGCCCTTCACCTGCCCGTAGGAGATATCGAGCCCGCCCGTGATCGAGTCGGTGAAGTCGAACGTGGTCTTCGTGTAGCCGATGTACCGGGTGACCGGTGCCTTCAGCAGGTAGCCCGCGATGAAGACGTTCTCGCCGTGGCCTTCACCGCCCTTCATGAACAGCGGCACGAGGTTCGTGCCATAGAGCTCGCCGTACTGGAAGGGGCGAGTCGTGCCGTCCGGATTGAAAGTGATACCGCGCAAGGGGAACGTGGCCGAGGAGGAGTTGATGACGCCGTCCTGCGAGTACGTAGCCGTCTGCACGTTGTCGGTGATGTTGTTCGCCGGGCGCCCGCCGAAGCCTGCCGGCGAGTTACCGAGATTGAGCGTCTCGTTGCCGCACCAGTCGCGCGTGTAGCAGTCGCCGAGACCATGCTCTTTCGAGAACTCGCCCGCCCACACGAAGTGACCGCGGCCATCCGCGAACGGCAGGCCGCCGGCAATGGCGGCGCCGAAGTTCTCATCGTCCCCGTCACCGCTCTCGCCGTACGAAACGGTGCTGCGCATGCCTTCGAGCTTGCTCGACAGCGAGAAGTTGACCACGCCCGCCACCGCGTCGGAACCGTAGGCCGCGGAGGCGCCGCCCGTCACGATGTCGACGTTGTCGATCAGGATGCTGGGAATGAGGTTGGTGTCGATCGTGCCCTGTGACGTGGACGCCACAAAGCGCTTGCCGTCCACCAGCACCAGGGTGCGCGGGGCGCCGAGGCCACGCAGGTCGAGCACGCGCGCACCGATGTTTCCGCCCGTGTTCTGCTGCGTGGCAGGGTTGGTCGATGCACGAAACGAGGGCAGCTCGTTGAGCGCGTCGCCGATGTTGGTGATGGCGCGCTGCTCGAGGCGCTCGGCCCCCAGCACCGTGATCGGCTGCGGTGCGCTGAAGCCGTCGGCCCGCTGGATTCGCGAGCCGGTAACCGTCACTTCCTGCAACCCCTCGTCGGCGGACCCTGACTGAGCCTGGGCCTGGGCCTGGGTTGCTATAGCAAATATCAACGGAATAGTCGCCGGGGCGGCCCAGCGGGCGGCCCGATTCTTCTTGCGCATGTTCCCCCCTGTTATGGCGGCCGCAGAGGCGCTTGCGACCGTGGCCCGGACCATACACGGGTCCATAAGAATTGCATAGCACGCTTTGCAACCAGTCGCGCGGCTGCAACGTCCACGGTACGGGCATCACCCTGCCGCCCCGCCAACACCCCGATTACTGTGATGTGGCGGGGTCGAGATTCGTCGCCGCGCGCTGCCGCGCCTGAAGTACAGGCAGCACTTTCCTGGCGAAAGCCGCCAGTTTCTTGTCGGGCATTTTCGCGGCGCTCTCGAAGAGCGCGACCGCCTTGGCGCTTTCGCTGATCATCTGCTGCACATACCACGCATCGAGCTCCGCGCCGGACTTCTCACTTCCCTCTTGCAGCGTCTGCTCATCTTCATAGACGAGGGAAGTCGGCACATCCAGGTGCTCGCGTTTCGCAATGGCGGCGAGCTCGGCGTGAATCGCCTGTCGCTCTTTCAGAACGTGTGCCGCGAAATCCCGAACCTGCGGGTTCTGCGATCTGGACTGCGCGAGTTTCGCAAGCTCGATCGCGGTGATGTCGCCCAGCGCGGCGCTCTTAACGAACACCGTGGGATCGGTGATCTCCTCGCCCTGGAACGATCTCAGCACTTCATCGGCGCGCTCCACGGCCTCACGATCGGTACCTGGCAGAACCTGCAACATTTCCTGACTCCATTACACTGCGAGCGATGCATTCGAACACAGTCGGGAGGGAATCGGGGTCACATCCTGATCAATTCCGGCCTCGAGGAGTGATCGTCGGCAGCTGGAACGTGAATCCGGGCTTCCGGCTGGTCGACAAGCCGGGACAACCCGCGTCGTACCCCGGCATGGCGGATGACTATCGAAAAACCTTCGCGCTACTCAGGAAGCTTCCGTGCGACATCTTCCTGGGGGCACACGGCGCGTACTTCGACATGCTGAGCAAGCTCACGAAATCGGCGCAGGTGGGTGAATCCGTGTGGATCGATCCGGCGGGATACCAGGCCACCGTGGCCGAGCGCGAGCAGGCCTTCGAGAAGGAGCTCCGCAAACAACAGGGCTGAAGTCGCGCTCGCACGGCTTCAGGGGGCCGCGCTTTGCGCGGCCCATTCGAGCGACACGCCTGCAAGATAGTTGCCACTACAATCGGACAACACGGCAGGCCCCCAAAAAAATCCCACGCGTGTCATACGTGCGACCAGTCCCCGCCACCGTACGAACGGCAACCACTCGCCGGTTGCCGCCCGAGCGCGGCATATAGGATATAGGTCGCGTCCAGCTGAATGACTGCCGCCCACCAAGAACTCCAACAGGGGCGGCACCGGGGGGGATGCCACCACGTCGTCTGAGCGCGGGGGCTTTCCGTGTTTGGCTCGAAAAATCGAAGGGGTACACCTCAATGCATTCCGTCTGCGAATCGGTCTCGCGCGCGGTCGCGCGCGCTTTGAATCGCCCTGTATTGCCCTGGACGGTAGCGGCCGTCGCGCTCGCCGCTCCCATGTGGGCCTGCGCGGCCGACGAGTTGCAGGAAGTCGTCGTCACAGCGCAGTTTCGCCAGGAGAATTTGCAGGACACACCACTCGCCATCACCGCAGTTTCCGGCGATCAGCTCGAACAGCAGGGGCTCACGAATCTCACGGATCTCGGCCTCGTCATTCCGAACGCCAACATCCGCCCGCAAGGCAGCTTCAGCGGCCCGACGCCCTTCATCGGCATGCGCGGCGTGCAGACGAGTGATTACATCTTCACGTCGGATCCGGGTGTCGGCGTCTATATCGACGACGTGTACCAGGGCACACTGACCGGCTCCGCCATCGACCTGCTGGACCTCGAACGCGTGGAGGTGCTGCGCGGTCCGCAGGGCACGCTCTTCGGCAAGAACAGCCTCGGCGGCGCGATCCGCTTGATCTCGACGGAACCCAAAGGCGACGATACCGGAAGTCTCGAGGTCACCTACGGCAGCTCGCACCGGCTCGACCTGCGCGGCATCTACGACTTCAAGCTCACCGAGAACCTGTTCGCCCGCATCACCGGTGTGTCGAAGCAAATCGATGGCTACCAGGACGTGCTCGATTTCACCTGCCAGATGCAGGCGAATGGCACGCCCCAGCTCGCGGGCATCAACGATGGTCTCGCAAGGGACGGCACCAACCCCCTGCCCCCCGGCCAGCTTCCCGACGGCAAGCCGGACGTCGTCGCCGTCGGCAGCGCGGCCGACAATGCCTTCGCCTTCCCGACGCTCGTGCCTTCCGAGAAGCAGCAGAAGGGAGACTGCCGCATCGACGAGCGCGGGGGCTCGGAAAGCAACGCCGCGCGCCTGATGCTGCGCTATCTCGCCACCGACAAGCTCGAAATCGGCTTCTCCGCCGACTACACCAAGACCAACCAGGAGCCGGCGGTCGACACCAAGCTGACGCGCCACCAGCCCAACCCCGGCTTCAACCTCAGCTACGACAATAACGTGGTCTTCAACCGTTACGGCATCCGCTTCACGGCGGATGATCGCTTCGTCACCGGCGACCCGTTCACGACCTACGCGATCCCGATCGATCCGATCGACGGCAAGGCGTTCCCGATCGACTGGGTGACGGAAGCCTGGAACGCCTCGACCAAGCTGCTCTACCGGTTCACGGATACATTGAACCTCACCGTAATCGCCGGCTATCGCACCTACGACAGCGACTGGATGGGCGATGGCGACCAGATGCCCATCGACCTCAACCACACCTACGAGCTGCAGAGTCACACACAAAGAAGTCTCGAGGCGCGCCTCTCCGGTGCCGCCATCGGCTCGCGGCTCAACTGGACCGCCGGCGCGTACCGATACGAGGACAGCTCGCATCTCGGTGGCTACGTGACGCTACCCGCCTTCGCTGCGATCCTGCCGAACTTCAACCAGAACGACTCGTTCACGACGGAGAGCACGTCGGGGTTCGTGCACGGTCAGTTCGCGCTCACGGATGCGCTTTCCGTGACCGCGGGCGTGCGCTACACCGACGAGAAGAAGACCTACGCGTTCGATCACAGTCCGTACCTGAAAGTGCCTGGCGAGCTCGAGTACGGCTCGAATCATGTGGACTGGAAGGTGAGCGCCGACTATCGCTTTGGCCCTGCGGCGATGGTCTACGGCACGGTCTCGACCGGCTTCCGCTCCGATGGCGCGCAGCCTCGCCCGTTCACGCCCGGCCAGCAGCGCGTGCCCGTGCCGGCGGAGGAGCTGACCTCTTACGAGATCGGCACGAAGCTCGATCTCTTCGAGCGACGCTTGCGCCTGAACCTGGCGCTGTTCCAGGACGACTACGATCCGCGCATCTTCACCTCGAACGGCACGCAATGTAATTTGATCAACGATCTCGATCCGGGGCCGACGTACCACCTGCCGCCGGGCGGCCTGTGTCCGGCGGGCACCCCGCTCGGCGGCACGAACGGCTCACCCTGGATCGCGTACGACAGCGCGCCGGGCAAGGACCGGGGCGCGGAGCTCGAGATCACCGCCTATCCCGTCTCGAACCTCGCGCTCAACGCGTCGGTGTCCTGGTTCGACTTCAAGTCGAGCGGCGGCCCGACGAACCCCGACGGCACGACCAACTTCGGCTATGTCGACCCGAGCTTCGATGTGCAGGCCAAGTACTCGGGCAGCTTCGGCGCGCAGTACACCTTCCGGCTGGGGGGCGGTGCGCTCATTCCGCGCATCGATTTCTTCTATCAGGGGAGCCGGAGCAATGGCGTGAACTACCTGCCCCAGCTACCGGGTAGCGACAACGAGGTGCCGAGTTACACGGTCTCCAACGCCCGCATCACCTGGACGCCAGAAGACAACAAGTGGGAGCTGGCACTGTCGGCGGACAACCTGTTCGACAAGTTCTACTGGTACACGATCGGCCCCGCCCGCAGCAACATCAACGGCGCCCTCTCCGACAACCGCACCGGCAGCCCGGCGCGCGGACGCGAGGTGGCGTTCAGTTTCCGGCGTAACTTCCAATAAGGAAGCTTTGATTCGACGACTGCCATCGGGCGTGAGCGGATCGGCTCACGCCCCATTTTTTAGCCGACGAGATCGCCGAACCGATGCGCCGTGCCCGCCGCGCGCGGACAAGAGCGTGACCTTGGTCCAATGGGGGCCAGAGGTTATCCTGCCGCGATGCTCACACCGGAACAGCTCATTGGATTTCTGGCCGCGGCCATCGTCATCACGGTCTCACCCGGGCCGGACAACCTCATGGTGCTCGGGGTCGGGATATCGAAAGGCCGGCGTCACGGTATCGCCTTCGGTCTCGGTTGCGCGCTCGGTTGTCTCAGCCACACGGTGCTCGCCGCCGTGGGAGTCAGCGCACTTATTGCATCGTCACCTGTCGCTTTTACGGTACTGAAGGTGTGCGGTGGCGCGTATCTCGTCTGGCTGGGGATCAATGCGCTTCGTAGCCGCGCAGGCGTGAAGGCGGGCGCGGTGAAGACGGTGGAGAACTCCTCCGCGCGCCTGTTCTTGCGCGGCGTGCTGGCGAATGCCATCAACCCGAAGGTCGTTCTCTTCTTTCTTTCGTTCCTGCCGCAGTTCGTGATCACCAGCCACGGGAACGTCGCGTGGCAGATCGTGGCGCTGGGCGTGGTGTTCACGGCGCAGGCCGCGGTGCTCTTCGGCCTGCTCGGCTATTTCTCCGGCACCATCGGCCAGTGGCTGAACGCCAGGCCCCGGGCCGGCGTCATGCTCGATCGGCTGGCCGGCGGGGTGTTCGTCGCCCTGGGCATTCGGTTGATCGTGGCGCGCTAACGCTCACTGGTTCGAGATGCGTTTCGCGAACGAGACGGCATAGGCCGGCGAACGAAACCGCAGGATCGGATCGTCGGTCGGCGCAATGCCGTCGGCCATCACCAGCGGGTCGAAATTGATCGGCTCGCAGGCCACGCCTTTCTGCTGAGGCGCGGCCTGCTTGATGCTGAGCGTGCCGGCGGTGAAATGCCTGCGGCTCTCCGGCCATGCAAGCGTGGGATTGTCGACGGGATCACCGGGCTCGCCGACATACACAATCATGTCCCACACGGCCGGCCCCTTGCGCGTGCGCTCGATCAGGTTCTTCTGCAGGAAATCGTGCGGCGCCGATTTCATCTCGGCGGCCGTCATTTCCTTCGTGCCATCGCGCGGCACGAAGCGCCACTTCACCATGTGCTCCGCGCCCTTCGCGTCGATGAACTTGAACGTGTGCACGCTGAAAAAGGTGCTCTCGAAAAAGTTCGCCGTGGGATGGTGGCCGCTCGTGTATTTCGAGAACGCCATGGCGTCCGGATGGCTCGCCGCATAGGCTTTGAGCTTTTCCGGGTCGGGCTGTCCCGTTTCAGGGTCGGGCCTGGCAGCCACGATCGCGTCCCGGAAAGACGCCGGTGACATCGCGCTGAAGATCGGCAGGTCGATCATGGTGATGTGCTGTAACGCGCCGCCCGGAATGTGAAACTCCAGCGCCATGCCGCGCGCCACGGGCGCCGCGTCCGGTACATCCGGATTGCCCCCGCCGAGCGAAAAGCGCGCGACCACCGGGATAGTCTTGCCGGTGAAGAGCGGCGAACGGCTGAGCGCGGCCGCTTCCTTCGTGCCCACGAACTCCCCGGTCGCGCACGTCCCCTTGATGTGATTGCGACGCTGGCCCTGATGCACACCAAAGGTGCCCTCGAAAGCCTGGATCATCTGCGGAGCAGTCACATCGGACTCCGCGGCACGAGTGCCGGGCGCGGACAGGGATAGAACGCTTGCGGCCGATGCGGCCACCAAGAGCAGCTTCATTGCAGGGATCTCCCAGTGCGATCGTTCAAACGAGGACGACGCAAGCGTTCAAGCCGGGCCGCCAGCGCAGAGTCCATTCTCAGCAGGGGTGCACCGGAGTAAACCACGAGACCCCGATTCGCTCTGGTAAATTCCACTCACCTCGTCGTTTCACTTGCAGCCGTTTCTGCCGTGTTTTGGTGCACGCTCGTGCGCGCAGCGCGCATCAACGTATGCCCACGCGCCCATCTCAGCGAGAGCAGTAACACGGCAAGCAACGCCGGAATCCAGTACAGATCCATTGGCGCGGGCTCGCGCCGGGCGAAGCGTCCGTCCTTCATCGCCGAGAGAACGGAAGCCGGGCTCGTCAATCGGGTGTAGGAGTAACCCACGCGCGCGGCAAGTGCTTGCAGATGGGGTTCGCGCAGCGAGGACAGATGCTCGGCGCCAAGCGTGCCGCGTCCGTCCGGCGAGCGAAGCTGGATGACGTCGGTGGCCCCCCAATAGCCCACGCGTCGACCCTCCGCATCGGAGCGCGGAATGCGTTGAGGCGTATCGCCGCCGGCACCGATGATCCAGCCGCGCACCTGCCCGGGCTGCACGTCGTCGGGCATCGAGACCGGCTCACCGGGAGGGAGCGGTGGCGCCTCCTGACCATCGCTGATGAAGATCACGTCGGGCTTGCTTCCCATCGCGAGCGCTGTTCTGACGGACCAGTACACGCCCTTGCCCACTTCGCTCGCGTTTGCCCAACGCATGCGCCCGTCGATACGGTCGAGTGAAGCCAGCAGGTCGTGGTAGTTGCTGCACACCTCGACGGGTGCGAGCAGAAGGAGCGAGCGATATTCAGTGAACGCTCCCCAGCCGATGCGCGAGCCACAGGGCAGATCGCGGAGCGCCCGCCGCACGGCATTGCGCGCGTAATCCAGACGGCTGACGGGCAGCCCGTCGACCTCGTAGTCCTGCACGTCCATGCTCTGCGTGATGTCGAAGAACACCACATACTCGAAAGCCTTGTGGGGCAGCGTTACTCGTGGCGCGAACAGAGCGATGAGCAGCAGCACCAGCGCGATCCAGAGCAGGCGGGACTCGAATGCTGCCCAGACACGCGCGGCGCGAGTCAAGGCAGGTCCCCTCGCGTGCTCTGAAGTGTGCTCATGACGCGGTCTTCTGCATTTCGGGGCAGGCTGAGCGACAGGGACTCATCCAGCTCCGGTGCGAGCCACAGCGCGCGCTCCAGGTTGTAGCGCACATCCCATCGCGCGGGATCGCGGCGAAGCGCGGTTCGATAACTTTGCTTCGCGAGCTCGATCAGCGGAAGCATGCGCACGGCAGAGTCCGGCGCTTCTTCGCGCAACGCCTCGCGAAAATGCAGATTGCCCGCGTTGTACAGCGCGTCGATCGCGAGGTCCGCGCGTTTGCCGCGGCTCACCGCCTTGTAGCGCTCGATGGCTTGGTCGTACTGCCCCTGCTTCGCAAGCACCACCGCCTGCGCGAACTGTGCTTCCGGCAACGTGCCGAGCAAGGCGGCGTCCGCTGAGTCCGGCGCTTGCGTCGCACGCGCGACGGCTTCATTCGAGCGCGAGGCCTCTTGCAACCGGAATGCTTCATAGCCGGCAATGCCAGCGCACGCCAGCACCGCAGCCCCGAACATGAGATGAACCGAGCGCCGCCTCATGCCCAGCGCCTCAGCAGCAATGCGCGGCCTGCCAGCAGCATCGCGCAAGCCATGGCCGCGACGGAGATGAAGATGCGGCTGAAGTCCGCGCGAGGCAGTTGCTCCACGTACTCCAGCGGCAGGTTCTGTTGGCGGCCCACGTCTGCCACCGCTTTCGCGAGCTGCTCGGGATCTTCGGCTTCATACACCTGATACGGCGTTTGCAGCGTCTTGAAGAACCGATGCAGAGCGACTTCCGGTGCCCGCTCCGCGCCCGGCTCCTCCGATTCCAGTGGCGGGCTGTTGTAGGATTTCAGATGGATCCAGTAGAGCGAGACACGATCTCGCAGCAGCCGCGAGCGGATCAACGCGCGCACCGGTTCGGCGAGGAACGCTCCGCCATCCGAGACCAGAAGGATGATGCGGCTGCCCGTGTATTCGCGCTGATCGAACTCACTCGCGGCTTCCAGCAGGGCGCGCCCGACATCGGTGTTGGAGAGCCCGTTGCCGGCGGCGCCCGCTTTTATGCCCGCCTGCACCACTTCATCGTGCTGCGTGAAGGGCACGACGCTCATCGGGCGCGTGCTGAAGAACATCACGGAGAAGCGATCATCCGGCCGCTGCGCGACGAACTTCTCGAGCAACTCACGCGCCACCCGGGATTTCTGCGGCCCGCGACTGAGGTGAGCCAGCCGGCTCAACGGGTCGATGCTGCGCCAGTCGCTCGGCATCATGTGCTCGTCCATGCTCCGGCTGCGATCCATCAGCACCAGGATCTCCGCGCCGTGTCCGGTTCGCGTCACTTGCGTCTCGGGGCGGCCCGGCGCCGCGAGCGCCACAACCGTGCTGCCGATGGCGAGCACTCCGCAGGCACGCCAGAGCCATCCGGCAAATTGACCAAGCCGATCCCGCGGCAGCCATCGCAGATAGGAAAAACCCAGCATGTCCCGCCGGGAACGCCACAGGGGCAGCAGCGCCAACGGCAACAGCAACAACCACCACGGCTGCTCGAAGTCGAAAGGCAGGCTCATGTCTCGTGCCGCTTTTCGATTCGACGCAGCTCGGCGGCCAGCGCGCGAACAGAGATCGTGGGTATTGCGCGGATCGTCTCGAAAAAACGCGCGCTCGACTGCGTGAAGAAGGCTTCGATCGCCGCTCGCTGCGGCTCGAAGCGAGGCGCGCGCTCGAAGAGCGATGGCAGCGTCTCCAGCTGCACGACCTGTCCGGCCGTGGCGTCGAATGCTCGATGAAGCGCAAGCCAGGCTTGCGGTGAACGCTCATCGAGCGCGCGAATCTCCCGCAACGCCTTTGCGAAGGGCTGGCGGGATGCGGCCCGCCAGTTGCGCCAGCCCCACCATCCGGCCCAGAGCAGAACGAGCGCCAGTGCGGCCGCAGCCCAGGTCATCATCGCGCGGCGGATCGGCACGAGGTCGATCGAGGGCGGCGCGCGGTCCGGCCGAAGTCCACCGAGCCCCGCACGACCGAACGGTTGCGGCGGCGTGAGGGTTCCCACGCTGATCTGCCACTCCGGAATCGCAAGCTCTGTCTCGCTGTTCTTCATCACGAGCTTCCACGCCGGCAGCGTGATCAGCTTGATCTCCTGCGGGGAGTTCATGATCTGGTAGTCGACGGTGAGCCAGCGACGTCCGCGCGAGTCGCGCTCGACGCGCGCGTCACGACGCTCCACCCAGTTGCCGAGCGGCCCGGCTGCCGGCAAGCGCTCCAGCGTGAACGGGCGGCCCTGCTCTTCGAGCAGCACGCGTTGAGTGGCGATATCTCCGATCACGTAGCCGAACGATCGCGGCTGCTCGACCACGGCGGGTTGAGTTGCGAGCGCGGCGGCAAGCACCAGCGCGAGGCTCACGCGGCTGCCTCCAGGAAGTAGCGCGACATCGCCTCGCCGTCGAAATCCCCGCTCATGTGAAACGGCCGGATATTTCGACGGGCGAGCCGTTCGGTCAGCTCCGCGCGCCGCTGTGTCACCGCTTCGACCCAGCGGGCGCGCAAGCTCGGTCGCATCCAGAGCGTTCGCTGCGAGCGAGACTCCACGTCCCATACAGACAGCAAACCGTTCTGCGCCGGCGGCTGCATCTCCGCCGGATCCCACACGACCATCGGCACGACGTATGCGGACGCGAGCAGGTCCAGCGTTCGTTCGAGTTGATCCAGCGGCCAGTGAAAATCCGATACGAGAAAGATGAGCCCGGCGCGCCCGGTGTAGTGCAGAGCCGCCTGCTCGAGTCCGCCCGCGCCGCTGCCACCCGCCGCGCAATCTCGCAACAGTGAGGCCATGAGCACGCCGGACCCGCGGCTCAGGAGCGCGGGCACGAAGAGATCCATTCGCTCGCGCTCATCGAAAGCGGCCATGCCGAGCGCGTCGCCCACGCGGAACGCGCTGAGCCCGAGCGCCTCGACGAAATCCGCCACGGCCTGCAGTTTCGGGCGCCGCGAGCCGAAGGTCATCGACGCCGAGACGTCCACGATCACCTGCACGGGCACGGCGGCCCGCTGCCGGTTCACGCGCACGAGCCAGTCCCCGCGGATGTCGCGCAGACTCGCGCGCAAATCGAGCCGCCGCGGATCGGGCCGATCGTAGAGGCTGGCGTGCGAGACGAACTCCTGGCCCGTACCCAGGCTCGTGGCCGGATGCGACCCCGGGCGCCACGTGCCGAGCCTGCGCGGCAATCGATAGTGAAATTCGCCGGGGGCAATCATGTTCGCGAGGCTAACGCGGCGTCGGCACCTTTTCGAGGATCTTCGCGACGAGCGCGTCCGAGATTTCCGCGCGGCGCAGCTCGTACACGGGCGTGAAGAACACCCGATGCCCGAGTGTGGCGGGGACCACGGCGTAAATGTCGCCCGGTGTCAGGTGCGTGCGCCCTGCGAACCACGCGACGACCCGCGCCGCTCGCATGAGAGACATCATGCCGCGCGGGCTCGCTCCGGCAAGCACGAGCTTCTCCATATCCACGCCTTCGATGCGAATGCCGAAGCGCTGGGGTGAAACCGTGGCGTCCCACAGATCCATCACATAGCGTTCGAGCGTTTCGCTGGCCTGCACGCTTCGCTGGATGGCGGCGCCCACATCATTGAGCTCCTGCCATGGCAGCACGCCCGAGGCTACGCGCTCCAGCAGCGTATCCACGTCATGAAAGGATGGATCGAATACGAGTGCGCGCCGCACCTCCGGCTCCGCGGGCGTCGGCATGTTGAGCTCGAACATGAAACGATCGCGCGCGGCCGACGCGAGCTCGAAGGTTTCTTCCTTCTCCACGCGGTTGCGGTCCGCGAACACCGTCATGCACGGGAAGGAATACTGGCGGTTGAACGCCGAGACCGTGCGCTCGGCCATGGCCCGCAGCAGGAGCGACTGCACCTGCGGCCGGGCGCGGTTGATCTCGTTGAAGAAGAAGGTGACCAGCCGTTCGCCATGGCGCAGCAGCGGGCCGGGCTCGATGCGGGGTTTCCCGTCCGCATCGACATACGTGTGATACACGAGGTCGCCGGGCATGAGGTCGACCGTGCCCTCCACACGCTCGAAATCTCCGCCCACTGCACGAGCGAAGGCGCGAAGCAGGGTCGTCTTGCCGACGCCGACATCGCCTTCGAGCAGCACGTGGCCGCGCGCGAACAGCGCCACGCTGATGAGCCGAATGG
Organism: Pseudomonadota bacterium; assembly: GCA_040255575.1. GTDB lineage: Bacteria > Pseudomonadota > Gammaproteobacteria > Steroidobacterales > Steroidobacteraceae > JADGHX01. The sequence goes on along the minus strand of JBDZVF010000057.1, from coordinate 3,637 downwards.
TGTTGCGCTGGCCGACGATGGCCTTGGCCACCTCTTCCTCAACGCGCAACGCGCGCTGGCGCCAGTCTTCGAGCTGCTCCGGTGAGTACATCGTGCTCCTCTTGGAAGAGCCTACCACTGCACGGCTGCGCGTGCGGCCTGCGCGCATGCCGTCCCAGCGATGACACAGTCCGGGCCGCGCGGAGACGCGCCCGCTAGCGCAGTTCGACCGTCTTGCCGTCCAGCGTAATGCGCTCCCCCGCATCTCGTTCGTATCCGTCTTGTGTACGTAGCCTTCGACGGAAACGTTCTTGCCGGCGGTGAGCATGTCCGCCGTGATACCGCGATTGCTCATGCGTGAGGGTGGCGCGAGCACGATCACCCAGGTCTTGTCAGAAGTTTTGCAGACCGCCGGCGGGCAGGGCTGATTGACATGGTACACGTCTCCGCGGCTCGGTCAGGAGCCCGTTCGGGCCCTTCGGGCGAGGGTATGGGGTGGATACATCGGTGCGATACTCGTGCCCCTATGAGAAAAAGCATCGCCGCCGGGGTCTTGCTCGCCGCCACCGCGGCAATCGCCATCGCCGCTGCTGTCACCGTCGAGGCAGCCGCTCCCCCCGGGGACGGCCCGGGATGGACGGGAGTGACCCGGCCGAAGGAGGTCATCCTCGCGCGGCAGGAACTGATGGAGCACATCGAGGAGCTGATGGAGCCGATCGACACCATCCAGGTCAAGGATACCGACGACCTCGACACGCTTCGCCACAACGGCGAGATCATCTCGGCGATGCTGCTCGCCCTGCCCCACCTCTTCCCGCCGACGACGAATCTTTACGACCCGAAGGCCCAGGAGCCGCAGACGCTCGCGCTTCCGCCCATCTGGAAGAACTTCGACAACTTCTACACGCTCGCGAGCGCGGCCGCGCAAGCGGCGACCGAGCTGTCTGAAACGCAAGGCGAGGCCGCGATGAAGACGGCGAGCCTGAAGCTGCGTGGCAGCTGCGACGCGTGCCATGCGCTCTTCCTGCGGCCCTATGTGCCGCCCAAGGTGCTCGACTCGGACCTCGAGTTCGACTTCGATTCAGCCCTGCGCAAGAAATAAAGCGCTGCTGCCGCCCCGCTGAACGCACCAGCGCAGGCCTGCGGGCCGCGCGCCGGACGCATCGTCGGTTTCAGCGGAAACGCGCACCTCTCGCCCCGAAATGAGTCAATCAGCACAGGGGGAATAACGTTCTCATACACCTCGATCCTCGAAGGAGGCTGTGATGAAAACGCATTCTTCACCGCTGCTGTCGACTGCGTTGTTTCTGTTGCTCGCGTGCGGAGTAGCCCATGCCGAGCCGCAGGCCGAGTGCACGATGCACCTGATTGTCCAGCTCACGCCGGATGTGCCCGATCCGCACGACGCCGGCTTCCTGAGCTCACTGGTCAATGACCATCCGGCCTATCGGCTGAGCTGGGTTCGCAAGGTCGATATGTCGTTCGTCGCGCTGGACCTGAACGGACCCGGTCCGCTCGAGCGATGCGAGAACGTGGTGGACACCATGCGCCATGACGGTCGCGTGATGTCCATCTACTCCGAGCCTGAGGAAATCGACACCGTCTCGGTCGCCGGGAATCGAGAGGCCCCGAAGGAAGAAGAGATCCCGCCAGTGAGTGTCTCGCCGTATGGCTTCGGTGCGCTCTACTGGGCGGCTCTTCACCCGACGCAGGCATGGCGGATTCTGCTCCCCGTTCTGCCGGACTCCACGGCCGACACGCAAGAGTGACCTGACTCGTTTCAAGTGCAACTCGCGGCGCTCACCCGTGAAATCGTATGGAGAGCCTGGAAGCCCACTCTTTGTCTGCATACCGGCGGCGCGGTTGCACGCCGGCGCACACCAAGGAGCAGCTATATGAAATCTCTCTCGGCTTCGGCAGCACGGCCTCGGGTCAGAATCCCGTCAACTTCAACTGGCAGAGCAGCGACAATGTGTCGGGCACGATGAACGCCACGTTGTCCGACGGCAAGACGTTCACGGCTCAGTACTTCCAGATCACGACGGATACGACCATCGATAACCTCCCGAAAGCCTGATGACGCAAGCCAAACGCTGGCAGCGTCCCTACGCTGCCAGTGTGCGGCTCAACGCACGACCTTCACGACGGAATCGAAGTAATAGCCCGCGCCCCGCTCTGTCTTGATGAACTGAGGCTGGGAGGGATCGGCCTCGATCTTCCGGCGCAGGCGCAGGATCTGCACATCGATCGAGCGATCGTAGACCTCGGTGCAATGAAGCCTGGAAAGCTCCAGCAGCTGATCGCGAGACAGGATCCGTTGCGGTGAAGACAGCAACGCACACAGCAGGCTGAACTCGCCGCGCGAAATATCGACCTGGCGACCGTCCGGCGCCTTGAGCCGGTGCAGCCTCACGTTGAGCTCCCATCCGGCGAAACGATAGGCACGCAGGCTTTCGTCGCGCGCCGTCGGCGTCGCTTCCATCTGGGACCGGCGCATGACAGCGCGAATGCGCGCGAGCAGCTCGCGCGGGGAAAAAGGCTTGGTGACGTAATCATCCGCCCCGAGCTCGAGGCCCATCACCCGATCGGCCTCTTCGTTGCGACCCGTGAGAATCACGATCGGCATCTTGGAGGTGGCGCGCACGGTGCGCGCAAGCTGCATACCGTCCTCGCCCGGCAGGCGCAGATCGAGCAGCAGCAGATCGATGGCCTCGCGGCCGATCACTTCCATCATCTGCCTGCCGGAAGCCACCGCCGTCACGCGAATCTCATTCTGGCCGAGGTATTCGCTGACGAGGTTGCAAAGATCGCGGTCGTCGTCGACGACGAGAACATGCGTCACATCAGCTGTCTGAGTCGTACTGCTCACAACGCCTGCCCTCGCGGTCATGCCCGCGACAATCGCACAAACGCGCGAAGCGGGTAACCCCACAACTATTACAGCCGAAATACGCCGAAAGAGGGAGAAACCCTGCCGTAACAGCAGCCGAGCTGAATGGCTCCCGATGAACACGCCGAACCTCGAACCGACTGCCCCGACCCGATCGGGCTCCGCACGGCGCCGGGTGCTGGTGCTCGAGTCCGATCACCTCATCCGCGCCCTGATCGTCGAATGGCTGGGGATGGCCGGTGCCGAAGCCCTGTGCGCCACCGACCTCGCCGACGCCCGGCAGCGCGCGCAGGGTTGCGACCTGATACTGGTGGACGTGCCCGCACCTTATCGGGCCGCCCGCCGCACCGTGATGCAGCTGGCGCAGGCCATACCTCACGCACCGGTCATCGCGATGTCGGCCGATGTCACCGCCACCTGCCAAGCCGCGCGCGAGGCACTGGCGCGTGAGCTTGGCGCGCGTGCCGTACTCGTGAAACCATTCAGTCAGCACGCCCTGTTGACGGCCATTCAGTCCGTGCGACCGTAACCGTTCGGACGTAACCGTGCGAGCCGAATGAGGATCTCTTCTGGCGAACGCTCCGTCACCCCCGCAGCTCGAGCAGAACCTTGCCAGCCCCGAAACCGGGCGGCTTGCGCGACTGCGCATGTCCGCCATCTTGCCGTTTGTCGTGCTCGGCGTTTCGCTCGCTTCCACGGCCGTGTGGTACTACATCCTGCAGAACCAGGGCGAAGAGCGGGCACGTCTGGATTTCGAAAGTGAAGCAC
>JBDZVF010000559.1:0-3586 GCA_040255575.1 Pseudomonadota bacterium | reverse complement strand
ACCGGGCGCGTAGCCGGCCGGAGGCACGTCGCGCGTCGCAATGCGGTTTCCATAACGATCCTGCATCGTGATGCGCAGGAGCGGCAGAGGAAGCGGCTGTGAGGCATTGTTCTTGAGGCTCGCGCGCACGGTGAGCGTGCCATCGCCACTTTCACTGGTCGAGGCGCCGAGCTGGCGCACGTCGTACGAGCGCAGGTCCCAGCTCGGCACGAGCGGCACGCCGATCGCCTTGTAGAGCTTGGTGAGCGGCCGGTTGAGGAGCGGGCTCGTCGCCAGCGAGTGCCGGTTGTGATGAATCGCCTGGCCCGCGAGCAGCAGGCTGAGCACCGCGGCCCCTGCGACCCACCACATGAATCGCGAGCGCGGCGGAGTGGCGGGCGTGAAGGTGTCGATTGCGCTATCGACCGCTTGCATTTCGGCATCGACATCCGGCGTGTTCGCGTAGGTGTCGAAGTCGCCGTCATCGGAATAGGTATCTCGCGAGGCGCGTCGCGCTGAGGTGGCGCGGCTCGGTGGCGTCGCTGGCGGGCGCGGACGCGGAACCGCTTTGGCGTAAATATCGCCAAGGCCGCTGCCCTCATCGTCTGTCGCGCCTTCCACGGCCTCATCGTTCGCGGCGGCGGGCGGAAACTTCGCGGGTCTGCTGCCGGTGCCATCGAGTCGTGCGGCGAGCGAACGCAGCTCGCCGTCGATCTCGAGATCCTCGTCGTCGTTATCGGGCGGGCCTTGCGGCGGGCTCGCCGCGGGCGGGGTGCGCGGCGCGGGCGCCGGGGAGGCCGATACGCCGCTTCGGGCGGAGCCTGGCTTCACGATCGAGACCGCGCCCGAAGTGCCCGCGTTCGCGCTGCCGGCGTTGAAGCCGGTCGCATAAGCGCCCGTCGCATTCGGCACGGACGCGTTGCCGCGCGCGGCTGCCGGGCCGGCGGCCGCCTGAGGCCTCGCGTTGCCCGCGCCCGGCGTCGGCCTTGCGCCATCCGTCCCGGGGGGCGGATTCGGTGTGGGCGGCTCGAGCAGGTCTGGCTGCTCGGCGCCCATCACGAACTTGCGGAACTTGCCGGTGGCGTCGCCCTTGAACGCGACGGGTGCGGCTTCGACGAACACCTTCGTCACATCGGTGACGTCGGGGTTGAACTCGAGCTCGCTCTCCGGATACGTGTCGATGCCTTCGGTATCCGAGTAGCGCTTCTCGCTGTCGAGTTCTTTCGGAGCGGGCTTCGCCGCGGCGCCCGGCGGCGGCGCGAAGAAAGAGATCGGGCCCTGCGCGTGCGTGTCCGCGGTCGCAGCCGGCGTCGGCGCCGGGGTGCGCGCGGTGGAGCGCGGTGGCGGCGTCGGCTCGGCGAACACCTCCTGGAACCTGACCTCGCTCGGCTCGGGCTCCGCATAGATCTCTTCGGATTCGCCCGTTTCGCTCAACGAATCGGAGGGCGCCGGCTCGTCATCGGAGATCGAGGGAGCCTTGCGGATGATCGACGTGGTCGCCGTGCTCTGCGGATTCGCCTGCGCGAGCGCCCCGCGGTCATCGGTGAGCCCGACGATCGCGTTGAAAACGTTCGAGCACCGCCCGCAGCGAACGTAGCCCTGGGCCACTCGCAGATCCTGCGCCGTCACGACCAGCGTGAGCGCGCATTTGGGGCAGACGGTAAACATGAGTGGTGTTTACTTCAGAAGCGGCGGCGTCCCGAGAGACCCACCCAGTCGTCCCGCTTTCCAAAGGGGCGCATATCAAACCATGCACTGTGCGCCTCTGCCACTTCGGCGGCTTGATGCTCCATCAACCCGGCGAGGAGGAGTGAGCCGCCGGGCCGCACCAGTGCGGCAAAGCTTGGGGCCAGCTCGCACAGCGGACCGGAAAGGATGTTGGCGACCAGCAAATCCACGGGGCGGGGCAGATCCTCCGGGGCTTCGTAAACCTGCACGCGATTGCCCACCTCGTTAGCGGTGGCGTTGTCACGAGTGGCGATGAGTGCCTGCGGGTCGATGTCGAAACATGAAGCGTGACGGGCGCCCAGCTTCGCCGCTGCGATGGCCAGAATGCCGGAACCGCAGCCGTAATCGATGACAGTCGAGCCTTGCTGCACGTTACCTTCCATCCATTCGAGGCAGAGTGCCGTCGTAGGGTGCGTGCCCGTACCGAAGGCGAGACCTGGGTCGAGCTTCACCACCACGGCGCCGCTGTCGGTCACCGTCTCGTGATGCGGGACTATCCAAAGTCTCTGGCCGAAGCGCATGGCGTGGAAGTCCTTTAGCCACTCTCGTTCCCACACGCGGTCCTCAATGGGGCGAACAGCGATTTGATCCGCCGGAATGGCGAGCGCTGCGGCCAATGCTGCCACCGTACGGGGTGCATCCACATCGCCGGCGAACAGCGCTTGCAGCCGCGTCGCAGGCCAGAGCCGAAACTCGCCCGGCGCGGGCTCGAGCACCGGATCGTCGCGCAGGTCACTGAAGGTGACGCTCGTGGCGCCCGCTTCGAAGCAGGCATTCTCCGCGATCTCGACGTCGAGATCGCGGAGCTCGAAACTCAGTTCGATGTACGCAGGTGGTGCCAAGGCAGCACCCGTGCGCTAACGCAGCCCCAGCCGCCTTTCGAGATAGTGGATGTCTGTTCCACCCTTCTGGAAGGCCTGGTGATTGAAGATCTCCTGATGGAGAGCCACGTTCGTCTTGATGCCCTCGATCACCATCTCCGCGAGTGCGTTGCGCATGCGGGCGATCGCAGCATCGCGCGTGTCCCCGTGCGTGATCACCTTGCCGATGAGCGAATCGTAATGCGGAGGCACGTTGTAGCCGGAATAGACGTGGCTATCCACCCGCACACCCGGACCGCCCGGCGCATGCCACAGGCGGATGGGGCCCGGCGAAGGCATGAAGGTCTTCGCGTCTTCCGCGTTGATGCGGCACTCGATCGCGTGGCCGCGAATCTGGATGTCGCTCTGAACATAAGGCAGACGCTCGCCTGCTGCGATCAGCAGCTGAGCCTTCACGAGGTCGATGCCGGTGATGAGCTCCGTGACGGGGTGCTCCACCTGGATGCGCGTGTTCATCTCGATGAAGTAGAACTCGCCATCCTGATACAGGAACTCCAGCGTGCCCGCGCTGCGATAGCCGACGGCCTTGCAGGCGTCGACCACGCGATCGCCCATGACGCGACGCTGTTTGGCCGTAATGCCGGGAGCCGGGGCTTCTTCCACCACCTTCTGGTGACGGCGCTGCATGGAACAGTCGCGCTCGCCCAGGTGAATGACGTTGCCGTGCGCGTCCGCGAGCACCTGGAACTCGATGTGGCGCGGCTTCTCGAGGAACTTCTCCATGTACACCTGGGCATTGCCGAACGCCGCGCGGGCTTCCGCCTGCGTGATGTTGATAGCGTTCAGCAGCGCCGCCTCGGCGTGCACCACGCGCATGCCGCGGCCACCGCCGCCGCCTGACGCCTTGATGATGACCGGGTAGCCGATGTCGCGCGCCACGCGCAGGTTCTCGTCCGGATCCTGCCCGAGCGGGCCGTCGGAACCGGGCACGCAGGGCACACCGTGCGCCTTCATCACTTTGATAGCCGACACCTTGTCGCCCATCGTGCGAATGGTCT
>JBDZVF010000558.1:0-3616 GCA_040255575.1 Pseudomonadota bacterium | reverse complement strand
GAGCCGCAGCGGCAGGCGTAGATCTCGTCGACGTTCTCCGGATCGTCCTTCTCGCGGCCGATCTGGTAGTCGTAGCCGATCTCCTCGCCCTTGGCGATCTTGCGGGTGGCGATGATGAACACGCGCCCCTTCTTGATCTCGGACTCGCAGTTCGGATCGCACTTGTGATTGATGAAGCGCGCGTCGTTGCCGCCGACGCCCGCGTCGATCACGGTCTTCTTGTCGACGATGAAAAGGAACGTGTGGTTATCGTTCTCGTCATGGTCCTCGTAGCGCTTGTCCGCTTGCGCGTGCGTGATGCGGTCGCCGAGGTATTCGTCGATCGTCTCGCCCTTCTTGATGTCGCGCGTCGCGAACGCGCCGTAGCCGTGCACCCTGGAGCGGCGCACGACATAGAGCGGATGATCCTCGGTTTTGGAGGGCTTGCGGCTCCGGTCGATACGTGTCGCAGCCATGGTTCAGACCGCCACCGGCGCCGTGATGGCAGGATGGAATTGATAATTCACGATCTCGAAGTCCTCGTACTGGTAGTCGAAAATCGACGCCGGCCGGCGCCGGATCCTGAGAGCGGGCAACGGCAGCGGCTCGCGCTGGAGCTGCAGGTTCGCCTGCTCGAGATGGTTGAGGTAGAGGTGGCAGTCGCCACCGGTCCACACGAACTCGCCCACTTCCAGGTCGCACTGTTGCGCCATCATGTGCGTGAGCAACGCATAGCTTGCGATGTTGAACGGCACACCGAGGAACATATCCGCGCTGCGCTGATAGAGCTGGCAGGAGAGTCTCCGGTCGGCCACGTAGAACTGGAAGAATGCGTGGCACGGCATGAGCGCCATCTTCTCCAGCTCCCCCACGTTCCACGCGCTCACGATGATGCGGCGGGAGTCCGGGTCGGTGCGCAGCTGCTCGACCACCTGTGATATCTGGTCGATCGTGCGGCCGTCCGGCGCGGGCCACGATCGCCATTGCTTGCCGTAGACCGGGCCGAGCTCCCCGTGCTCATCCGCCCACTCGTCCCAGATGGTCACGCCCTGCTCGTGCAGCCAGGCCACGTTCGTCTCACCACGCAGAAACCACAGCAGCTCGCAGATGACCGAGCGCACGTGAATCTTCTTGGTGGTGACGAGCGGAAAGCCCTGCGACAGGTCGAAGCGCATCTGCTGCCCGAACAGCGACAGCGTGCCGGTGCCGGTGCGATCGCCCTTGCGCGCGCCCGTTTCTTTCACCCGCCGCAGCAGTTCGAGATACGCCTTCATTGGGTGACCGCGCCCAGGTTGCCCGAGGGCACCGGACGCTGATGAGACCTGATGAGCAGGTAGATGCCGATGAGGATCATGGGCGCGGACAACACCTGACCCATGGTGAGCCAGCCGGTGTGGGCCAGGTAGCTGAGCTGCTCATCCGGCACTCGCACGAACTCCACGAGGAATCGCACGGTGCCGTAGTACGCAAGGAACAGCCCCGTCGGCGCAAGGCGCGGCCGCGGCTTGGACGTGAACCACCACAGGAGGATGAAGAGCAGCAACCCTTCCAGCACCGCTTCGTACAGCTGCGAGGGATGCAGCACCCGGCCGTTGTAGTTGAAGCCCCAGGGAAGCGTCGTCTCCTTGCCCCACAGCTCCCCGTTGATGAAGTTGCCGATGCGCCCGAAGAAGATGCCGAGGCCCGGCAGCGGCACGGTGAAGTCGAAGACATCGCCGATGTTGCGATGGTGGGTGCGCGCGAAGATCACGAGCGCCACGATGGCGCCGATGAGCCCACCGTGGATGGACATGCCACCGTCCCAGATCTTCACGGGATACCAGGGATCCTCGTGCCAGAACTTGAGCCCATAGAAGAGCACGTAACCGATGCGCCCGCCGAGGATGCCGCCGAGCATCGTGTAGAACACGAGATCGTCGACGTGGTTCGGGTTCCACGTGCTGCCCGGCTGCGCGGCGCGGCGCCGCCCGAGCCACCAGCCCGCCCCGAAGCCGAGCAGGTACATGATGCCGTACCAGTGGACCTTGATGGGCCCGAGGCCGAAGAACGGGCCGATCTCGAATGCGATCTTGTTGAAGCCGGGAAACTGCAGCATGTGGTCTACGGTGGCGGTGAACGAGCGGAACGTCGTGGTGCCCGGTTGCGGTCCTGGTGCAATCGAAGACGCGGAGTTTAGCGATGTTCGACGGCAGGAGCGCGGCTTACTGCGAGCCGGACACCGCCTATTCGCGCGTCACGCGGCAAAAGAGCGCCTTCAGGTAACGGGTTTCGGGAATGGCCGGGTGCACCGGATGGTCGGGGGACTGCCCCCCCGCCTCCAGGATCTGCACGAACCGCCCGCCATGGCGGGCCGCGGCCTGGATCGCCTCGACGTGATCGTCCGCCGACAGGTGATAGCTGCAGGAGCAGCTCACCAGCAAGCCGTCTCGCCCGATGAGGTTCATGGCGAGCTGGTTCAGCTTGCGATACGCGGCGGTGCCTTGCGGGATGTCCTTCTTGCGCTTGATGAAGGCCGGCGGGTCGACGATCACCACGTCGAAACGCTCGCCCTGCTCGTGCAGCTGCTTCAGGGCGTCGAATGCATCCGCGTGCAACGTCTCCACCTGCATGCCGTTCGCCTCCGCATTGCGTTTGACATAGGCCAAGGCGGTTTCCGAGGAGTCCACACAGGTTGCGGAGCGGGCGCCGTGGCCGAGCGCGGTGACCGCCCATGCGCCGACGTAGCTGCACACGTCGAGCACGCGTGCTCCGGCCCAGAGGTACCGTGCGAGACGCGCGCGGTTGGCGGTCTGGTCGTAGAACCAGCCGGTCTTCTGCCCGTGGGCGAGTGGCGCCACGAAGCGCATGCCGGCCTCGATCACCTCCACCTCCTCGGGCACTTCGCCGAAGGCGACCTCGGCCACGGAGGCGAGCTGCTCGAGATCGCGCGCGCCGGAGTCGTTCTTCCAGTACATGCCGCGTGGTGCGAGCACGGCACGAACCACTTCCTCGATCTCCTGGCGCAGCACCTCCATGCCGCGGGTGGCGATCTGGCCGACGAGGATGTCGCCGTACCGATCGAGCACGAGACCGGGCAGCCCATCGGACTCGCCGAACACCAGGCGGTAGTAAGGCTCGTGCGAGAGCCGCTCGCGCAGCGCCAGGGCCACGTTCAGCCGATGCACGAGGAGCGAACGGTCGAGCGGCTGCCCGATGTCGCGCCCCACGATGCGGGCACAGATGAGCGCATGCGGATTCGCATACGCATGGCCCAGGAACTGATCGCGATCCGAATGAATGCGCACGGCGGCGCCCGGCGAGACCTTCGCAAGAGGTGTCGCGGCATTGTCGATCTCGTTGCTGAACACCCAGGGGTGGCCGGCGCGAATGCGGCGATCTTCGCCGCGCTTGAGCTTGAGGACCGTTACGTCTGTTGACATTGAATTCGATGCGGGCGCGGCCGTGCGCGCTATAGTGGCGCGCATTCTACTCGAAAGCGGTCGCGACTCATGAACCGGCTCGCCGGGGAAACCAGCCCCTATCTGCAACAGCACGCGCGCAACCCCGTGGAGTGGTACCCGTGGGGGCCCGAAGCGCTGCAGCTCGCAAAGGCTCAGGGCAAGCCCATTTTGCTGTCCATCGGCTATTCGGCCTGCCA
>JBDZVF010000056.1:0-19874 GCA_040255575.1 Pseudomonadota bacterium | reverse complement strand
ACGGGACCACCGATGCTGATAAACGCGAACTGTTGAAGGTCGTTTCGGCATTCGCGAATGCTCACGGCGGCCACCTGATACTCGGAATTAAGGAAGATCGAGGCGTCGCTGTAGGCTTACCCGGCTTGTCAGTTGCGGACGTTGATACCGAGGCACTGCGCTTGGGCCAAATTATTCGGGCGGGTATTGAGCCGGCTATCCTTGGCTGCGCTCTTCGCATCGTTCGACTGAGCAACGCGGCTAACGCTATCGTCATTCGCGTGCCTAGAAGTTGGAGGCCACCGCATCGCATTTCAGCGCAAGGGTCGAATCGCTTCTGGGTTAGGAACTCCTCAGGATGCCATGAAGCGAGCGTGGACGAGCTTCGCTCCCTGTTCGGTCAGAGCGCAGGCGCAATTGACAGCGCCCGACGCTTTAGGAATGAACGCCTGCACCTCATTCAGACGTCGGAAGCGGCACGCCCTCTCGTGGCCGGCGGGCGACTCATATTCCACGTTGTTCCGCAGTCTGCGCTCCTGTCGACAGACACATTGGATCTTGTCGAGATCTACAAAGTACACAATGCATTCGCCCCGCTGGGGAGCACGGGCATGTCACCACGGTTCAACTTTGAAGGAGTGATCAACGAGCGCGGTGGTGAGCAGAATCACGGGTATACGCAGATCTTTCGGAATGGGGCCGTTGAGGCCACCAAGGCCAATATTCTCAGGCGTACTGACCGTGGGCTGGGAGTCCCAGGGCGAGGGTTGGAGCAGAGCTTTTTTGAGCGCTATGACCAGTATCTCGCCGGACTCAAGAAGCTGGGCGTAGAGCCGCCGCTCATATTGATGTTGACCCTAGAGGGCGTACGTGGGGCGCGCTACTTTGTTAGTAACGATGCCTTTGAAGATGAACACGTCGAGATCGATCGGGATGTGTTGCACTTGCCCGAGTGCGTACTGACGGAATATGGCGCTTCGGACACTGCACACCCAGCGATCCGACCTGCGTTCGATGCTTTGGGGAATGCTGTTGGATACGCAGGTGCGCGCTTCTTCTCAAAGACGGGCGTGTGGAATGGAAAAGGCCCGTGAGGCCTAACTCTTTGCTGCGAGATCGCCGATGAAGCTAGTTTCAGACACCACCTTCGATGAGCGTCAGCAGCGACTCACGGCGGCGATTCTGGAAGCTGTAGCGCGCGAGCTGAAGAAGGTCAGCGCCCCCGAGGAACTCGTGGAGCAACTCACGGGGTCAATCGCCTTCGCGGTTACTTCGTTGATCGACGATTCCGCATCTGTGGACTATGGCAATGGTTCGCTCTCGCCCGTCCTCACATTCCAGGTCGCAGACGAGGAACTCGCATATGGTGGCGGGAACACCTGGATGCACGAATACGTGTACCGTTTGTTGCCCGAAGTGCTAAAGACGTCGGGCGAGACAGACGGTGCGTAGCGCGAGTTCTTCGGGGCGACCGTGCCTGGCTCCATGGCTGTTTTTGAGCCCGCGATTCACACTGAAGGTCGTGCAGGGGGAACCCCGTCGCCGTCCTGTTCAGGCGGCGGCGTTGCCTTTGCCTTCAATATGCTTTCTAGCAAATGCAGCGGAACAGGTAGCCTGTAGTGACGGCAGGCCACAATGACGATCGGCCACATTCCTTGTTCGACGGCGGACAGCTTCTTGAAGTGCGCCGACTGCTCGCATTCATCCAACACTTCCTTTATCAACTCTCCTTTCGTCCGCTCGACCCCCACATGCGTCGGCACGGCGCCGTGCCCGTCTGAGTCCTTGTAGATGTGCACCTCGGATGTTTCGTCGGGAAACCAGAACTGAAAAGTGCAGTGCTGGAAGTGCTCCTTCTTCAGATCCGAAACCGCCTGAAACAGCTCATCGATGTCATAGAGAGCCGCATAGAGCGAAATCGTTGGATACAGAAGACTGCCCTGCGTGACATTCCTGCGATACTCCTCGTCGCCCTTCTTCGGGTGTTCTAAGAGATCGCTGTAGCGATCCAACGTGCATGGGTAAAGGCCGTGGGACGCGTAGGCGAAACTCGCTCGACCGAGCATTTCGGGAAGCCACCATTCGATGAAGCCCCTCGCTTCCTCATCCTCGCAGAACGACCACAGAAGCAGCGCAATCGATATGTCGATGGCTTGGTCGTCCTTGATCGGCAGCAGAAGCGCAGGATTGCTTTCGATCATCTGCCGGATTGACATGGTGTAGCTACGCATCACGTCCAGGAACCTTTGGCGAAGCTCGGCCTGCTCGTCATCGCATTGCAGGGCGCTCCAGTAACTCCATAGCCCCGCCGTTCCCATTCGACCAAGCACGTCGAAAAGCTTCAGGTTCACATCGAGGCCGCAAGACGCACGGACGGCGCTGGACAATCCGTGCTGCTTCTCGACATGCGGCAAAATGTTCTTCGTCATGTACTCGGTTGCGATGAGCTGATACGTCGAGAGAACCGAAACAAGGGCAGCGTGAACAGCCCTCTCCGTCTTCGAACTTCGCTCCGGATACATTCGTGCGATCGACCAGCCGTGAAGCAGCGCGACTTCGCCGGACAGGTACGCGGACTCGAGATTGCCGTTATCCCGCGCCCACGCGAACAGAATCCAAAGGCAGAGGCTTATCTGGCGAAGTGCGGTCAGACGGTCGGCATCGCTCTTCCCCTCGATGGCCGATAGCGAGGCTATCAGCCGTACGAATTGGCGATGAGATGCCTCCGGTTCGTCCAGCAAAGCGAGGGATTTCCGAAGCATCGAACGCGAGTTTGCCGGAAGCAGATCCTCCCGAAGGAAACTGGACTGTATGAGTTCAGCAAGCCTGTCGCCGTTCCATTCCTGGAAGGACAGCTTCCCGGCGGCCCTCTGCGAAACGTAACCTTCCCATTGCTCGCGCACCTGTTCCTGAATATCGCCGCCGCAGCACACGCATATCACGATGTCCTTGTCCCGGTGCTCGCTTGGAAGGCGGTTCGGTATGTAAGCGTCCTGAATCTCGTCCAAGGAAGGACGCACAGCTTGCGGGCCATCGGCATTCCAGGATGCCCGCGTGAGATCGCCGGGCTTGATCGTAAACAGGTAGACCTTCTCGGGCTGGCCGTCCAGGCTGCCGACAGCGCCGACGTCTACGCCGTTCTGCCGCGTCCCCCGCGCCGGGCGCGAAAACACGTTCAACCCGAGCTGACTGAGCAAATCGGGAAGAATCGCGTCGAGTTCGCCGCGTTCCTTGAGCGAAGCCAAATACTCCTTGATGATGAGCTTCACTTGCTCCTAAACCTCTCTGCCCTGTACATCCGGATCATGTAATCCAGGCTCACCGGGTCTATGTTATCCATGCGCGGCAAGTCGAATTTTGCCGAGTAGTTACCCAGGGCCGTTTCCATGCGGCGTGACTCGCCGCCCGGCCCGTAGACTCGATGGACGGATTTCCTGCCATAGAGCAGGACAGATTTGGAGACGAGGCCGTAGAAGACGGACTTCTTCTCGGCCTCCCGAAACGAATCGGCGACCTGCCTTCCAAACTGGCGCATGTGAGCCTCACGTTGCTCCTCGCTTGGGTGCAGCTCGCGGATCACGCCGACTGAATGGAGCGTCGCGAAGTATGCGTCTAGCGACTTGATTGCTTCATCAAGCGCAACCTCTACGGCACCGGTTCCCTTCCGTGCTTCGTTGGCAAGGTAGGACTCGGCGAGGCTTGGGTAATTCAGAAGCAACGGGTCCAGCAGAGTCTGCTTCAGCGCTTCCAACACACCCTTGTCGTCGGTTTCTCTCATCAACGACACAATGAGGCTTGCCGCGAGCAGTGGAGATGTCACGAAATAGCCAACTATCTTCCGCGCCAGGAAGATGAGATGAACTCTGTCCTTGGGCACCAGTTCAGTGGGGTCGACGGGAAGCGCCACGTTCGCACCGTACAGCTTGTGAGACACTTCCACGAGCCCATCACATAGAACCCGGTCGCCTTTCAGAAACCACCGCGTCGCTAGCCTGCCGAACAACGGTGGAGTCTGGGCGACGTGATGCAGAACGCTATCGAAGACTCCGAGCGAGAGTGCGCCTGCGTGGGTGAGCATCAGCTCCTCGAGAAACGCAATTCCCCGCTCTGGCTCCTGGCTCTTAAGCAGGTGCTCGATACCGGGATCGATATTGTCCAGCGTTCCTTTATTTCCGGGCTTTACCCGCTTAAGCGCCTCCAGCAAGGTGTCCAGCAGCGCCGGGGAAAGCTCTTTCGTGAAAAAACCGAACAGTTCGGACGCCGCATGAAGCGAGACTTCCGCTCCTTTCGAAAGAGCGAGCGCGATGAGCGGGACCGTGCGCAGCTCCCGGGTCTTATCTTTCTGCGAGAGCGCGAACGCCGATTTAACGACGCTCCCGAGAATGTGGTCGTCGGTTTCGCATTCTGCAGAGGCCTCTAGCGCCTCGAACGCCGCATCGCTCGCCATCTCTCCCGTGGGCCAGTCGATTCTTCCAATCGCGAACACCGCACGCCTTCGCAGCTCGATGTTGTCATGACCGCAAAGACGCATCGCTTCGGCAAGATACATCGGACGGTCGATGAGCGAACCCGCCACGAGTGAGGCGGTCAGCAAGTCCGCGAACTCCACGGGGTTTGCCTTGATAGCCGCCAGCGCATCTCGAGGGCGCGATGCGTTCTTCGTGCAGAATCCGATGTAGCTGTCGAAGATCATGCCCGCCGCCATGTCGTTTCCGGCGTCGCGGTAGAGCCGGAGAACGCAGCGCATGACTGCGGGCAAATTGGCGTTGATGTGCGGCAATGCTTTTTCGAAAACACGCCGCATCGAGAAGAATCGTCCGCCGTTGGCGGACTTGCTTTTCAGATTCTCGAACTCACCAACGACATCTACGAGGCCCTCGTTCTGCAGGGCTGCGACTTCCAAGGCGACAACGTCGCGCTCGTCACGAGCCGCCAATGAGCAGGCATAGACAGTCTCAACAAAGCGGCCGTCCGCGTAGCCCCTCAGCAGATCGTCCCGAAGAGTGCTCGCACCACTCTCCCTTTGCGGTTCCTCTGTCATCACGGTGCCCGTTTGTGTGAGATTCTCTCGATGCCTAACCCGTTCGCTTGATGCCCACAACAGGAGCTCCAGAACGCAGCCGATCCAAATAGTCCGCCCACGCTTGCATCATCTTCCGTCGCTCGGGCAGGTATTGAGCGTAATTGTAGGCGGCGCGTACTTCATCTCGCTCGCCGTGAGCGAGCTGCCGCTCGATCGCATCGCAACCCCAGCCCTGCTCGTTGAGCAGAGTGCTCGCCATGCTGCGAAAACCGTGACCCGTCATCTCGTCCGTCGAATATCCCAGCCTACGCAGGGCGGCGTTGACCGTGTTGTTCGACATGGGCCGCGAATCTGTGCGCGCCGACGAAAAGAGATACCGCCCGGAGCCAGTCAGCGGATGAAGCTCGCGCAGAATTTCAACGGCCTGGCGCGACAGTGGGACGATGTGCTGCACCCTCGCCTTCATACGCTCTGCCGGAATCCTCCACTCAGCGCCGTCAAGGTTGAACTCTTGCCACTCAGCGGCCCGCAGTTCGCCCGGTCTCACGAACACCAACGGCGCGAGCCGTAACGCACACCGCGCGATATGCGTGCCAACGTAGTTATCCATCGCACGCAGCAGCGCGCCGATTTTCACCGGGTCAGTGATGCTGGCGAGGTGTCTGCTCGCCACTGGCGATAGAGCGCCACGCAGATCGGCCGAAGGGTCACGATCCGCCCGCCCCGTTGCCACCGCGTACCGAAAAATCTGCCCGCAGCACTGGTGAACGCGATGCGCCGTCTCGATCACCCCGCGTGCTTCGATCCGTCGCAGGCATCCAAGCAAGTCGGGCGGCGAAATGCTCCGGATCGGCCGCGCGCCCAACCAGGGAAACACATCCAGCTCCAGTCGCCGAATGACCTTGCTTGAATGGCTCTCAGCCCAGCTCGACGCGAACTTCCCGAACCACTCGCGCGCCACGGCTTCGAACGTCTCCGCGTCCGCGATCTTCTCGGCCTTACGCTGAGCACCTGGATCGATGCCCTTCCGGATGGCCAGCCTCGCCTCGTCCCGCCGCTCGCGCGCGAGCTTCAGTGAGACTTCGGGATACATCCCGAATGACAGCAGCTTTTCGCGCCCGTTTACGCGGTACTTGAGCCGCCAGAGCCGCGACCCACTCGGCTTGATGAGCAGATGCAGCCCACCGCCCGCCGCAAGCTTGTACGGCTTCCCTCGCGGCCTCGCATTTTTCAGCTCTTTTTCCGTGAGCATGTGGGGGTATCGGAGCTGGGGGTATCGATGCCTCGCCGGCATCCGGCACCCCCATCAGTACCCCCTTCTGTGGTAGGCTGTCAACGGACAGCCTAAGACGACGACGTACAGGAAACCCTAGAAAACACGTGCTTTTCGCACCTTCTGGGCCTTCTTGGGACGTAGTGGGATGAGGGATTGGTGGGGTGGGAGGGAATCGAACCCTCGACCAGCGGATTAAAAGTCCGATGCTCTACCGACTGAGCTACCACCCCGGCGGGCGCCGGGGCCGCGAGGGCCCCTCGCGGGGGCGCGCATGATACTACAGCGGCTTGTATCGGGTAGGGTCGGCTAAACCGGCCGCGGCGAAGCCGTCCCGGCGGATGCGGCAGGAGTCGCAGCGGCCGCAGGCGCGGCCCTCCGAGTCCGCCTGATAGCAGGACACCGTGGCCGCGAAGTCCACCCCCAGCCGCGTGCCCTCCCGCACGATGTCAGCCTTGGAGAGGCGGATCAGCGGCGCGTGAATGTGGAACGAGGCGCCCTCCGCGCCTGCTTTCGTGGCGCGGGTGGCGAGTTCCTCGAAAGCGGCAATGAACTCGGGGCGGCAGTCCGGGTAGCCCGAATAATCCACAGCGTTCACGCCGATGAATATGTCGCGGCCCCCGAGCACCTCGGCCCAGGCCAGCGCCAGCGACAGCATCATCGTGTTGCGCGCGGGAACGTAGGTAATGGGGATGCCGCCGCTCGCGCTGCCCTGCCCCGGCGCCTCGGGCACAGCGATAGACGTATCGGTCAACGCCGACCCGCCGATCCCCGCAAGGTCCACGCTCATGACCCGATGATCCCGCGCACCCAGCGCCGCGGCCACGCGCCGAGCCGCATCAAGCTCAGCCGAATGCCGCTGCCCGTAGTGGACCGACAGCGCATGACACTCGAACCCCTGCGACCGCGCGATCGCAAGCGTCGTCGCCGAATCGAGGCCGCCGGACAAAAGCACCACCGCTGCAGCCATCGCTCATTTCCCCGGCGTATTGCCCCACAACACCTTGTGGAGCTGAAGCTGAAAGCGCACCGGCAAGCGGTCCGCCAGAATCCAATCCGCCAGATCCCGCGCCGGCAACTGATCCGCACTGGGTGAAAACAGCACCGTGCAGCGGGAAGGCAGCGCGAGGTCCTGCATCTTCGCGCGGCTCCACTCGTAATCCTCGCGCCCGCAGATGACGAACTTCACGAGATCCTTCGAATCGAGCCGCCCGAGCTCATCGTAGCGGTTGCGACGCTCCTCGCCGGAGCCCGGCGTCTTCACATCAACGACCTTCACCACGCGCGGGTCCACGTCCAGCAGCGACATCGCCCCGCTCGTCTCGAGCGAAACACGGAACCCCTCTTCCACCAATCGCTGCAGCAGCTCAACGCACGCCTTCTGCGCGAGCGGCTCGCCGCCAGTCACACACACGTATTTCGTGCCGAGCTCGCGAACGCGAGCGACGATTGCATCCAGCTCCCACCACTCACCGCCGTGAAATGCGTAAGCGGTGTCGCAGTACTGGCAGCGCAGAGGGCAGCCAGTCAATCTCACGAACGTAGTCGGGATCCCCGCGGTATCGGCCTCACCCTGCAGGGAATAGAAGATTTCGGTGATTTTGAGCCGGGCCATTCCCGTAGAGAGAAGGTGCGCTGTCAGCGCGCATCCGCGGGGATCTTGCGCAGCCGTTCAGCCGCAAGTTTCGCCGCGTCGCTGTCGGGGAACTTGCGCGTGACATCCGCCAGCGTCACACGGGCATCGGAGTAGCGCTTCATCTCGAGCTGCGAGTATCCGAGCTTCAGCAGCGCATCGGGAGTTTTGCGCGAGTTCGGCCAACGCTCACCGACCACGCGGAACGCGATGGCCGCCTTGTCGTACTCGCCCTTGGCGTAATGCGCTTCGCCCAGCCAGTACTGCGCATTCTCCGCAATCGCGCTGTTCGGGTAGCTGCTGAGGAAGGACTCGAAGCCCGAAATCGCGGCGGGATAGTTCGACGCCTTCAACGCATCGAACGCCTGCGAGTACGCCGCCTGCTCGGCCTGCGCGGAGCCCGGCGAGCCCGGAACCCCGGCGGCACCCGCTGCGCCTTGCGCGCCAAACGCACCCGGCTCAGCCCCAACCGCGCCACCCGCCGTGACCGCGGTGAGGCGCTTGTCGAGGTCCGAATACAGCTCGCGCTGCTGCCGTTTCAGCGCTTCACCGTTGTTCTGCAGCTCATCGATCCGCCCGCGCAGCGTGCGGATCTCCGCCTGGGTGGCATCGAGCTTCTGTGCCATGTCGACCACGCTCTGATTCGCGCGCTCGATGCGTTGCAGGCGACCTTCCAGATCGTTCAGCTTGATCTGCACCGGGTCGTCCTCTGGCGCAACGGCGCACGCTGAGACCAGAACGGACACCAGCACGGCTGCAACGACGGTTCGCATGGCACACCTCTCCATCAAACGCCCACCTCGCGGGACAAGTTACTGCAGGTAGACGATCTCCACGCGGCGATTCTTCGCCCACGCGCCTTCGTCGCTGCCGGCGGCGGCCGGACGCTCTTCGCCGTAGCTCACCGTCGAGATCTGGCCTTCAGCAGCACCCTGCAGGAGCAGCGCGCGGCGCACAGCCTGCGCACGGCGCTCACCGAGACCGATGTTGTACTCACGGGAGCCGCGCTCGTCGGTATGGCCTTCGAGGCGCACCTTCATGCCGCCCATCTTCGCGAGGTACTTGGCATGGGCCGCGACGATGTCCGTGCCCTCACCCCTGATCTCGCTGCTGTCGAAGTCGAAGTAGATGGTTCGCTTGGCGAGCAGCCCTTCCAGCGGGCCGGGAGCTTCCGCCCCCTCTTCCGAGGCAGACGCCTGGCCGACCCCCGAGGAGTCCGCACCGGAGTTCTGGCTCGTGTTCGCGGCATCGGCGTTCGCGTCCGGCTTCTTGGTGCCGCAACTCGAAACGGCCAGAGACGCCGCCAGCATGACGGCCAACAGCACAAGCGATTTACGCATTACTTTTCGCTCCCATAGCCCCACCGCTCAGTTGGTGAGGGCGCTTTCTATCACAAACGATGGGCCCACCCCATCGCCGCTGTGAATCTTGCAGGTCGCTCGGTGGCGACAATGTCGCGGCTATTGAGCGAACGGACCCCACACAGGTTCCCGCACCTGACCCTGATCGCTCTTCAGTCGCTGTCCGGTCAGGGCATCGGTCGACACGGTCGCGAGCAGACTGCGGCCCCCTTCGGAGCCCGAGTAGATCAGCATGGCGCCGTTCGGCGCGAAGCTCGGCGACTCGTCCTGGCGCCCCTTGGAAAGCACCCGCATGTTGCCGGACGCGAGATCCTGAATGGCGATGCGGTAGTTGCCCCCATCGAGGGTCACCATCGCGAGCTGCGTGCCATCGGGGCTGATGCGGGGGCGTGCGTTGTAGCTGCCCCCGAACGTGATGCGCTTGGGCCGCTCGCCCGCCTTCGCGGCCACGCGATAGATCTGCGGGCCGCCCGCGCGGTCAGACGTGAAGTACAGCGACTGCCCGTCGTTGCTCCACACCGCCTCGGTGTCGATCGCCGGATCGTCGGTGATACGGATGAGGTTCTGCGTGCTGAGATCGAGCACGAAGATGTCCGGGTTGCCGGCGGTGCCGCCGAGCGTGAGCGCGAGACGCTTGCCATCGGGTGAGAACGACGGCGCGCCGTTGATGCCCGCCCGCGCGGAGACACGCGAACGCTCACCCGTGCGCACCTGCTGCACATAAACCGCGGACCGCCGAGACTCAAAAGACACGTAAGCGAGCCACTGCCCGTCCGCCGACCAGGCCGGCGACATGATCGGGTAGCGGGACTCGAGCACCTTGCGCTGATTCTCGCCGTCCGAGTCCGCGATGATGAGCTGATAGTTCTGCTTTGGCGGCTGCCCATCGACCGACACATACGCGATGCGCGTCGCGAACGCCCCGCGCACACCGAGAATCTTTTCGTAGATGACGTCGCTGACGCGGTGAGCTGCATTACGCAGCGCCGCCGGCGGGCCGGTGAAGCGCTGGCTCGCGATGGTCTGGCCCGTGAGCGTGTTGACCAGGTCGAAGTCGACGGCGAGCTCGCCGCTACTGGCACCGCCGCCAGACACGCGCCCGACAACCACGTAGTCACTGCCGCCAGACTTCCAGTCATCGGCGTTCACATCGGCCGCGCGCGTCGGCGTGCTCATCATCTGGGCGCGTGGCAATGTCTTGAAGCGACCGCTGGTGGCGAGATCGTGCGTGACGACCTCCGACACATCCACGCCGCCATCGGCCGGCACGCGGCTGAACGGCACGACCGCGATGGGGATCGGGTCCGTCACGCCGCTGGTGATGTCGATCTGCAGCTCGGCACGCGCCGGTTGCGTCACGAAGAGTGCGCCAATGAGGGCAATAGCCAGTGCCGCGAGAGGCAGCTTACGCATGCGTTCGGTCATGGTTCTCGCTTTCACTCGTTACGTGTCCTTCCTTTTGCTGTTCAGTCCGCCGGTTTGAAGTTGACCACCAGCTCCCGCTCGAAGATCGCGGGATCCGGTGCCGGCGGCAGCGGGGACGCACGATACACGGCATCTTCGATCGACGCGCGTACCGCGGCATCGCCGTTGCACTGGCCTACACTCACCGCCGTGACCTCGCCCCCAGGTGTCTGGGTGACGCGCACGACGCAATCGATGCCGGGGCGCGCACTCGCGGGCCGGATCCACGCCCGGGTCACACGGGCCGCGATCTGGCTCACCCAATTCGCCACCACGCCGCTCGAGCGCAACTGGTTCGCGCGCTCTTCGGCCTCGAGCGTCCTGCGAAGTTCCGCATCACGCTGTGCCTGTTCGCGCGCCAGCTGCGCCTTGCGCTGCTCTTCGGCCTTGCGCTTGGCTTCGGCGGCGCGCCTTTCCTCGGCGGCCTTCGCCTCCGCCGCCTTGCGCTTGCGCTCCTCTTCCGCGCGCGCTTTCGCTTCGGCCGCGGCCTTCTCTTCGGCCTGCCTGCGCTCGAGGGCGACACGTTCTTCCGCCTCGCGCTTCAGCTGCTCCTGCTTCTGCTGCTCTTCGCGCTCGGCCTGCTCGCGCTTCTGGATTTCCTCCGGCGTCGGAGCGGGCGGCCCGACGTCTTCCGGCGGGGGCGGCTCGGGCTCGGGCTCCGGGGGCGCAGGCTCGGGGGGTGGTGGCTCCTGCGCTTTCGGCGCGGGAGCGGGGGCAGCGCTCTTGTGCTCCACGACGTTCGCTTCCACGGCAAGCGTGGGCGAGGGAGCTGCCGGCTTGTGCTTGTACGCGTAAAAGCCGTAGGCGAGCGCTCCCACCACCAACCCGTGCAGCACCACGGACTGGATCACCGAAATCCATCGGTCACTCTTGTGTTCGATGCTCATCTGGAGGGAAGCACCCCGCGTGCCTGCACCGCTGGCGGCTCAGCCCGCAGGGGCCGCGGCCGTGCCTGCGGCGGGTGCAGTGGCAGTGGGCGCCGCTGCGGCACCAGCGGCCGTGTCGGCTGTTGCGCCCATCGGCTTGCGAGTGGCGAGCGGCTGGGTGATGAAGCCCACTTTCTTCGCGCCGGCGTGCTGGAGAATCACCATCGCATCGACGGCGCGCCCGTAGGGAATCGACTCATCCGCCTTCAACAGCACCGCCCGATCCGGGTTCCGGCGCATCGCCGCCGTCGCCCGCGCCGTGAGCACTTCTTCGGAAATCGCCACATTCGGCGTGCCGCCCACATTGAGGAACAGGCGCCCCTGCCTGTCGATCGACAGCACGAGCGGCTCCTGCGCATCCGGCGGCAGGGGCTCGGCGGAAGCCTTCGGCAGATCCACCTTCACGCCCTGCGCGAGCAGCGGCGCGGTCACCATGAAGATGATGAGCAGCACGAGCATGACATCGATGTACGGCACGACGTTGATGTCGCCCATCAGGCGCCGGCCCCTGTGAAGTTGCGCCATGGATCAGGCTCCTCGTGCCGCAGCCTGCACCGGCGGTGCCGCTGGCGAGGACGACCCACCACGCGAGGCGTGCCGCTGCAGAATCGTGGAGAACTCTTCCATGAACGCCGCGTATCTCACTTCGAGTCTCCCGACCTGATCGGCAAACCGGTTGAACGCAATCACCGCGGGAATGGCCGCGAAGAGACCAATCGCCGTCGCGACGAGCGCTTCGGAAATACCCGGCGCGACCATCGCGAGAGTCGCCTGCTGCGCATTCCCGAGCCCCGAGAACGCATTCATGATGCCCCACACCGTTCCGAAGAGACCCACATACGGGCTCGTCGAACCCACCGTCGCAAGCGTCGCGAGGCTGTGCTCGAGCCGGTCGATTTCCTTCAGCCGCGCCACCTGCATCGCGCGGCGTGAGCCTTCGAGCACCTGATCCGACGGGATCCCCCCGCCCTGGCGCAGGCGCGCGAACTCGCGAAACCCGAACTCGAAGATGCTCGACATCCCCGTGGCATTGCCGCGCGCCTCGATGCCCCGGTAGAGCTGCGACAGATCCCCGCCCGACCAGAAGTTCTGCTCGAACTGGTCCGCCTCCCTCCTGGCCCGGCCGATGACGATGCGTTTGCGGAAGATGATGGCCCACGAGACGAGGGACGCCAGCACCAGCAGGGCGAGCACGATCTTCACCGGGATCGTGGCGTCCATGATGAGCTTGATGATCGAGAGGTCGCTGTTCATGTCAGACGGGCTCCGGTGAACGGACCGACATCGCTTCCACGATGGCGGCGGGCAATCTTTTTGGACGGAACGTCGCAGCGCCGAGGCAGACCACCCGCACCGAAGCGGTCACGAGCAACTCCTCGCCCCGCAGGATGCGCTGATCGAAACGCAGGCAGGCCGCGCCCTCCTGCTCGCAGGTGCAGACGATCACGAGCGAGTCGTCGAGCCGCGCGGGCCGCCGATACTCGATATTCAGGCTCGACACGACGAATATGATTCCCGGATCCTTTGCGAGCTCCGTCTGCACGAAACCGAGCGAGCGCAACCACTCGGTGCGGGCGCGCTCCAGGAACTTGAGGTAATTCGCGTAATAGACGACGCCCCCGCCGTCCGTGTCTTCCCAATAAACGCGCGCGGGCCAGGAGAATTGCTTTTCGGTCGGGGGCACCGTCACTGTTCGTCCTCGAACAGCGGCAGGCTCGCCAGGCGCTCGGGGGCCCGCAGGCCGAAATGCTCATACGCCTTGCGCGCGGCCACGCGCCCGCGCGCGGTGCGCATGACGAAACCCTGCTGGATGAGAAACGGCTCAACTACGTCTTCCAGCGTGCCACGGTCTTCACTGATGGACGCCGCGATGCTCTCGACACCCACCGGCCCGCCGTCGAAGCGCTCGATGATGGTGAGGATGTACTTGCGATCGAGCGTGTCGAACCCTTCCGGATCGACCTGCAGCAGATCGAGCGCGGCGCTCGCCACCCCGAGGTCGATGTGGCCGTTCGCTTTCACCTGCGCGTAGTCCCGCACCCGGCGCAGCAGCCGATTCGCGATGCGCGGCGTGCCGCGCGATCGGCGGGCGATTCCGCGCGCGCCGGGCGGATCGATGGATACGCCGAGGATGCCGGCGGAGCGCGTGACGATGTGCTCGAGATCATCCACGCTGTAGAACTCGAGCCGTTGCACGATGCCGAAGCGATCTCGCAGCGGCGCCGTCAGCAAGCCCGCGCGCGTGGTCGCGCCTACGAGCGTGAACGGCGGCAAGGCGAGCTTGATCGACCGGGCGGCCGGGCCCTCGCCGATCATGATGTCGAGCTGGTAATCCTCCATCGCGGGGTACAGCACTTCCTCCACGATGGGCAGGAGGCGATGAATCTCGTCGACGAACAGCACGTCGCGCGGCTGCAGGCTCGTGAGCATGGCGGCGAGATCTGCGGGGCGCTCGAGCACCGGGCCTGATGTCTGCTTCATCGTGACGCCCAGCTCGTTCGCGATGATGTGTGCGAGCGTCGTCTTGCCGAGACCGGGCGGGCCGAAGATGAGCACATGATCGAGCGCCTCGGCGCGCTGGCGGGCCGCGCTCACGAAGATCTCGAGCTGCGTCTTTACCGCCGCCTGGCCGACGTAGTCATCGAGCGTGCGCGGACGGATAGCCCGGTCGATTGACTCGTCTTCACGAGTCGCCGTGCCAGTCACGATGCGTTCAGCGTCGATGGCCATCGGAGTCATTGTTCCGCGTTACTCTTTGGCCGCGCTCTGCAGGGCACGGCGGATCAGCTCTTCGGTGGAGTGTGTACCGGGACCGGCGGCCTTGAGCAAGCGCGTTGCCTCGGGCGGACGGTACCCCAGGGCGACGAGCGCGGCGAACGCCTCCGCCTCGGGAGCGGCATCCGCCTGCAGCACCAGCGCGTCCGCCGAGCCGCCACTCGCGGGGGCGAGCCGATCCCTCATTTCCACGAGCATGCGTTCCGCCGTCTTGCGACCGATGCCGGGCACTCGGATCAGCGCATCCACATCCTGGTTCCGCACGCACGTCGTGAAGGCTTCGACGCTCATGCCGGAAAGGAGCGCGAGACCGATTTTCGGCCCGATGCCCGAGACCTTCAGCAGACTGCGAAACAGGCGACGCTCGTCTTCGGTCGAGAAGCCGTAGAGAAGCTGCGCATCCTCGCGCACGACGAAATGAGTGAGCAGCTTCACCTCCTCACCGATTGCGGGCAGGTGCAGGAAGGTGGACATCGGCGCTTCCACTTCATAGCCAATGCCGCCCACGTCCACAGTGAGCTGCGGAGGTGTCTTGGAGGTGATGCGGCCGCGAAGCGACCCGATCATTTCGCGCGACCCAGCATCGCGAGACGTCGCGAGTTCGCATGACACAGGGCGACGGCCAGCGCATCGGAGGCGTCCGGCGGGAGTCGACCTTCAACGCCGAGCAGCGCGCGGATCATGTGCGTGACCTGTTCCTTCTCGGCTCCGCCGAACCCCACGACCGCAAGCTTGATGGCGCGGGGCGCGTATTCGAACACGGGCATCTGCCCCGGCACCGCGCAGAGTGCGGCCCCGCGCGCATGCCCGAGCTTCAAGGCGCTGTCGACGTTGCGATTGAGGAAGACGCGCTCCACCGCGATCTCGTGCGGCTGGAAGCGCTCGATGAGCGATTGCACGCCTTCGAAGATGCATCGCAGGCGTTCCGAGAGCGCGCCGGTGCCAGCGACGATGCACCCGTTCGCGAGCTGCGTCTGCTTGGACGGCCCACACTCGATCACGCCATACCCCGTGCGACGGGAGCCCGGATCGAGCCCCAGAATGCGCACGTGCGTCTCCCGCACGAGCCGCACCGGCACGGAAGCCACGGCACGCGTCTGCGCGACGGCCGTTGGGGTTCCGGCGGCATAAGCCGCTGGATCAAACGCGCGCCAGGACCTCGTCCGGTATCTCGGCATTCGAGTAGACGTTCTGAACGTCATCCAGGTCATCGAGTGTGTCGAGAAGCTGCACCATCGATTCGGCGGCCTCCCCCTGCACGCGCGTGCATGTGGACGCGCGTTGCGTGATCTCGCTGGTGGTGGGAGTGAACCCGTCGGCCATCAGGCGCGCCCGCACGGTTTCGTAGTCGAGCGGGTCAGTGAGCACTTCCATGGAGCCATCGGCGTGCGCCAGCACGTCTTCCGCACCGGCTTCAAGCGCCACTTCCATCAACCGGTCCTCACTGGTGCCGGGCGGATACGTCATGAGCCCCACGGGATTGAAGAGATAGGAGACCGAGCCGACTGCGCCAAGGCTGCCGCCGCAGCTTGCGAAGGCCTGGCGCACATCGGCGACAGTGCGGCTGTGATTATCGGTCACGCAGTCCACGATCACGGCGACACCGCCCGGGCCATACCCCTCGTAACGAACGGCGTGAAGCTCGGCGCCCGGCTCGCCGACGCCGGCGCCGCGCGCAATGGCTTCCTCGATCTGGTCTTTGGGCATGCTGGCGGCCTGCGCCTTGTCTACCGCCAGGCGCAGGCGGCTGTTGGAGCCCTGATCCGTTCCACCGATGCGCGTGGCGACCGTGAGCTCGCGGACAAGCTTGTTGAAAACCTTGCCCCGCCGCTCCTCCTGCGCGCCTTTTCGGTGCTGGATGTTAGCCCACTTGCTATGGCTCGCCATGATTCGCCAGAAAAATGAGGCGGGTATGATACCGGCAACAGCTGTCGACGGCACGCGCGTCGAGGCAGGCGGCACGAACCGCGCCTTTCGCCGCCGGCACCCGGTGTAGGGTCTGGAAGAGATTGTCAGCCATCAGGCGACAATTTTTTCGAATTGACAAGGTCGATCTCGCAAAGCCCGTGGAAATCTCTCAAGTCGTTCCTCCTGAAATCCTTGCCTCGATCGCTCAGGTGCGTTCCGCCGCAGAAGCCGCGAGCCCCGCTGCGCGTGAGGCGCTCGCCCAGAGCGTCGAAGCGGCAGAGGTGATTGGCACGCTGACGGAGAACGCGGAGCTCGCGAACGCGCTCGTGGTGCGTCCACTGATCGGTCTCGACGGGTTCACGGTGGAGAAGCTCGCGAGCCTCGCGACACCCGGTGCCGCCAGGATCGCCGCCGACCTCGAGCGGATCGGCGACGTCGGGCTGCCGCGCGACTGGTCGCCCTCGCAGGGCCTCGATGCGCGGCAGGCCGAGACGGTGCGCAAGATGCTGCTCGCGGTGGTGAGCGATCCGCGCCTCGTCCTCGCGCAGCTCGCCCAGCAGCTCGTGCGCCTGCGCCATGCCAGGGAGCTTCCGGCGGAGGCGCGGGAGCGGCTCGCTGTCGAGGCGCGCATGGTGCTCGCGCCGCTCGCCAACCGGCTGGGCGTGTGGCAGCTCAAGTGGGAGCTGGAAGACCTCGCCTTCCGCTATCTGGAGCCCGATGAGTACAAGCGCATCGCCGCGGCGCTGAACGAGCGGCGCGCGGATCGCGAACGCTACATCGATGAGGTCTGCGAGATCCTGCGGGAGGAGCTGGCCCGGGGCCACGTGAAGGCCGAGGTGTACGGCCGTCCGAAGCACATTTACAGCATCTACCGGAAGATGGAACGCAAGCATCTTGCGTTTGAAGAGGTCTTCGACGTGCGTGCCGTGCGCATCGTCGTCGACTCGGTGCCCGAGTGTTATGCGGCGCTCGGCATCGTCCATGGGTTGTGGACGTACATCCCCGGTGAGTTCGACGACTACATCGCCACACCTAAGGGCAATTTCTACCGGTCGATCCACACCGCCGTGATTGGGCCGCAGAAGCGAAGCGTGGAAGTGCAGATCCGCACGAAGGAGATGCACGAGCACGCGGAGCTCGGCGTCGCCGCCCACTGGCAGTACAAGGAAGGCGGCCCGCGAGACGCGCAGTACGAGCGCAAGATCGAGTGGGTGCGCCGGTTGCTCGAGCCCCAGGAAGTCAGCGACACGGACCGGGACTTCCTCGAACGGATGCGCAGCGAGCTGTTCGAGGACCGCGTGTATGCGCTGACGCCCAAGGGCGAAGTCGTCGACCTGCCGCGCGGGGCTACGCCGCTCGACTTCGCCTACAACGTGCATACGGACCTCGGCCACCGCTGCCGGGGTGCGAAGGTGAACGGCCGCATCGTGCCGCTCGACTACAAGGTCTCGAACGGCGAGATCGTCGAGATCATCACGGGCAAGCACGCGGCGCCGAGCCGGGACTGGCTGGCGCCCGAACAGGGGTATCTGGTCTCGCCGCGCAATCGCGCAAAGGTGCGCGCGTGGTTTCGCAAGCTGGATGTTTCCGATAACCGCGTGGCCGGGCGGCAGATCGCGGAGCGGGAGCTCGCGCGCCTCGGCGTGCGGCCGGAGCATATGTCGGCGCTGGTGTCGGAGCTCAAGGCGAACGACATCGATCAGATGCATCAGCAGCTGGGTGAAGGTGAGATCACGGTGACGCAGCTGGTGCAGGCGGCGGAGCGGTTGACTCAGCCGGCGCCGGAGCCAATGCCGCGCACTCATCGCTTGCAGAAAGCGAAGGCGGCTGCGCGGAAGAAGCGCGGGTCGCTGGTGGAGATCGAAGGGGTTGGGGATTTGCCGATCACACTGGCGCGGTGCTGCGCGCCGATCCGGCCGCAGCCGATTACGGGGTATGTGACGCTCGGGCGCGGCGTGACGATCCATAGCAGCGATTGCCCGGCGCTCGCGCGCATGCGGGCGGTGAAGCCCGAGCGCACATTGAACGTGGAATGGAGCTCGGACGATCCGGAGAACCTCGACGTGCAGATCGCCATCACGGCCTACGACCGACGCGGGTTTGTGCGCGACATCTCCGACGTCATGGCCGCCGAGCACCTGAGCATCGATGCCCTGAACACCGTGACGGACCACGACACCAGCACGGCACACATGACGGTGAAACTCGCCGTGCGGGACCTGGAACAGTTGGCGCGGGTGCTGCGAAGGCTGGCCGGCGTCCCCAACGTGATCAGCGCCCGGCGGATTCACTAGTCACAGAGTTTTCGGGCCAGCACCGCCCGAGCGGCGCGGCGGTGGAGCGCCTTTGCCGGTTCTTAACAGTTGTCCGACTTAGGTCCGGCCGCACATTTCTCCTGCGAAAACCGTGATCTGCGCCCCGCTTCCGAGGCTGCCAGTCACGCCAGAATTTTGCGCAGCGGCAAGCACAAGTGCCGCCGTAGAACGCCGCCAGGACAAACGGCACAGGAGGCATGGCTGGTTCGCCATGCCGGGGACGCGCTCAGGACGGGCGCACAGGGATAACCGGGGAAAGTGGCTCTGCCATGCGAGTTCTGATCTGCGATCAGGAATCGGAGATGCTGGAGACCGTCGCGCGCTGGTTCGAGGTGGATACCGCGACCAGCAAGGTGACGTGCATCGATCTGATGCGCACCAACCCGTTCGACGTGCTCATCGCCAGCGAACGACTGTCCGATGGCTCCGGCCTCGAGCTGTTGAGCCATGTGGCCACACGCTGGCCCAACACTTTGCGAGTGCTCGTCATCCAGCCCGAGCGGCTGCGGCTCCTCCGCGGCAAGCTCGCGCCGTTCCGGCTGCACGCGACGATGCGGTATCCCATCGAGGAGGACGAGCTTGAAGCCGTGCTGAATCGCATGGGCGAGCTGATGGAGACGGCTCAGGCGGAGGAAGAGACGGAAGCGGCGGCTGACGCCGACGTCGATGCCGAGTCGCAGGCCGTGCCGCACTCGCAGTCGCACTCGCAGCCGCACCCGCAGCCGCACTCGCAGCCACAGTCGCAGCTGCGGTCGCGGTCGCAGGCCGTGCCGCAGTCGCAGGCCATGCCGCAACCGCGGTCGCAGACAGTGCCGCAGCCACGGTCGCGGCCGGCCTCGCGATCACACGCGGTCTCGAACCCTCACCCCGTCGCAGCCCCGCTTGTGACGAGCAGGGTACAGAAAGTCATTATTCCGCAGGTACTTGCAACACCTCCTTCAGCAACTACGCGAGCGAGCGCGAAGCCTCCCGCCCCCGCCGCCAGTCGTCTTGGTTCGTCGCTAGGCGCCGCCGGCGCGTCAGCGGCGACCCGCTCCGGGGCCACAACTCCAAAGGGAGGGTCTGCCCCGGCAGTCCTCAACCGCTCAGTGCCGTGGTCAGCGACTCCCCCGTCAACGCAAAAGGTGCGATCGGCGAAGGGCTCTGTGCCGCTCGGCGCTCCGCTGCCGTCGAGCCCGCCACCGGTTCGTCGCAAGCTCGGCAACTACACACCGCTC
>JBDZVF010000557.1:0-3625 GCA_040255575.1 Pseudomonadota bacterium | reverse complement strand
GTGCCGCTGCTGAAAGACCTGCCGGCGGTGAGGAAACTCGAGCTGGAGCTCGGTTACCGCACGTCCACTTACAACCTCGCCGGCACGGTGAGCACCTACAAGGGGCTCTTCAACTGGACGCCGATCGATTCGTTGCGCTTCCGCGGCGGCTACCAGCGGGCGAACCGCGCGCCGAACATTGCCGAGCTCTTCCAGGGCGGCACGGTCGCCACCGTGAGTCTGGCAAGCGGTGACCCGTGCGCGGTGGATACGGTTGCGCCCTGGGGCAACGTCGCTTCCAACCCGAATCGCACGCAGGTCCAGGCGCTGTGCCGCGCGATCATCGGCAACAGCACGTCCGGGTTCGACACGCGGCCGGGCGGGCCGAGCACCTATGTGGGGCCGTTCGGCTTCTTCGCGTCGGACAACGCGATCATCTCCGGCAACAAGAATCTCGAGTCGGAGGAGGCCTCCACCTGGACGGCGGGCGTCGTGATGCGCGCGCCTTCCGAGGCGGCGCTGCTGGAGAACCTCAGCCTGTCGGTCGACTTCTACAAGATCAAGATCACGAACGCGATCGCGCCGACCGATGCGCTGACCGTCTATTCGAAGTGCTTCAACTCCGACGGGGTGAGCAACCCCGGCTACTCGTTGAGCGATCCGGGCGGATATTGCGCGCTCATTCACCGCGACGCCGTCAGCGGCGATCGGCAGTCGGTGAATACGCCGTTCGTCAACACCGGCGGCATCAAGACCCAGGGCACCGACGTCGAGCTCAGCTGGCGTGCGGCGCTCGCGGACATGGGGATGCAGAGTGCGCCCGGCCGCATCTCCGCCGACATCGTCATGACGTTCCTGGATTACTTCAAGACGCAGGCCACGAACACCGCACCGTTCCTCGACAGTGTGGGCACGCTGAACCAGGGCGGCCAGTATCGCTGGCGCTCGTTCACGACGATCGGCTATTCGTTCAGCAACTTCGATCTGGGGCTGAACTGGCTGCATCTGCCGAGTGCCGCGCCGGCGCAGAAGGTGCAGAGCCCGAACACGCGCATCCTCGGCGTGCCGAGCTATGACCTCTTCGGTCTGCAGGGCGCCTGGAACGTGACGCCGACGTTTGCCCTCCGCGCAGGCGTCGACAACCTGTTCGACAAGGAGCCGCCGGTGGTCGGTGCCAACCCGGGCGTGAACAACGCCATGGGCAGCACCTCTCCGGGCTACTACGACGTGCTCGGCAGGCGTTTCTACGTCGGTGCGAAAGCGAGGTTCTGATATGCAGTTTCGTGCAAGAACACTGGGCTGCATGGCATTGAGCGCGGCTCTCGCGCTCAGTGTCGCCTGCAGCAAGCAAGAGACGGCGCCGGCGGGGCATGCGGCCGATGAGGACGGGATCCGTCAGCTCGTGGTGCAAACCGTGGACGCGGCGGGCCGGCGCGACATGGACACGTACCTGAAGTTCTACGGGCCGAAGGCCGCGCTGGTGCTGCCGGGCATGCCGATCACGTATGGCGTCGAGTCGCCGCGTCAGAATGGGTTCCCGGACGGGTACGCCATCAAGATGGATACCGCGAAAGTGGAGATCGCAAGCTCCGGCGACCTGGGTTACGCGTTCGGCACCTACGAGCAGACCGCGCCGAACCGGGAAACCAAGGCGCTCGAGGACACCACGGGCAAGTGGATGGCGGTGTTCAGGAAGCAGCCCGACGGAACGTGGGGTGCGGTCGCCGACACCTACAACGTCGATCCACCCCAGTAGGCGCTGGAGAGTCAGAATGTCTTTCGTCAAAGTCCTCTGTGTGATCGCGGCGCTCTCCTTCGCGTCGCTGTCACACGCCGCGACGGTCCTCATCACGGGCGCGAACTCGGGCATCGGGCTCGAGTTCGCGAAGCAGTACGCCGAGAAGGGGTGGACGGTCATCGCCACCCATCGTCATGCCCAGACGCCGAAGTCCCTTGCCGAGCTGAGCAGCCAGTTCAAGACGGTGCGCGTGGAGCGCATGGACGTTCAGAAGCCGGCCGACGTGCATGCGCTCGCCGCGAAGATGAAGGGCCAGCCCATCGACGTGCTCATCAACAACGCCGGCATCTTCAGCCTGGGCGACTGGCTGGATCGCACAGACCACAGCCAGCGCTTCGGCACGCTGGATTTCGCCGCGTTCGATCAGTTCATGCAGATCAACGTGCGCGGCCCGGTGCTGGTGACGGAGGCGTTCATCGACAACGTGCGTGCGAGCACGCAGAAGAAGGTGATCTCCGTGACCTCCACGATCGGCACGATCAGCACGCCGGAAGTGGCCACCACGGCGCTGTGGTATGGCACCAGCAAGGCGGCGCTGAACAAGGCGACCGTGACACTGGCGGCCGTGCTGAAGAAGGAAGGAATCATCGTCGTTCCGATGCATCCGGGGTCGGTTCGCGTCGAGAAGCAGGCCTCCGCGAACGTGCCCGGCATGATCGAAACGCCCGACTCGGTGCGGGCCATGATCCGCACGATCGATGCGCTCACCTTGAAGGATACGGGACGGTTCACGAACTACGACGGCAAGCCGCTACCCTGGTAGAGGATGTTCGAGGGCAGCGGCGTTGCGGGTCGAGGGGTCTCCAGCATCACAGGGGAACGAAATGTCCGCGCTCACTGCTTCATCGCTCGATTTGCGCTCCATCGAACATCAGCGTCGCGCGCTCGTCTGGCGGCAGGCGGCGCGCACGCTCTTTCCCGGTCTCAGAGTCGAGGCACTGCGCCCCGACCCGGTGTGCGGGGCGATCCATGGCCGGCAGTTCGGCCGAGGGCAGATCTGGAGCATCCTGTCTCCACCGTTGCGTGTGGACTACGAGCCCCTGTCAGGTGTCTCGCGCAGCGACGCCTGCTTCTCGGTGATGCTCCAACTGCGGGGCGGGACGAACGTGACTCAGCACTCGAAGGCCTCGCAGCTGCGGGCCGATGACCTGTGCCTTCTGGATGAGGCGGTGCCGTTCAACCTGGAAGTGACGGAAGCGGCATCGCAGGTCATGTTCCTGCGCATTCCGCGGGACCTCGTGCTGACCCGGTATCCGTATCTCGAACAGCGCACCGCGCAGGCGTTCGAGCGGGACGATCCGGGCACCGGCATCCTGCGCTGTTATCTGCTCGGCCTGTTCGAGTCGGCCGGGCTACTCGAAAAGGAGCGCTGCTCCACTGCCCTCGTGAGTGCCGCAATGCTATTGGGTGTTCCCAAGCCACCTTCCAGTGACCTTACTGATGACCTGCACTGGCGCGCGCGCAGCGCGCTTTCCTTCATCGACGCGAACCTGTCCGACCCCATGCTGAATGCCGAGCGCGTGGCCGCGGAGCAGAAGATCAGCCGACGCCGGCTCGACGAGATCCTGCTGCAGACGCTGGGTTCCTCGGTGAATGCGCAGATCTGGAGTCGCCGCCTGTCGCAGGCGGCCCACGACCTGCGCGACCCCTCGCAAGCCTCGCGTACGGTGACCAACATCGCCTTCTCGGCGGGCTTCACCAACGCCGCGCACTTCACCCGTTCCTTCAAGCGGCGCTACGGGTGCGGTCCGCGGGAATGGCGGTCTCAGAACTGATCCATCCGAAAATGGACACGCAGGGGGGTCCAATCGGCAGGCGTGTCCGGTCTTGGTGTCGGGGAATGTCCCG
>JBDZVF010000556.1:0-3637 GCA_040255575.1 Pseudomonadota bacterium | reverse complement strand
GCTCGTCGCGCTGGACGCGGGTGCCCGCACACCGCCCGAGGCGCGGCTGTTCACGGGCGGCGGGCCGGTCGTGGTCTTCACCAAAGGCGGGTCGGTGCCCGGCGCCGCCGCGCTTCGTCTGAAGGGCGCGCGGGTGGAGCCGGTGGAAAGCTCGGACGGGCTGCATCTCCCCGCGGCGCTCGCTCGCCTCGGCCAGCTGGAAGTCAATGAGGTGCTCGTCGAAGCGGGCCCGACGCTCACGGGTGCGCTCGTGCGCCACGGACTCGTGGACGAGCTACTCCTCTATATAGCCCCGCGATTGCTGGGTCCCCAGGGGCGGCCGCTCTTCGAGCTGCCGCCACTCGAGCGCCTGCAGCAGGCGGAAACCTTCAGGATCCTCGAAACGCGTCAGGTCGGCCCGGACCTGCGCCTTCGCATGCGACGCGAGTAACCATGTTCACCGGAATCATTCAGGACGTTGGCCAGGTCGCCTCGCGCGAAATGCGCGGGGTGGACGCGCGCCTCGTCATCACCACGAAAAACCTCGATCTCACGGACACCGCCATCGGGGACAGCATCTGCGTGCAGGGTGCATGCCTCACGGTCGTGGCGCTCACGCCCGATTCTTTCACCGCTGACGTGTCGCACGAGACGCTTTCGCTCACCACGCTGGGCGATTTGCAGGCGGGCGCGTCCGTGAATCTTGAGCCGGCGCTGCGTGCCGGCGATCGACTCGGCGGGCACCTGGTCTCAGGGCATGTGGATGGCGTCGCCCAGGTGTCGGCGACGAGTGCCGACGGCGATTCGCTTCGCGTGAAAATCACGGTTCCCGCGGAGCTCGCGCGCTACATCGCGCGCAAAGGCTCGGTGACAGTCGACGGAGTGAGCCTCACCGTGAACGAGGTGGAAGGGGTCACCTTCGGCGTGAATCTCATTCCCCACACGCAGGCGGTCACGACGCTCGGGCGGCTGCAGCCCGGCACGCGAGTGAACCTCGAAGTCGACCAGATGGCGCGCTACGCCGAGCGGCTCCTGGGGGCCGAACGTTGAACGCGGGCGGGGGGCGCGGACATTTTGGGTTTCACGAAGCGGGGGCATTGCGGTAGATTCGCCCCCCGACGGGTGTTTCGTGAGATCGCTCACGCGGCTTTACGTTAATCACCCATCGCTGGCAGGCGCGGAGTCCGCCAGACTGCTTTTCGTCGCATAACACTTCCGTCAAACGGATACCGGGGTTTTCGGGCTGGTGCGCAACGCTATCCCGAACTTGAAACGCCGCCTTCGGGCGGCGTTTTTCGTGGCGCCGGGGACTTGTGCGGCCGGCCTTTCCGGTATCCTGCATGCCCTTGGCGCCCCCTGGCGCGTCCCCTGGCCGGTTTTGTATGTCCAAAGTCTATTCCTTGCCGCCGCGCAGCCCCGCAAGCGCCGCTTCGGGCAGTTCCGCCGACGCAGGCGCCCCGAGCTCCCCCTTTTCGAGCGTGGACGAGATCCTCGCCGACATGCGCGCCGGGCGCATGGTCATCATCCTGGACGATGAGGATCGGGAGAACGAAGGGGACTTCATCATGGCCGCCGAGCATGCGACGCCTGAAGCCGTGGCGTTCATGATCCGCCACTCGAGCGGCATCCTTTGCGTGCCGATGCTCGATGAGCGGCTGCATGAGCTCGATCTGCCGCAGATGGTGCCGAACAACGACGAGGCGTATCGCACGGCGTTCACCGTTTCGGTCGACTACCGGCACGGCACGACCACGGGCGTGTCGGCGCGCGATCGCTCCATCACCATCCAGGCACTCGCCGCTCCGGACTCGGTTGCGCAGGACTTCGCCCGGCCCGGCCACATCTTCCCGCTGCGCGCCCGCAAGGGCGGCGTGCTGGTTCGTGCGGGCCACACCGAAGCGGCGCTGGACCTGTGCCAGCTGGCGGGCCTCAAACCCGCGGGCGTGCTGTGTGAGCTCATGAACGATGACGGCACGATGTCCCGCCGCACCGAGATCGAAGCGTTCGCCCGGGAACACAACCTGAAGATCGGCACGATTGCCGATCTCATCCGCTACCGCCTGCGCAACGAGCGCTCGGTCGAGCGCGTGTCCGAGCAGAGCGTGCAGACGGAGTTCGGCGAGTTCCGCATGTACACGTACGAGGATCTCGTGCACAAGGGCACGCACATCGCGCTCGCCCATGGCCAGCTCGATGGCACGGAGCCACCGCTCGTTCGCGTGCACATCGCCGACACCATGCGGGATTTGCTCGGCGTGCGCGGGGACACGCAGGCCTGGACCCTGCGCGCGGCGATGGAGCGCATCTCGCGCGCGGGCGCGGGTGTGGCGGTGATCCTGCACGACACTGAAACCTTCAATGAGAGCGCGGCGCGGGCCATCGGCAGCGGCGGGCAGAAGCTGCGGACGTTTGGTGTGGGCGCGCAGATCCTCAAGGATCTTGGCGTGCGCCGCATGCGGGTGCTGTCGGCGCCGAAGCAGATGCATGGCATCTCGGCGTTCGGGCTCGAGATCGATGGGTATGTTGGCGAAGACTCATGAGCGAGGCGAATTTCCTCCAGGGTGAGTTGTCGACCACGAGGCATCGGGTGGCGGTGATCGCTTCGCGCTTCAATGAGTTCGTGGTGTCGGGGCTCGTGAAGGGCGCCATTGGCGCGTGGGAAAAGCA
Source organism: Pseudomonadota bacterium (assembly GCA_040255575.1). Taxonomy (GTDB): domain Bacteria; phylum Pseudomonadota; class Gammaproteobacteria; order Steroidobacterales; family Steroidobacteraceae; genus JADGHX01. The sequence goes on along the minus strand of JBDZVF010000556.1, from coordinate 991 downwards.
TGGCGGCAACGCCGCGGATCTCTTGGTCGCACGGGTGCCCGGTGCGTTTGAGTTGCCTGTGGTGGCGCGGAAGCTCGCAGCGAGTGGGCAGTTTCAGGCCGTGGTTGCGCTGGGATGCGTGATTCGCGGGGACACGGCGCATTTCGAGTATGTCGCCGGGGAGTGTGCTCGCGGGTTGCAGAACGTTGCGGTGGATACGGGTGTGCCCGTCGTGTTTGGCGTGCTGACCACGGAGACGGTGGAGCAGGCTCTGCAGCGTGCCGCCCCGGGCGGCAGCAACAAAGGCGGCGAGGCGATGGAGACCGCGCTCGAGATGGCGGATCTGCTGGAGAAGCTGGGTGCGGGCAATGGCGGGTAACCCCTCGCAGCGGTTTTCTTCGGGTGCGAAGTCGCTGGCGCGGAAGCTTGCGATGCAGGCGCTTTATCGGTGGCAGATCAACGATGCGCCGTGGCAGGACCTCGTGAGTGAGTTCGCCACGGAAGAGGGGATGGATCGGGCGGACGGGGAGTATTTTCGCGAGCTCGTGCAGGGGGTGCACGGGGCGCGGGAACTGCTCGATGCGGAGCTGGCTTCGTGGATGGACCGGCCTCCTGCGTTGCTCGATCCCATTGAGCATGCGGTGTTGCTCATTGGGGCGTTCGAGTTGAAGACCCGGCCGGAGGTGCCGTTTCGGGTGGTCATCAATGAGGGGGTCAGTCTCGCCAAGCGGTTTGGGGCTACGGATGGGCACAAGTTCGTGAATGCGGTGCTGGATCGGGCTGCGCGGCAGCTTCGGCCGCATGAGCATTGAGGGTGCGTGGCGGGAGTCGGTGCGGCTGACGCTTGAGCGCTGACCGATTGCGTCGCCAGGCGCTGAGCGGTGGTTTTCAGAGCGCCGTTGGCGTTGTCGCGCGCGGCGGCTCGCTCGAAGAGGGTCCTGTCGGGGGACGCTGCGAGCCATCCCTGGGCGCTCTTCAAAATACGTCCCTGTATTTTGAAGCCCCCGCCAGG
>JBDZVF010000555.1:0-3646 GCA_040255575.1 Pseudomonadota bacterium | reverse complement strand
ATCCCGCTGCTTGCCGGTGACACGCAGCTTGTCGCCCTGAATCGCCGCCTGCACTTTCAGTTTCGAGTCCTTGATCAGCTTTTGCAGCTTCCTGCCGGTGTCGGCGTCGATGCCGTGTTTCAGCACGACGTCCTGCGTTGCCTGGGCGAGGTTCTTCACCGGGTCCTTCGCGTCGATGCACATGGGGTCGATGCCGCGCTTGGAGAGGCGCACTCGCAGGATGTCCAGCATCTGTTTCAGCTGGAACTCCACTTCCGCCTTCATCTTCACGGTGAGCTCGTCGAGCTCGAACACGGCCTTGGTGTTCTTGAAATCGAAACGCGTCTGCAGCTCGCGGTTCGCCTGGTCCACGGCGTTCATGACTTCGTGGGAGTTGAGCTCGGAAACGACGTCGAAAGAGGGCATGCGTGCTGTTCCTGGAAATAGCGGGCCCGCGGGGTTAATCGTACGCAGGCGCCGGAAAACCATCCGTGCCCGTGCGCCACGGCACCCACACGAGGGCCACTTCGCCCACCGCGATGTCGGACTTGCGCGGCGTCACCTGCACCGGGCGGAAGTTTATCGTGGAAACGTCCAGCGCGCGTTCGAGCGCGGTCGTGTCCGCTTCGAACTGGCGCTGCAGCTCGGCGCGCTGCTGGCGGATGACGTCGAGATTCTCGTCCGCGCGATTCACATCGCCACTTTCGCGGCCGATACGACCGGCGGAGCGAACGGCGGTCGCGGCACGGCTCATGTTGGTCGCGGACAAGGTTTTGCGGCCCATGAATGCGCCCAGGATGGATGCGCCGATCGAGATGGCGGTCTGGAACTTCTGTTGTGAGAGTTGAGATTGCTCGCGTGCTACGCGTTCCTGCGCCCGGCGTTCGCGGTCATCGAAGGCCTGCAATTTGGGCGCGTACTTGCGACGGAGGTCCGCCACGGCGGCGTCACGCCGCTCGCGTGCCGCGAGAGCCAGACGCGCTCGGAAATCGCCTTCTGCTTCCCCGGGTGCAGAGGTCGCCTTCAGCGCGTCGCAGACGAGCACGTCCGCGCGGGCGCTTTCATACAAGTAAGCGCTGAGCGACTTACCCCATGCGCTGAATGACGCGGCTCGCATCGCGGCCGCGGGCAACGGAGCAAAGTTTGCCTCGGGCGCGGGCGTGCTCGTGAGGCGGGACTTCAAGTCGGGAAGCACTTTGGCTTCGGACCACAGAACGCCGGAATCGTCATCGGCGAGCGGCGCGAGGTAGGCGCTGGTGCGCCAGGTATCGACTGCGAGCTTCGCATCTACGAAATGCAGTTTTGCGAGCCCCATGACCAAGGGCTTGTAGGTGATGGCCCCAGTGCCCACCGTTGCGGGCAGGAAATATTCGGTTCCGCCCGCGGGAGAGCGGGTCGCGCTGGAAACGGGCGGTTGCGCGGCGGCGGTGCCGCCGCTCGCCGCTGGCTGCGCGAGGCGATCAGCCGCACTACCAAGCCGCACTTGCGCCGCTCCCAAGGCTGAATTTTTCCGAGGAGCCATCAACCGGGAGATCTCCGGTCCCGTCAACGGCCCGCGCAGATAAGACAGCGCCCACCGACTCTGAAACAGCACCGGCGCATCGTCATGCACATTGCGCATCAGGAATACACGCTGCGTGAGCGCCGACATCATCTTGTCGAGCGTCGCGCGGTCGTAAGCGCCGCTGCCGGAGAGCGCGCTTTCGAGCCCGTCGATCACGCGCATCTTGTCGCGCTCGGTTTGCAGGCGGCCGATGAACCACGTGCCTGCGTTCGAAAGCCCCTTGTAATCGAGATCGACCGGATTCTGTGTCGCCAGCACGCAGCCCAGGCCGAACGCGCGCGCCTGCTTCAGCAGCGTGAGCATCGGCGGCTTGGACGGCGGGCTCGCCGAGGGTGGGAAGTACCCAAAGATCTCGTCCATGTAGAAGATCGCGCGCAGGCTCGACGTGCCCGACTGCGCGCGCATCCACGAGATCAGCTCGTTCAGCACGAGCGTCACGGTGAACATGCGCTGCGAGTCATCCAGATGCGCGATTGAAATGATGGAAATTCGTGGCTTGCCCTCCGCCGTGAACAGCAGCCGTTGAGCATCGAGCGGCTCGCCCTCGGTCCAGGCGGAAAACCCGGGCGATGCCACCAGGTTGTTGATCGCCATCGCGAGCTCGAGCCGTTCTTTCGCCGGGAAGAATGTCTCGAGATCGAACGCGCCCACCTTGTCGAAGCCCGGCTTCTGAACCGCGCCGATGAGCGCCACGAGATCGAGACTGTTGCCCTCCCGCCAGGCCCGCTCGATGAGCGTCGAGAGCAGAATGTGCTCCCGACTCTTGATCGGATCCGCATCGCGCCCGAGCTGCGCCAGCAAGCCCGACACGAGGCTCGCCACCCGATCCCGCAATGCTGTCGCATCGTCCAAAATCGCTTGCGAAGGCGCCGCAAACGACCGCAACACCGACAACGGCAATCCGGTGTTCGCTCCGGGGGTATAGATCGCGAGATCCACCGCATCCCGAAATCGCGCGACCCGCTCAGCGGGTTGCCCCCACTGCTCGAGCCCCTTCTTCCAGCTCGCCGCGGTCTGCGCCGCGTACTCCTCGACAGAAACGCCCTTGCGCGCCGCCTCCGCAGGGTCCACCCAGGGCGCAAAGTCCGAAGCGGCGAGGTTCGGGAACGTGAGCAGCAGATTCGAAAGATCGCCCTTCGGGTCGATACAGATCGCCGGCACTCCGTCGATCGCCGCTTCTTCCAGCAAGGCAAGACACAAACCGGTCTTGCCGCTTCCGGTCATGCCGACGCACACCGCATGGGTGGTGAGATCGCGCGAGTCGTAGAGAAGGAGATTGTCGGTGGCGGCCCCGCGAGCAGGATCGAACTCGCGCCCCAGATAGAAGACGCCAAGCTTCTCGTAGTCCTGCATGACGAATGCCTCGAATAGAAGGCAGGCATTCTAAGCCCGAACAGACATCGTCCGAAGAGACATCGAAACAGCCGCGCGAGTTGGGCGCCCCGGGCACGCGGCGGCGCCCGCCGGCCTCTGCGCGAGGCCGGCGCGCACCTTTCAACCGATCACGCCAGCGTCTTCTTGTACTTCCGGGTCAGCTCGGCGAAGCGAGGGGTCAACCCCACATCCTCGTAAACAGGGTCGCCCTGTTCGTCCGTGGAGATGACCCTGGAGCCGGCGACATAAGGCATGGCCGCTGCCACCTCCTGCAGCGCCGCCCCCAGCAGGTCTGTGATGAGCTGATCCCGCGTCCTTCCAGGAAACAGCTCCGCCAACGCATGCAGGCGCGCCGCATCGTCGACCGGTAAGCGCACGCTGTACTCCACAGACGTGCGCGCCTCAGAAGCGTTCTGCCGCCAGTCATCCAGCAGCTCTTTGAATCTCACGGGCTAGCTCCGCCAACGCTCAACAATGGGGCGTTGATTCTAAGTCACCGCCACACGCGGGTCTGTCCGGTCAGGTGAACTCTTTTGCCTTGACGCCCCGAAGCGCGGCCGGCGATACTCGCCCGCCTATGTCGCGGCACGCTCGTAACGTCCTCAAGCTCTGGTGGTGGCGCCACTCCTGACGGAGAGGGTGCGCCTCGGGCTGTTTCGCGACTCAAAAGATTCGACGGCTCCAGAACCCATCTCCGGATGACACCGGGGGTGGGTTTTCTTTTTTATG
>JBDZVF010000554.1:0-3657 GCA_040255575.1 Pseudomonadota bacterium | reverse complement strand
TGGCGCAAGCATGGGCTCAAGCCACAGCAACTCGAGCGCTACATGGCCTCGAACGATCCGGACTTTGAGAAGAAGGCAGCGGACATCATCGGGCTGTATCTGAATCCGCCGGCGCATGCCGCAGTGTTTTGCGTAGACGAAAAGACTGCAATTCAAGCACTGGATCGCAAGGATCCGGTGCTGCCGCTCTCCCCGGGACGCGCGGAACGGCATGGCTTCGAGTACTTCCGTCACGGGACGTTGTCGCTGTATGCCGCCTTCAACACGAAGACCGGTGAAGTGCTGGGCAAGACGGCCGCGCGGCACACCTCCGCCGAGTTCGTCGCATTCCTCACCGACATCGTGATCAACCAGCCCCGCGGCAAAGAGATCCATGTGATCGCCGACAACCTCTCGGCTCACAAGAGCGGGCCGGTTAAGGACTTCCTGACGGAACATCCCAAGGTTCACTTGCACTTCACTCCCACCTACTCATCGTGGCTGAACCAGGTCGAGCTGTGGTTCGGCAAGATCGAGCGCGATGTCATCGCCCGCGGGGTGTTCACTTCCGTTTCCGATCTGAAGAGAAAGCTCATGCGCCACATCCGGCAGTACAACAAGTCGCCTCGCACCGTGAAGTGGAAGTACGCCGACCCATCGCGTCATATCAGTACACAATCAGTTGGTACAGGCCACTAGCGCCCAAAAAACCAGACACCCCGAGACTTGGAAGCGTTGATGGCCGCAGATGGCACTGTCATGCGACAGAACTGTCTAGTCGTCTCTATAGATCTTCGTGCAGGTCGAAGGATACCGCCGCCGTTACGTAGACCTGCAACGGAGCGGGAAATCATTGGGTCATTACACCGCCTCTCTCGAGCCGATCCGCGTGCAGCTCGCGCTCCAAGCCGCCGAGGATCGCAACAGCGGCGGATGAGTTTCGGCTGTCAGTGCGATACTGAGGCGGGGTGACGTCGGTCCCGCCCCGAAACTCATTCGGACGCTCTCATTTGTGGTGGTCCTGCGCTGGCATTCCACTTCCACACACACACACATCCAGTACGTGGGGCGACTACGCACGTAACCGTTATCCTGATCGCGCTCCCACAACGCCTCCTCATAGAGGAACAGATCGGCAGCCTTCGGAAATCGCCGTCGTTTATCCTCAATCACCCGATCAAGTTTCGGTTTTGAGAACTGCGCCTCGTCGGCGGGAGGTGGGCCCCCGGGGGGGCTTCTGGTCCCGCCGTCCATATCCCTGAGTGGGAAGCCAAACCGTTCCGCCTCCAGGCGGGCCTCGGCATTTGCGCGGTACTCCCGCATCGGACATCGACGTTTTCTTCGAGCGCGTCTTCGTCGCTGATCACGGGGCCGTGCCCTGGCGTCCTTAAGAATTCATGATGAACGATCAGGATCGATTTCAGTCCAGACGAACGGAAGTACGCGATACCCGACGTGCTAACTAGTTCTGCCTTGCAAGCTGCGCGGGCTGGAGCTGGTCCGAGGGACATAGGTAAAGCGCCGCCGACTGTCGGGTGCCGCGGGGGTTCGGGAGCGGTCATAGTGGCGCCACGAGGCTGCTTAGCAGCCTCGTTCACACTGGAGTTCTCCGCGCAGATAGCGGAATTCTTATTCTCGGTCGTCTACTCCGACAGTAGGGTATTTGCAACGTGGATATTCGATCGCGCTCGGTGGCCGACAGGCACGATACCCGCGCCGGCTCTTTAAACAGCGTACGACACGAGTGAGGACGGGGATGATTAGAGAGTCATCAGCAATTCTTAGTGCAGTGCTGTTCTCCGCCACGATATTAGCTCATCCGGTGCGAGCAGCAGAGATGCCCATAGACATCCAGTCCCAGCCGCTCGATCGTGCGATAACGGCTTGGGCCATGCAATCCGGATATCAGGTGCTGGTGTCGGCGGGGCGTGCGAGTGGCTCTGAGGTGGCGCCTATCAAAGGCACGTATACGCCGGAGCGGGCGCTGCAGTTGCTGCTCGCGAGCACCGATCTGAAATATCAGTTCGTGAACGCAAGCACTGTCGCGATCAGCGCGCCAACGAACTTCGCCGGCCGTGCTCCTTTGGCTCGCACGGCGACCGCTGATGAGGGCGGCGGCGGAGCAACGGGTGGTGGCGAGCAGCGGGAAAACCTCCCAAGCGTCGTCGTTACGGCGCAGAAGCGGAGTGAGAATCTCGTTGATGTGCCGGTGCCCGTGACGGCGATCACCGCGGATTCACTGGTCTCCACCAATCAGGTGCGCTTCCAGGATTACTACACCAAGGTGCCCGGGCTCTCCTTTCTTCCTGGTGTACGCGGCGAGCCGCTCATTGCGATTCGAGGGATCACAACGGATCCCTACACGAATCCGACCGTGAGCATCACGGTAGACGATCTTCCGTACGGCTCGTCGACGCTGAGCGGCGGTGGTTCGACAGCGCCGGACATCGACCCGAACGACCTCGCGCGAATCGAAGTTTTGCGTGGCCCGCAGGGCACGCTGTACGGCGCGACGAGCATCGGCGGTCTCGTGAAATTCATCACGGTGGATCCCTCGACTGAAAAACTTACCGGGCGCGCTCAGGTGGGCGTGGGCGGTGTTGCGCATGGAGGCGATCTCGGCTTCAACGGGCGCGGCTCAGTGAACATTCCGCTGGGAAAATCGCTTGCGATCCGGGCCAGCGGCTTCAAGCGGCAGCAACCGGGTTACGTCGACAACGTGCAGAGTAGCGCGAAGGACGTCAATCGAAATGACGCGCATGGCGGCCGCCTTTCGGCGCTGTGGGATATTTCCGAAGCCGTCTCCCTGAAGCTGGCCGCGATGCTGCAGGATGTGAAGTCGCAGGGCGCTTCGGACATCTATACGCAAGCCGGAGATCTGCAGCAGCTCACGTTGCCCGGGTCTGGATGGTATGAGCGCAAATCGGACGTCTACACCGCCGTGCTCACGGCCAATCTCCGGCAGACGACCTTTACTTCATTGAGCGGATACAACGTCGATCATCTGTTGGCGAATCGTGACTTCTCCGCGTTCTATGGCGCACTCGCGTTTCCACGCTTCGGTGTGAGAGGCGCCTTGCTGGGCGACGACCGCCGGGGCACAAAGTTTGCGCAGGAGCTTCGTCTCCTGACGCCGCTCGGTGATAGGGTCGACTGGCTCTTCGGCCTCTTCTATACAAAGGAACACGCGTGGGCGAGTCAGTTCGTCGACGCTGCCAACGTGAGCACCGGGGATGTCGCCGGTCGGCTTCTCAATCTGTACATCCCCTCGACTTACGAGGAGAAGGCGGTATTCACGGATCTGACGGTCCGCCTGACCGATCGCTTCGACGTGCAGTTCGGCGGCCGCAAGAGCAGGAACGAAGCGATACAGAATCAGGTCAACACGGGACCTTTGGCCGGAGCCGGTGCGTCTTTCAGCGGCTCGTCGAAGGATGATCCCTTTACTTATCTCGTGACGCCGCGTTTCAAGATCACGCCGGATATGATGGTCTATGCGCGTTTCGCATCCGGCTATCGACCGGGCGCACCGAACTACAACGTGGTTGGAGCCAGCGCGCTGCCACCGACCTACGGCGCCGACAAGACGCAGAACTATGAGTTGGGCCTGAAGGCGGAAGCGTTCGATCGTGCGGTGGCCTTCGAAGCGTCGGTGTACGACATCGAGTGGAAAGATAT
>JBDZVF010000553.1:0-3665 GCA_040255575.1 Pseudomonadota bacterium | reverse complement strand
ATGACACGGTGCGCGATGCACTGATCGAAGCGGGCAAGGACTTTGGCCTGACGCTGGTCGGCGGTCGCACCTATTCGTCGAACACGCTGGAATCAGGCTGGATCCCCTCGCCGCTGCCCGCGATCTACACGGGTGAATCGCTGGCCGATTACCGCGCCTGGCTGAGCAGCAAATCCTATGAAGCGGGCGCATCGATCGGCGGTAGCTATGTATCCGACCGTATCGAGGACTATTATCTGACGCCGTGGGATCTGGGCTATGGCCACATGATCAAGTTCGACCACGACTTTATCGGTCGCGAGGCGCTGGAAAAGATGAAGGACCAGCCGCATCGCCGCAAGGTGACCTTCGAGTGGAACGGCGAGGACCTGGCGAAGATCTACGCCTCGCTCTTCACCGCGGACCCGAACGAGCTGCCGTACAAGTTCTTCGACCTGCCGATCGCGAACTACGGTTCGGCGTCGTTCGATGCGGTGAAGGACAAGAACGGCAAGACCGTCGGCTACTCCATGTTCGGTGGCTACAGCTACAACGAGCGCCGCGCCCTCACGCTCGGCGTCGTGAACCCGGACGTGAAGGAAGGCGAGCTCCTGAACCTCGTCTGGGGCGAGCCGGACGGCGGCACCAGGAAGGTGACGGTCGAGCGCCACAAGCAGATGGAAGTGCAGGTGCGCGTGGCGCCTGTGCCGTTCAGCGCCGTGGCCCGCGAGCACTACGCCGAAGGCTGGCGCACCGCGAAGAAGTAATCGCGTCCATCGCGATGATTCGGAAAGAGGGGGCGGGTGACCGCCCCCTTTTTTTTGGGGCGCCATCCGCATTAGCCCCAATGCCGGGAGAAGTTGATGCGGGCAGGATCCCCCCTGCCGCCAGTGCAGCGGTGATGACAGAACGAAGTCTCGCCCATCGCACCCACACACGGGCGAAATTGAACGGGGTCGTCATACCCAGGGGGCGTCGCGACACGGGCTGTCGCGGCGCCTTTTCCTTGAGCGGAAGCGATTGCTGAGCCGGTGGGGTCCCGTACTGCGCCTTATCTGCTGAGGACCGTTCCATTCAGTCGAGAAACCATGCAGAAAACCCCATTCGATTTCGAGGGGTCACCCCAGGCGCGACCGGCTGCCCGCAAGCAGTCGACGGCCTGTGCCAGGGAACGGTGGCGGCCCACGAAGGCCGCGATGGTGAGCCCACGTCCCGCGCGCTCCGGCGCCGCGCTCCCCGTGAGGCGGGCCGCGCCGGCCCGACGATGCCCCGGGAGCGACACCAGGTCGACGCGAATCCTGCCACGCTGCCTCGCGGGCAGCCCCGAGCAATCGCCCAATGCGCAGCCTGCCGGGGGTAGCGCTGCGACCGGAGGTTGGTGCTGGCGACGGCCGCATCGCCGACGTCGAGGAGGTTGCGGGCGCTGAGCGCCGAGGGCGCCTGACCTTTTCAAGAACCCGCCGCACAGACGATCATACGGGCGGGGGTCTTTACCTTTGACACAGTTTGATGAGCCCGAGCGCCCCTCCTCGGAGGGGGAGCCGCCTGGTGTCGCGCTCTGGCAGGCCGCGCTTGCCGGCTCCGCCGAGGCGCGCGATCAATTGCTGGAAATGTGCTACTCGGAGCTGCGTGCGCTCGCGAGACGCATGCTCGCGGGCGACTCCATCGCCTGCCACCTGCAGCCCACGGAGCTTGCCAACGAAGCGGCCGTGCGCGTCCTCAAGCTCGATCGCATGGAGTGGAGGGATCGCGCCCACTTCCTCGCCACCGCCGCCACGGTGATGCGCCAGGCGCTCCTCGACGAGGTGCGCCGCTTCCGCGCCGACAAGCGCCAGATGCCCCCGGTGATGACCACGTTCGTCGACCCCGGCATCGCGACCATCGAGCTGGACCTGGAAAAGCTGGACTCCTCCCTGCGCCGCCTGGCCGCGGTGCTGCCGCAGAACGCACGGCTCGTGGAGCTGAGATTCTTTGTCGGCTTCACGATCGAAGCGTGCGCCGATGCGCTCGGCATCTCGCCCGCGACCGTGAAGCGCCGCTGGGACGCCTCCCGCGTCTGGCTGCTGCGGGACTTGCAGCGAACATGAATCTCGAGCGCGAGCGCCAGCTTCTGCAGCTGGTGGAAGAGGCGCTCGCCTGGCCCCGCGAATCCCGCGAAGAGCGCCTGCGGGAACTCCCCAACGATGCGGAGTTCCTTGCCGAAGTGCGCGCGATGCTTGCCGAGGCGGACTCCGTGCACGAATCGCTGCCGACCCTGGTGCCGCTCGGCCCGGTGCTGGACGACGTGCCGCCGCCCGAACGGCTCGGGCCCTATCGCATCAGCGGATTGCTGGGCGAGGGCGGCATGGGCCGCGTGTTTCGCGCGGAACGCGCCGATGGCGTGTTCGAGCAGGTCATCGCGATCAAGCTGATGCGGCGGACGCGGCTGCCGGCGCAGGTGGCCGGGCAGTTCGCCCGCGAGCGGCAGATTCTCGCGCGGCTGCGTCACCCGAACATCGCACAGCTCTTCGATGGCGGCGTCACGCCCGAGGGCCTGTCGTACTTCGTGATGGAGCTGGTCGAGGGCCACCCGATCTCGCAATACGCGGCGGAGAAGCGGCTCTCCGTCCGCGACCTCCTGATGCTCTTCAGGCAGGTATGCGCAGCCGTGCAGTACGCGCACGCGCACCTGGTGGTGCACGGGGACATCAAGCCGACCAACATCGTCGTGACGTCGGACGGGCTTGCGAAGCTGCTCGATTTCGGTGTGGCCCGAGTCATCGAAGACTCCACCGCGGACGGCGCGGACTCCACGCAGACGACCGCCATCGGCGTCACACACTACTACGCGAGCCCCGCGCGCTGCGCCGGGGCCGCGCCGACCACCGCGGACGACATCTACTCGCTTGGATTCTTGCTCGCGGAGCTGCTGAGTCGGATCGAGGGAGTGCCGGCGGATGTTCGTTCCATCTGCACGCGCGCGACCGCGGAAGATCCGGACCATCGATACGCATCCGTCGACGCACTGGATGCTGACATCGAGCGCTGGCTGAATGGCGTGCCCGTACGGGCTCATGGGCGGGCGTGGAGTTACGTCACCGGGCGATTCCTCGCGCGGCATCGCCTTGGCGTCATCAGCTCGGCGGCCGGCTTGCTGCTGCTCGTGGGGGCGGCGATCGCCATGTCGCTGATGTACGTGCGCGCCGAGCACGCAAGGGCGCAGGCGGAGCAGAACTTCAACGACGTGCGGGATCTTTCCCGCTACGTGCTGTTCGACGTTTATGACCGCCTGGAGTCGGTGCCGCGCGCCCTCACGCTACGTCGTGACATCGCGCAAAAAGGCCAGCAGTACCTCGACCGGCTGTCACGCGATCCGGCTGCGCCTGCGGACGTGCGCCTCGAAGTCGCGGAGGGGTTGCGTCGCTTGTCGCTCGTGCAGGGCGGGGTGAGCTCGGCGAGCCTGTCCAACCAGAAGCTTGCGGAAGCGAATCTCGCACGCGCGGAACGGATCGCGCGCGCCCTACCCAATGACGCGCGCTATGGCCGCGAGCGAGCGTTCGTGATCGCTCGCATCCTGGTGGCGCGCAGCCGGATCTCGACCGCCGTCGCGCTCGACCTCGAAGCTACCCAGCGCAGCCTGGATGCAGCCCAGGCGGCGCTGGCTCCGTGGCTGGCGAAGGATTCAGCGGACCAGGAAGCTCGCGATC
>JBDZVF010000552.1:0-3680 GCA_040255575.1 Pseudomonadota bacterium | reverse complement strand
GATCGACGGCAAGCAGCACGACATCCCGGTCAACGGCCTTTTCATCGCGATCGGTCACACGCCGAACACGGGCATCTTCAAGGGACAGCTCTCGATGAGCGACACGAGTTACCTCAAGATCCGCAGCGGCACCGAGGGTGACGCAACGGCCACGAGTGTGCCGGGTGTGTTCGCGGCCGGCGACGTTGCGGATCACGTTTATCGCCAGGCCATCACCTCGGCGGGGTCGGGTTGCATGGCGGCCCTCGATGCCGACAAATATCTCGAAAGGCTCGATGCACGGGCGTAGCTGCGCAATGAACTCAGGCTGAATGCGGTCCGCGGTCCACAAGAGCATCGATGATGTCGACGCGCGGCAGTGGAATGCGCTGAGCGGCACAGATTCGCCGTTTCTCCGCCACGAGTTTCTCGCCGCGCTGGAGCACACCGGCTGCGTCGGCCGGCGCACGGGCTGGCTGCCGACCTACATCACCTTGTCTGATGCCAAGGGCCTTGCGGCCGCCGCTCCGGTGTTCGCGAAGACGCATTCGCGTGGCGAGTTCGTGTTCGACTGGGGTTGGGCGGATGCCTATCACCGCGTCGGGCTCGAGTACTACCCCAAGCTTTCAGTGGCCGTGCCGTTCACACCGGCCACGGGTGCCCGACTGCTCGTTCGGCCGGGGCTCAACCCTCGCAAGACGGCGGCCGAGCTCGTCTCGGTGATCGAAAGCGTCGCCGCCGAGAACTCGCTCTCTTCCGCGCACGCGCTGTTCGTGAACGAAGCGGATCGAGCGACCTGCGAAGCGGCCGGCTGGCTGCTGCGGCGGGATTGCCAGTTCCACTGGACGAACCGCGGCTACACGAGTTTCGACAGCTTCCTGCAGACCTTTACGGCCGAGAAACGCAAGAAAGCCAAACGCGAGCGGCGCCGCGTGGCCGAAGCAGGCATCACCTACGAGACGCGCCTCGGCGGGGAGATGGACTCGCACCTGCTCGATCGCGTGTACGCCTTTCACCGGGACACGTTCCTGCGCCACCGGCACGAGCCCTATCTCACGCGGGAGTTCTTCACCGAGATTTCACGTACGTTGCCGACCGCACTCATGGTGAAGATCGCCATGCAGGCGGGGCGGCCGATCGCGTGCGCCATCTTCTTCCAGAGCGCCGACACGCTCTACGGGCGCTATTGGGGTGCCGCCGCCGACCAGCACAGCCTGCACTTCGAAACGTGCTATCACCAGGGCGTGGACTACTGCATCGAGCACGGCCTCAAGCGCTTCGAGCCCGGTACCCAGGGCGAGCACAAGGTGGCGCGCGGCTTCGAGCCGACGCTCACGTGGTCCGCGCACTTCATCACCGACCGGCGCTTCCGCGCCGCCATCGAGGACTATCTCGAGCGCGAAGGCCCCTCGGTCGATGCCTACGCGGAGGAGATCCGCGAGCACGTGCCCTTCCGGAACCCCGTGTGAAAACCATCACCTGGCTGTCCCCTCAGGATGCTCCGGAGTGGTTCCCCCCGCCGGAGCAGGCGCTCGACGACCCCGCGGGCCTGCTGGCCGCGGGCGGAGACCTCTCGACCGAGCGGCTGCTGGCGGCATATCGCCGGGGAATCTTCCCGTGGTATTCGCCGGGCCAGCCCGTGCTCTGGTGGTCGCCCGATCCGCGCGCCGTGCTCTTCCCCGATGAGTTCCGCTGCTCGCGCAGCCTTGCGAAAAAGCTGCGCAACGGCGGGTTCGAAGTGGTGATGGACCGGGACTTCCCGCAGGTGATCGCGGCCTGTGCCGCGCCGCGCGCCCAGAGCCTCGGCACCTGGATCACGCCGGAAATGATGGACGCCTACGTCGAGCTGCACCGGCGCGGCTACGCCCACAGCGTCGAGACGTGGCGCGGTCGGGAGCTCGTCGGCGGCCTCTACGGGGTGCGCCTGGGGAGCGTGTTCTTCGGGGAGTCCATGTTCAGCCGCGAAAGCGATGCGTCGAAGGTCGCGCTCGCGCGGCTGGTGGAGGCCTGCCGGGCAGCCCGCATCGTGGTGATCGATTGCCAGATGCCCTCGGCCCACCTTGAAACCCTCGGCAGCCGCCGCATACCGAGGGCTCGATTTCAGGCGCTGCTGCGCGAGCATGCGGCCGCTGAGCCGGTCCCTCTCACACTGCCTGTCGCATAAATTGCATTAGGCGGGTCGTTTATGCATGATTCGCGCCCCCTGAGGCCGCGTAGGCTCTATGGCTAAAGAAGATGCGATCCAGATGGAAGGCGAGGTCGTCGAGACCCTGCCCAACACCACGTTCCGCGTGAAGCTGAAAAACGGCCACGTGGTCAATGCCCATATCTCGGGCAAGATGCGGAAAAACTATATTCGTATCCTGACGGGCGACCAGGTGACGGTGGAGATGACGCCGTACGACCTGACGAAAGGCCGAATCATTTATCGCGGCCGCTGACGGGCCGGCCCCGGCCCCTCACCCCCTCCCGCCTTTCCCCCGCGCCGCCTGCGGACTTTTCGCTCGCGGGCGGTGTTCAGGAACGAGTCTTTCAGGCGGCCAAGCCTCAAAAAAGAAGGGCCGGTAGCCCTCAGGCGACCGGCCCCCTCTCAACACATACCCAACAGGGAGCTTCAGGCTCTACACAGTGACTTCAGGCTGCGGCGCCGGTGTGGACGCCAGGTCGAGCTTCGACCCGTCCTTGGACACCGAAATCCGCACCGTCCCCCCGTTGGCGAGGCTGCCAAACAGCAGCTCCTCCGCGAGAGGCCGCTTGATGTGCTCCTGGATCACGCGCGCCATCGGCCGCGCCCCCATCTTCGGGTCGTAGCCCTTCTCGGCAATCCAGCGCCGGGCCGCATCGTCCAGCGAGATCTGCACGCCCTTGGCTTCGAGCTGCGCTTCCACCTCGACGATCAGCTTGTCGACCACCCGCTCGATGGTGGTGGCATCGAGTGAGTTGAACTGGATGACTGCATCCAGCCGGTTGCGGAACTCGGGCGAGAACAGGCGGCGGATCGCCTCCATGCCGTCGCTCGCGTTGTCCTGCTGAGTGAAGCCGATGGACGGCCGCGCCATGTCCGCGGCACCCGCGTTGGTCGTCATCACGATGATCACGTGCCGGAAGTCAGCCTTGCGGCCGTTGTTGTCGGTCAGCGTGCCGTGGTCCATCACCTGCAGGAGCAGGTTGAACACGTCCGGATGCGCCTTCTCGATCTCGTCCAGCAGCAGCACGCAGTGCGGATGCTTCGTGATGGCCTCGGTGAGGAGCCCACCCTGATCGAACCCGACGTACCCCGGAGGCGCGCCGATCAGGCGCGACACCGTGTGACGCTCCATGTACTCCGACATGTCGAAGCGCAGGAACTCCACGCCCATCACCAGCGCGAGCTGGCGAGTGACCTCGGTCTTGCCGACGCCGGTGGGACCGGCGAAGAGGAAGCTGCCGACCGGCTTGCGCTGGTCGCCGAGCCCCGAGCGCGCCATCTTGATGGCCGCCGAGAGGGCCTCGATCGCCTTGTCCTGCCCGTAGATCGAGAGCTTCAGGTTGCGCTCGAGATTCTTCAGCACTTCCCGATCCGAGGTCGACACGCTCTTGGCCGGGATGCGGGCCATGCGCGCCACCACGTCCTCGATGTGATGCACTTCGACGGTGCTGTCGCGCTCGCCGATCGGCTTCAGGCGCAGCCGTGCACCGGCCTCATCGACCACGTCGATCGC
>JBDZVF010000551.1:0-3680 GCA_040255575.1 Pseudomonadota bacterium | reverse complement strand
CCCCAAGCCGGAATGCTTTTCCGTCTTATGGCGGGCAGGAGTTAACGGCGCGTTAGCTGTGTGCCGGAAGCGCCGCTCCAATGACGAGCACGTCGTCGGAAGGACGATTGAGCTGGATCTCGCCTCCGCCCTCCGCCGCCAGGCTATGGGCGAGCCACGCACCGGCGGTTCGCGCCTCCACCGCGGACTCCGCGCCTTTCAGGAGCGTTTCGCGGATGGAATCGTCGAGGGCGATCCTCGGCCCTTCGGCCCGGATTGCGATTTCGACGCCACCGTTCTTCTCCACACCGATGTCGAGCCGCCCGCCGCGGACCAGCGCATCGACCGCGATCAGCGCCAGGTTGAGTAAAAGCTTGGTCGCACCCTTCGACAGCTTTTCGTCGGCCACCATCCAGTCGAGCTGGATCTTGCGCTCGCCGCCAAGCAGGCCTTCGAGCGCCATCAGCGCCTCCTTGGTATCGACCGCGTCCCCGAACCCGCCCGCAGCCCCGAAGGCGAGCCGGAAGAACTTGAGCTTGTTGGCGGTCGCCCGCGCGCTCTCCGAAAGCAGGTCCATGCACCGGTCGCGCATGTCCGGGTCCTGCTCGTCGGCAAGCAGCTCGATCCCATTATTGAGCGCCCCGACGGGCGACATGAGATCATGGCACAGACGGGAGCACAACAGGCTCGCGAGATCGACGGAATCCATGGCCGCGTGTGTAGCGGGCACCGCGCTCTTCGTCATCCCGGCCTTGACTCCGCGTTCGCGACCGCGAACCAAAACCTCCCCGGCAGCGCAGCTGGTGGGGAGGGGGACCGTGCAGCGAAGACTGCACGGTGGAGGGGCCAACCACGTGAGAGCAACAAGCCGGTCAATGGCCACCGCAAGACGTCTCCGCCGCCACCTCACCCTGCCCGAAATGCTCCTATGGCGCCTCCTCCGCCTCAACCGACGCGAACTCCGCTTCCGCAAGCAGCACCCAATCGGCCCCTTCGTCGCCGACTTCTACTGCCCGGCAGCAAAAATGGTGATTGAAGTAGACGGTGCAGTTCACGACGAGCGCCAAGGCGCAGATGGCAGGCGCGATGCGTACATGACATCGCTCGGCCTAAGGGTCATCCGCGTTCCCGCAGGGGAAGTCCTCGCCGATCCGGAGGGAGTGGCCGACGGCCTGTATCGCCTATGCGAGAGCGTCGCTGGCCCCTCCACCAATCAGCCTGGCGGCTGATCGGTCCCCCTCCCCATCGCTTCGCGACGGGGCGGTTCTGAAGCGACCGCTTTCGGCCCATTGCGGACATTCGCATTGTCGCTAGTTTCGCGGCGGGAGCCTGATACCTTGACGCGAAAAAAAGCCATCCGACTGAACCAAGCAGCCATTGTGGTAACGATAGTTGGCAGTGCGAGCGCATGGCTGATCGATTTAAGCGGAATGCCCTGGCGTGGGGGTCCGCTCGCCCTCCTCGTTCTCGCGCTAGTGCTTCTAATCACTGTCGCATTCTGGACGGCAGTGTTTCTGACGCTCAAACTACGCTCGCCTAGCTGGCCGCGTCATTAGGCTCGGAGCGTCCGCTTTCCACCCATTGCGGACACTAGCCGATACGGTGCAAAAGCAACGAATGCGAACCTGGACCAGCTTCGCCGCAGGAGCACTTCTCAGTATCGTCGCCGGGTGTGCGACGCCGACTGAGATCAGCGGCGATTGCGCTGTAACGTCGCTGAAGGAGGTAATTCAGAAACCCTTAGCTTACGAGGGAAAATGGTTCTGCGGCGAAGTGCTCGTTGCTCGACCGGATCGCGTTATTCGTGTCATGAGCTTGCCAGAGGAGGTCAGCTCTTACGGAACGGTGCTACTGGCTAGGTCCAGCGACTTGCTCGGCCAGATTCCAGCAGAACCCACCGCTTACTACATGGAAGCGAGTATCTGGCCGCAAACGCAGTGCTTCGAACCCGCTCATTTGAGAAGCTCCGAATGCGTGCCGTGGGCGCGCCCCGTCCACCTTCACATCAGATCGGCTCAACGGCTGCCGTAGGCTCCGCTTTCCACCCATTGCGGACATTCACAGCTCGCGGCACAAATGGAGCGTGACTAACCGTCAACTTGAAGTGATTCGCTGGACGTGTGGCGCCGCATGTCTGTTCTGTTGGACGCTACCGTGGTGGCAGCCAACTCTCGGCAAAGGCGGCTGGGGTGTGTTCCTATTCTTCGGCGGTATCATTCTCGGCGCTCCGGTCGCAATGTTGTCGTTGCACCTACACGGAGACGAGTGGTTCGCCTCGTCGAAGAAGCCCAAACGATAGCGTCCGCTTCCCACCCAAAACGGACACCGGAAAATCCTGTCCTACAGGCCCCAACATGCTCTAACTGCCTCGCCTCCTTTTTCAGCTGGAGGCAACATGGCAGCCAATCCAAATCTCCCGATCCAGTTCGAGCCCGCAAAGCTCCGTGCCCGCCGCGATGGCTGGACCCCCGAAAAGCAGATCAGGTTCATCCAGGTGCTGGCCGCGACCTGCTGTGTCGAGGAAGCGTGCCGCGCGGTCGGCATGTCGGACACGTCCGCCTACACGCTTCGCGACCGCCCGGCCGGCGCCTCGTTCCGCCGCGCCTGGGACGCGGCGCTCGATTGCAGCGCGCACCGGCTGGAGCAGGCGTCGTTCGACCGGACGATCAACGGCGTTGCCCGCCCCATCTTCTACAAGGGCGAGCAAGTCGGCGAGACCCGCCATTTCGACGAGCGCCTCACCATGTTCCTTTTGCGCCACCGCCGCCCCGCGCGCTACGGCAAGTGGATCGAGCGAATGCTCGGCCCGGACGAGGGCAATGACGACCCCGGAATCGTCCTCGACGGCCGCCTCGCCGAGATCGAGTTCGGCGCGCCGGCCCACGAGTGGGATGACGAGGCCGACGAGGCGGACGAGCCGGAATCGCAGCCGTGACTCGCGCGTACGCGCGCGCGCCCGTCGAGGAGGCAACTTAGCCAGCTTCCGGCGTCTGGGATGCCTTTCGCGGAAGCGCTTGAATGGTCGTTTCGCAATCCCAATATTCTGTCTGTGGGGGGAACGCAGACAATCGAGGTGAAGCTCGAGCCGGCGCACTCCGGCTGGCGGCTCGACCGCGCGCTTGCGGCGACCGTGCCGACGCTTTCGCGCGAGCGGCTGAAGGCGCTCATTCGCTCCGGCAACCTCACCTCCGGCCCTGCTGCCGTCCGCGACCCCGCCACCAAGGTGCGCGGGGACGAGCATTTCCGCCTGGAAGTTCCCGAGCCCGAGCCCGCGCACAATGAGCCGCAGGACATTCCGCTCGCTGTCGTCTTCGAAGACCCGCACCTGCTGGTCATCGACAAACCCGCAGGCTTGGTCGTTCATCCCGCGGCTGGAAACCGAGATGGCACATTGGTGAACGCACTTCTTCACCATTGCGGTGGCTCTCTGTCCGGAATCGGCGGCGTTGCCCGCCCGGGGATTGTCCACCGCATCGACAAGGACACGTCGGGCCTTCTCGTGGTCGCAAAGACCGATGTCGCGCACGAGGGCCTGGCGAAGCAGTTCGCCGCGCACAGCATCGAACGGAAGTATCTGGCAATCGTTTCGGGTGTTCCGAAAACGGTGGAGGGAACGGTCGACGCTCCCCTCGCCCGCTCGTCCGCAAACCGCAAGAAGATCGCAATCGTCGAAGGCGGGCGCGGGAAACGCGCTGTTACCC
>JBDZVF010000055.1:0-20135 GCA_040255575.1 Pseudomonadota bacterium | reverse complement strand
CGCTGCTGCAGGACATCGATCGCGGCGATGTCGAGATGTTCCGCTCGAGCTGGCTCGGCGATTACAACGATGCCTACACGTTCGCGCAGTACCTGAAGAGCGACTTCGGCATCAACCTGCCTCGCTACCATAGCGCCGAATACGACCGGCTTCTGACGGCCGCCGCTGCCGAGCCCGACGCGTCAAAGAGACGCGAGCTGCTGGAGCAGGCGGAAGGCGTGGCGCTGAAGGACCACCCGCTGATCCCGCTCTACTTCTACGTGAGCAAGCACCTCGTGAAGCCGGAGGTGCAGGGCTGGTACGACAACGTGATGAACGTCGTCTACAGCCGCGATCTGTCGATCACGAAGCCCGCGAATTGAAGAAGCGCCCGACGGTGCGCTTCCACCAGGTCTCGGGCGCGGTGACATGCGTCGTTCGAACCTTGAATCGGACTTCGGCCGGCGAGAGGCCGACATCGTCCAGATCCCGCAGGAACGTGGTGTACCAGTTGTGAATGTCGTTGGTCTTCAGGGATTCGAGCATCTGACGATGTCGATCCCGCCGCTCGTCCAGTGACATGTGGAGCGCCCGATCGAGCGCCTGCGCGACCGCGCGCTTGTCATAGGGATTCACCTGCAGCGCGCCCGTGAGCTCGCGCGCCGCGCCTGCCATCGGCGAGATGATCAGCACGCCCGGATCCCTCACGTCCTGCGCGGCGACGAACTCCTTCGCGACGAGATTCATGCCATCGCGCACCGGCGTGACCAGCGCCACTTGCGCAGCACGCAGAAAACCCATCGTGGTCGCGTGCGTGAAGTTGCGATTGAGATAGCGAATCGGCGTCCAGTCCGCCTCCCCGAAGCGACCGTTCAACCGCCCGGCGCTCTGCTCGAGCGCCTGCCGGATTTCCGAATACGCCAGCACGTCGGACCGGCTGAGTGGCGCAATCTGCAGGAAAGTGACGTTGCCGAGGCTATTGGGAAAGTTCTCGAGAAAGTGCTCGAACGCGGCGAACCGCTCGGTGAGCCCCTTGCTGTAGTCGAGCCGATCCACGCCGATGATGAGCTTCCGGCCGAGAAGGCTCGCGGTGAGTCGCGAAACCTGCCCCTCGCGCACGGCTTCGGTTGCTTCCTCGGCGATTGCGCGAACGTCGACGCCGATCGGATACGCGGCGATATGCGTCGTGCACTTGCCGCGCGAAATGCAGGACTTGAAGGACTGCACGTCGTCGGCCGTCTGGAAACCGGCGACGTCGTACTGACACAGATCCCGCACGAGCTGCGCGTGATTCGGCAGCAGCCTCAAAACCTGAATGTGCGGAAACGGCGTGTGCAGGAAGAACCCGATCGGCCCGTCGAACTGCTCCTGGCGCAGATATCGCGCCATCGGGATGAGGTGGTAGTCGTGCACCCACACCGCATCCCCGGGCTGCAGCATCTTCGCGAGCTGCCGCGCGAAGAGCTGATTGACGGCCTGATAGGCTTCGTAATGCCGCTGCTCGTTTTTGAAGACGTCGGGAAAGTAGTGGAACAGCGGCCAGAGCGTGCCGTTGCAATAGCCGTTGTAGTACTCCTCGACCTGCGCTGGCGTGAGGTCGATCGTGGCGTATTCGATGTTGCCGTGGGTGACAACTTGCGGAGTTTCACTGGGTGTCTCGGAGGTTTCGCCACTCCAGCCGAGCCACACGCCGCCGGTGTGACTCATCGCGGCCGTGAGGCCTACCGCAAGACCGCCCGCCCCCGAGCCATTGCCGGGCACCGAGATCCGATTCGATACACAGACCAGCCGTTTCACCTGTCACGATCCCTCTTTCTTTCTTCCGCCGGGACGAAAAGGCCCGCGCGAGGCGGGCCTGGTGGATGCGTCGAGAGGCGCCCCCGGTCAGGGGCGCGCCTGCGCATCGTGCTTCTGGCGATAGATGCGACGGCTCTCGACGTTCGCCTCATGCTGAAGGCGTGCCCGCTCGCGGGAGGTCACGACCCCGTCAGACTTCGCCCGCGCTTCGTTCCGATGCAGTCGTGCTTCACTTCGCACCAGGCGCCGGGTTTCCGACCGCGTCAGCTCGCCGGAGTGCACACCCTGACGAATGCGCTGCGCCTGATGGTGCTCGCGCCCATCCAGCCCGGGAGTGCCAGCAAATAACGGTCCCGCAACGATCAGGGTGGCGAGGAGGAGTCCAGGTTTGTTCAGCATGTTCTGCGCTCCCTTGAGTGAGTGACGGGAGCGGGCAACGGCGCCGGCAAGCCGGGGTTGACAGCCTTACTTCAACTGCAGCCAGCCCATCGCGGGCCGGAAACGCAGCTCGCGGGCAGGACCGGCCGCGACGTCCGATGTCACCACGACCATGCCCGAGTCATCGAGGAAGTGACGCACGAGCGTGAGCACCGTATCGCACGCGCGCTGTGCCTCCGGATTCTCCGGCAGATGCGCAGCGATCTTCGCTTGCATGTTGCGCGCGTTCGGCATCGCCTCCCGCAGTGACTCGATGCATCGATCCAGCAGCAGCAGCTCTGTGGCGAGCGTGGTGTCCGTGACATCCGCCGGCTTCGCGCTGCGAATGATGAAGCGCAGATGCAGGAGTGCGCCTGCTTCTTCCACTGCGTCGTAGAGACACACCGCGGTCGCGGAGTGCAGCTCTGCGACGAGCACGGCATCGTCCGCGACAACTTCGAACTTGTCGGGCGCAACGATGACTTCGCGAAGGACTGTGGTGTGCATGGGGCGCCAAATGTACCGGAAAAACGAAGCGCGGCGCGCGTGAATCTCTCGGCTTTTCTGCGGGAAATGTGCGCGCTCGCACTTCGTTGCTGTCGCCTGCCGACGACCCTGCACACATGCGGCGACACCCCATGCAGCCACCTGCTTACGCACGTGCGAGCTCGACCACCACCATCGCGATCTGCATGAAGCCCAGGGCAAAGAGCGTGAGTGAGTAAATGAAGTTACGCATGACAATCTCCTTCCTGAAGTGACGTGAACTGACGCTTCGCGACAAGTGAATCGAGTCCTATGTCATCCGGGCGGGATTCGATCCGACCGATTCACGGGAGATGTAAAGCACCGCGTATGCCAACTGCGTCTTTCGCGTGCCAGGCGCGCACACGACCGCTCACAAGCAACTGACTTCACGCTGAAATTATTCTGTCGAATGGCCGGCGCATGCCGCGCAGGAGTGGCGCCGCGGTTGGCCTGATCCCGTCCGCGGGATGTCCGGCGGACGTCCGCCCGTGTCCGGTTCCGCAATCGGAATCGTCGGTCGCGGACACTCGGAACGCGCCCGCACGCGCGCGTCCCACGAGTGGGATTTACCGCCGTCCGTGAGTCCCACGAACGCGACCCGGCGCACCAGTGGCGATGCGGATCGCGAGCGGCAGAACGCCAGATTTTCGCATGAAATCAGGCACTTGCATCGCCCGCCATCCGCCTTCCGGCCCATGGCATAGCCCTTGCCTCACTCTCTGCAGGGATGCGGAGCGCCAGTCATGACTCACGAACCGAACGACAGCCCCGAAACCGAGCCGCTGATCCGCATGCGTGCGATCACGAAGGTGTTCTACACCGACGAGATCGAGACCCACGCCTTGTCGGGGGTCCACTGCGACATCCGGCAAGGCGAGTTCGTCTCGATCTCCGGCCCCTCCGGCTGCGGCAAGTCGACGCTGCTCGCGATTCTCGGATTGCTCGATACGCCGTCCTCTGGCGAGTACCACCTTTCCGGGCGCTCCGTCGCGACGATCGATGCCAACGAGCGCGCCACGATTCGCAATCGGGAAATCGGCTTCATCTTCCAGTCGTTCAATCTCATCGGCGATCTCGACGTGTATCAGAACGTCGAGCTGCCACTCACTTATCGCTCAGGCTTCTCGCGCGAGGCGCGACGCAAGGCGGTGATGCAGGCGCTCGAGCGCGTGGGCATGGCCCATCGACTGGGTCACTTCCCCTCACAGCTTTCGGGAGGGCAGCAGCAGCGTGTCGCGGTGGCTCGCGCACTGGCCGGCGACCCTTCCATTCTTCTTGCTGACGAGCCGACCGGAAATCTCGATTCGAAGAACGGCGAAGCCGTCATGGACATGCTTCGCAAGCTGCACGCCGAAGGCACCACGATCTGCATGGTGACGCATGACGCGCGTTACGCGGACTTTGCCGAGCGGCGCGTGCAGCTCTTCGATGGGCGCATCCTGTTCGAAGATCGCGTGCGCTCGGTCGTGACGCACGATCTCGCCCCGGCCCTTTGAAGGGGCACCCATGTTCCTGATCGATGACTTCCTGCAGGCGTGGCGCGGGCTGCGGCACGCCCCTGCCTTCCTCCTCCTGGCCTCGTGTGTGCTGGCGCTGGGGCTCGGCGCCACCATTTTCACGTACGGCATCATCAACACGACGTCGCAGAAGCCGCCGCCCTTTCCCGAGAGCGAACGACTCTATTCCGTATTCGCCGATGAGGCCGCGCGCGGCTATCACTACGAGTCGATTCAGTACGTGGACTTCAAGGAACTGCAGGACCAGCAGAAATCCTTCGAGTCGCTCGCCGGGTACTACTCCGGCACGGTGCAGATCTCCGGCGATCGTCGTGCGGAGCGCTACACGGGCGCGTGGGTCACATGGGATTTCCTGCGCGTGCTGCGTACGCCGCCGATGTTGGGTCGGGACTTCACGCCGGAAGATGACGTGCCCAACGCGACGCCGGTGGTGATCTTGAGTTACGAGCTCTGGCGCACGCGCTTCAACCAGGATCCGGAGGCGATCGGGCGGATCGTGCGCGTGAACGCGCAACCCACGCGGATCGTCGGGGTGATGCCGAAAGGCTTCTCCTTCCCCGCGATCGAGCAGCTCTGGCTGCCGATGATGCGGGATGCCTCTCAGGAACATCGCGGCGATCAATCCTACGAAACCGCAGTCGGCGTCACCGGCATCGGGCGGCTGGCGAAAGATGTCACGCCCGAGCAGGCATCGGATGAAGCGCAGGAAGTCTTCGCGCGACTCGCGAAACTCTATCCGCGCAGCAACGCCGGCGTGACCGCAAACGTCGTTCCGGTGGCGGAAGGCTCGATCTCCGAGGATAGGCAAGTCATCAACACCATGTTCGCGGCCGTCGTGCTGGTGCTGCTGATCGCCTGCGCGAACGTTGCGAGCCTCATCTTCGTGCGTGCCAATCTGCGGGCGTACGAGGCCAGCATGCGCGTAGCGCTCGGCGCCAGGCGCGTCCGTCTGTTCGTCCAGATGCTGGCTGAAAGCCTGATCGTCAGCGTCTTCGGCGTGCTCGGTGGACTCGTGCTCGCCGCCGTCGCTTTGCACCTGACGGACATCGCAATACACAGCGCCGAGGAGTCCACGTCGCCGCTGTGGTGGACGTTCTCCATTGACGGCCGGGTCGCGTTCTTCGCGTGCGCAGTCGCCGTGCTGTCCGCATTGCTCGCAGGGATTTTCCCGGCGTTGCGCGCATCCCGTCCCGACGTCATGCGCGTGCTTCGCGATGGCGGCCGCACTGGCACGGGCATGCGCCTCAACAAGTTCACGACGGCCATGGTGGTGGTGGAGGTGGCGTTCTCGGCAGCGCTTCTGACTGGCGCGGGCCTCATGACGCGGGCTTCGGTGCTGTCGCTGCAGCAGGATTACGGCGCGGACGTGAGCGGTTTCATGAGCGCGCGCGTGGGTCTTCCGCAAGCGACCTATCCCCTGGACGAGCAGGGCAGGTTCTTCGAGAAAGTCGTTGCGGAGCTGCGCACGCGACCCGGCGTTCTGGCTGCTGCCGCGGCAACGTCGATGCCCGGCACGAGCGCGGAAGACTGGCGCGTCGGCATTCAGGGCCACACTTACGAGGATCGTGCCGAGTACCCGGTCGCTCACACCGTGACGGTCACGGCCGGGTTCTTCGATGCGTTCCGCCGGCCCCTGCTCGCCGGGCGCGAGTTCAACGCTGGCGATCGGTCGGATACGCCGCACGTCGCCATCGTGAACCAGGCCTTCGTCGAAAAGTATTTCCCCCACGAAGACCCGCTCGGCAAGGTGTTGTACGAAGCGGAGGCTTCGAACGCGCGCCCGATCACCATCGTCGGCGTGGCGCCCAACATCAATCACGACAAGGGCTGGAAGAACGGCACCTTCTCGCCGACCATCTATTGCCCGGTCACCCAGCTGCCCTGGCGTTTCATGACCGTTGCGATCCGCACGAGCGGTGAGCCGCACGTGTACGGCAATCTGCTTCGCAACGTCGTGCAGCAGTTCGACCATGACCTCGCGCCCTACTGGATCAAGACGCTCGAGGAATACCAGAACCAGAAGCGGGACCGTGTGCGCCTGCTGTCGAACGTGTTCATCGGGTTCGCGCTGATCGCGATCATTCTCGCCGCGGTCGGGATCTACGGCGTGCTCGTGTTCGCCACGGGTCAGCGCAATCGCGAGATCGGCGTGCGTCGGGCGTTGGGCGCGCACGATCGGCAGATTCTTGCGGCCGTGATGCGAGGCGCGCTGTTCCAGGTGGGCGTTGGACTTCTGCTCGGCGCCATGTTCGCCCCGCTGATGGGGCGCGCCCTGAAGGAAGGCCTCTTGGGCATGCCGCCGGACGACCCGGCCGTCTACTCGGTCGTGCTCGTTCTGCTGATCGTGACCTCGATGCTGGCGAGCTGGATTCCGGCGCGTCGGGCGCTGCGCATTCAGCCCTCGTCGGCGCTTCGCTGTGAATAGGGCCGGCGCGTAGACTGCGGCCCATGAACGAGACCGCCGACGCCCCGCGCGTCATCGTCGCCGACGATCAGCAGGATGTGCTGACGGCCATGCGCCTGCTGCTCAAGAACGATGGCATGCGCGTCACGACTGTGCGCTCGCCGGCGGGGCTCCTCGAAGCGGTGCGCTCCGAAGCCTTCGACGTCGCGATCATCGATCTCAACTATGCACGCGACACGACCTCGGGCCGCGAAGGGCTCGAGCTGATCCCGCAGCTGCAGGCGATCGATTCTTCGCTGCCGATCATCGTCATGACCGCATGGGGCACCATCGATGTCGCCGTAGAAGCGATGCGACGCGGTGCGCGCGACTTCGTCGAGAAGCCGTGGGACAACCATCGCATGCTCGCGGTGGTTCGCAACCAGGCGAGTTTCAGCCGCGAAGTTCGGCATAGCCGCAGGCTCGAAGCGGAGAACCAGTTCCTGCGTTCCGCCGGTGTGGCACGGGATGAGGACTTCATCGCCCAATCCCCAGCGATGCAAAGCGTGCTGGACACGGTGGATCGCGTGGCGCGGTCCGACGCATCGGTGCTCATCACCGGCGAGAATGGCACCGGCAAGGGTCTGATCGCGCGCTTCGTCCACGCACGCTCGGCCCGCGCGGACAAGCCCTTCATCTCGGTGAACATGGGGAGCATTCCCGAGACCGTGTTCGAGAGCGAGATGATGGGCCACGTGCGCGGCGCGTTCACGGACGCCAAAGCCGACCGGGTGGGCCGCTTCGAGCTCGCCGACGGCGGCACGTTGTTCATGGACGAGATCGGCAACGTGCCCGTGAGCCAGCAGGCCAAGCTCCTCCGCATCATCGAAAGCGGAGAGTTCGAACGCGTGGGCTCGTCGCGGACGCAGCGTGCCGACGTCCGCATCGTCACCGCCACCAACGCGAACCTCATGGACCTCGTGGCACAGGGCCGCTTCCGTCAGGATCTGCTCTTCCGCCTGAACACCATCGAAGTGCGGCTTCCGCCGCTGCGGGAACGGCAGGCGGACATCATCCCGATTGCCTATCGGCGGCTGGCCGGGCTTGCCGCCAAGTACGGCCGCCGCATCGAGGCGTTCGATGACAGCGCGCTGCAGGTGCTGCGCGGCTACAGCTGGCCGGGGAATGTGCGTGAGCTCGGGAATGTGATCGAGCGTGCGGTGCTGATGGCGCGCGGCGCCACCATCACTGCGGCCGACCTTCGCCTCGACATGCAGGTGTCGGCCGCGCCGAGCATCGAAGCAATGAGCCTGGAGGATGCCGAGCGCCTGCTGATCCGCAGCGCGCTTCGTCGCGCCGAGGGCAATGTGAACGCCGCCGCCGAGGCGCTCGGCCTGAGCCGCAGCGCCATGTACCGCCGTCTGGAGAAGCTGGGCATTCGCACCGACGGCCTGTAAGGTGTCGGCCGCTTGAACATCGCGTTCCAGAACCGGCTTGCCTTCATTGCGCTCGGCATGGGTCTGCCGGCTACCGCTGTGGCCATCTGGTTCTCGTGGCGTCATGCCCCGACGCTCGAGCTGCGCGTCATCTGTGCCGCGATTCTGCTCTTGTTCTGGGTGGGCGGCGCGCTGGCGGTTCGCCGCAAGCTGATCTTTCCATTGCAGACGCTCGCCAACCTGATCGAAGCGATTCGCTGCGGGGATTACACCTTGCGCGGGCGCCGCGCGGCCCGAGGCGATACGCTCGGTGAGGTGGTCCGCGAGATCAACGAGCTCGGCACCACCTTGCAGCGGCAGCGACTGGAGTCGCTCGAAGCCACAGCGCTCGTGCACACGGTGCTCGAAGAGCTCGATACCGCCGTGATGGCCTTCGATGACACGCAGCGGCTGAAGCTCGTGAATCGCGCCGGCGCGGAGCTCATGGGCCGATCGAGCGAAAGCCTGATCGGCCGCACGGCCGGCGAGCTGCGCCTCGATGAATTGCTCGCACGGGACTCGAATGCGGTGGCGACGATGACGTTCACCGGCCGCAGCGGCCGCTTTGAAGTGCGCAAGAGCGTGTTTCGTCAAGGCGGCGTGCCGCACACGCTGGTGATGGTGTCGGACCTGAGCCGCGCATTGCGCGAGGAGGAACGGCGCGCGTGGCAGAGGCTGATCCGCGTGGTCGGGCATGAGATCAACAACTCGCTGGCGCCGATCAAATCGCTCGCCGGCACTTTGCGCGACATGCTGCGCGCCAAGGGCGAGGCGACCGATGAGGACGTGCTCACCGGCCTTTCCCTCATGGGCGATCGCGCGGACTCGCTGTCGAGGTTCGTTGCGACCTACAGCCAGCTGGCACGCCTGCCGGCGCCCACGAAAGTGCCGATTTCCCTGAATGCCCTGCTACATCGGCTGGTCGCCCTGCCCGCCTACACCGGTGTGCGGGTGGCGGCACCGTTCGAGACGGTCGTTGGCGCGGATGCGGGGCAGCTCGAGCAGGCGCTGATCAACCTGCTGAAGAATGGAGTGGAAGCGTCGAACGGGAATGCGCGGGCGGTGGAGGTCGCGGTCGGGCGTACGCGGGATTGCGTGACGATCGAGATACGGGACAGCGGGCCGGGTATCGCCAATCCGGACAATCTGTTCGTGCCGTTCTTTACGACGAAGCCGGGGGGCAGCGGGATTGGGCTCGCGTTGTCACGGCAGATCGTGGAGGCGCATGGCGGATCGCTGGCCGTGGAGAACCGCGCCGACGGCCTGGGTGCCGTCGCGCGGATGTCACTGCCCGCGCCACTCGAGACCTGAAGAAGCCCTCAATCGCCGGGCGGCTGAAGAGGGCCTGCGCCAAGCGCGCCCTCGCGGCGCCGGCCGTCTTTGGCCGTCAGCGCGCGTTCTTCAGATGCGCCTGGATGTGCCGCCGATACGCCCGCCCCGACGTGAACCGCTGCCCATTCGCCAGCGTGAGCGTGTATTCCCCGTGGAACCGGCGCTCCATCTCGCGAATCTTGTGCGTGTTCACGATCACCGATCGATGAATGCGCAGGAACATGCTGGGATCGAGCGTCCCTTCCGCCTGCTGCATGGTCCAGCGAATGGTGAAGTTGTCCGGACCGGCGGTGATGTTCACGTAGTTCCGGTTCGCCTCGACCGCATCGATATCCGGCTGCGAAATGAAGAACAGCCGCCCATCGCGCTCGGCGACGATGCGCTTCGGCCCGTTCGGCACCGGCGTGCGCCCCGCAACCGAAATCACCGTCTCACGCACGGCGTTGGAAATCTTGTCCGCCAGCTCCGTGCCCTTGTCGCCGCCGGAAAGGCGGTTGCGCACGCGGCGAATGGCCTGCCGGAAGCGCTCCCGATCGAAAGGCTTCAGCAGGTAATCCACCGCCTCCACGCCGAAGGCGGCGAGGGCGTACTGGTCATACGCGCTCACGAAGACGACGAGCGGCTTCTCCCCATTCAACCGTTCGAGCACGTCGAAGCCGTTCGTGCCACGCATCTGTACGTCGAGCAGCAGCAGGTTGGGCCGTGCAGCCTCCACCTGCTCGATCGCCTCGACGCCGTGCGACGCTTCGCCGACCACGGCGACGTCCGGCTCCAGGGCGCATAACTCTCGCAAGCGCTCGCGCGCATATGGCTCGTCATCG
Organism: Pseudomonadota bacterium; assembly: GCA_040255575.1. Classification (GTDB taxonomy): domain Bacteria; phylum Pseudomonadota; class Gammaproteobacteria; order Steroidobacterales; family Steroidobacteraceae; genus JADGHX01. The sequence continues at coordinate 9,886 of JBDZVF010000055.1, read as the reverse complement.
ACGATAAGGGCCCTGATACTCACGCTGCCTCCTGTGCGGCGGATTCGATGTAGGGGATTCGGACTCGGGCGACTACCGAGCTGTCCTCCGCGTGAATCAGCTCCAGCTCGTAGTCCTCGTCAAACAGGGTCTTCAGCCGCTCGCGGGTGTTGCCGAGACCCACGCCCAGCCGCAGGCCGACGCGCGGGACTTCGGGCCGTGGTTGCGCGGCTGAGTTGCGCACCGTCATCTCGAGCCCGCGCAGGCTGCGTCGGATGGCCACGTCCACACGAATGTGCTCCGCCTCCGCGGCAACGCTGTGCACGACTGCATTTTCGGCCAGCGGCTGCAGCAGCAGGCTCGGGACTGCGGCGTTCAGCGCATCCGGTGCGACGTCCACGTTGAATGACAGCCGGTCCGGAAACCGCAGGCGCTGCACTTCCAGGTAGTTCCGAAGGAAATCCGCCTCGCGCGAGACGCTGATGAAATCCGATTCGCCATCGCGCAGCGTGCGGCGGAGCAGGTCCGCGAGCCGCACCAGCATCTGCTCCGCGACTTTAGGTCTGCTCGAGACGAGCGAGACGGCCGCGTTCAGCGTGTTGAAGAGGAAGTGCGGGTTGAGCTGCATGCGCAAGGCCTGTAGACGGGAGTGAGTCCACGCCGCTTGCAGATTGGCTGCGCGAAGCTGGTGATATTTCAGCTCGCGATAGTTCTTCACCCCCAGGAGGATGGCGAGCCCCAGCACGTAGGAGAGGAAGAAATCCGAAAAGCTGGAGGTCCAGAGGTCCACCGAGAGCCGCACACCGAGCATCGAATGGAACAGCTCGCCCATCAGCTCCCACTGGCCGCGATCGCTGGCCACGAGCACGAGCAGCACCGGGCGCGCGGCGATCGAGAAAACAATGGCCATCAGCGCGTGGAGCAGCCCGGCGCGCACCCGGCCCCGCTTCGGCCAGGCGACCGCGAGCGCGGCCCGATAGAAGACCAGCAGCATCGGCAAGAGCACCAGGTGCTGCAGCAGCCGAAGATGGGGAGGCGCGATGATGATGCCCGGATTGCCGGACGTGGCGAGCGAATACGTCGCCACCCGCATGAACGCGAGGTATACCCAGAACGGAATGGTGACCGCGAGCACCAGGCGCCAGGGGCCGGGCGGTCTCGGTGCGGCCGGCAGGTCGCCCACGGCGCCCTGCGACAAACGACTCTCAGCATTGGCGAGCCCCAACCGGGTGCGGGCCGAAATGGAGGAGATCATGGAGTTGTTTCGCCCGATGACTGCGGGTCTCCGTCGCATCATGCGCCGCCTCCGTTTCGCTCGCAATTCACCGGGAGCCGATGGCGGAAGTGGATGGAGGCTGCGGCGAGAATGCTTGATCCGGCTCGAAGTCCCCAGTGAGCCGTTTAGCAGGAGGAACCCGACCGCAGCCCCCAATTCGGCGACGCTCTTCAGGTATCTGTCACCCGTGAGCGCGTAATGCCTAGGAGGGGTGAAACCCCACTTCAGTTGCACGTCCGTGCGGCGAATCGCCCCGCAGACACGACCAAGTCGCTCGTCGGCGAAACATTCGCGAAACGGGCCGGGACGAGCTGCGCGGCAGGCGGGATCAGTGCAGGGCGCTACTTGCGCCAGAACGCCGGGGTGAAGAGCACGAGGACGCTGAAGATCTCCAGTCGCCCTACAAGCATCGCTGCGGTACAGATCCAGGTCTGCGTGTGCGTCAGCTCGCTGTAGTTGTGCGACGGGCCGACCGTCGCGAGCCCCGGCCCCGCATTGTTGATGGAGGCGACAATGGCGCTGAACGATGAGTCGAAGTCGAGGCCGGTGAGCAGCATCGCGAACGTGAGCGTCACCACCGTCACGAAGTACAGGAAGATGAACGCGAGCACCGAATCCCCGATGTGATCGGGCACGGGCTTGCCACCGATGCGCACCGGCCAGACAGCGCTCGGGTGCACCAGCAGCTTGAGCTCGCGCCCCGCCTTCCGCGCGAGCAGCAGGGTGCGGAACATCTTGATGCCGCCGCCAGTGGAGCCCGTGCTGCAGACGATGCAGGTCAGGAACAGGAGCCAGATCGGAGCGAAGGCCGGCCACGTGTCGAAGTTCTCTGTCACGAAGCCGCTCGTCGTCGCCATCGAGATGACGTTGAACGTCGCGTGGCGCAGCGCCGAGAAGAAGACCGGATAGGTTCCCTCGAAGTAGAGCAGCAGCGTGATGCCGACGATGCTGACCCCGAGCACCGCGGCGATCGCGCGCGCTTCAGGGTCCTTGCGATACGGCTGCAGGGTGAGCCGGCGTAGCGCGACGAAGTGCCGCGCGAAGTTCAGCGATGCCGCGACCATCAGCACGCACATCACCATCTCGATGGCCAGCGAGTTGTAGTGCCCGAGGCTGTTGTCGTGCGTCGAGAAGCCGCCGAGAGACAACGCGGACATGCCGTGGCAAATCGCGTCGAACCAGGTCATCCCCGCCATGCGCAGCGCAATCATCCCGGCGATGGTCATGACCGTGTACACGACCCAGAGCGACTTCGCGGTTTCCGTGATTCGCGGCGTCAGCTTCTCGTCTTTCACCGGCCCCGGCGCTTCCGCGCGGTAGAGCTGCATGCCGCCGACGCCGAGCAGCGGCAGGATCGCCACCGCCAGCACGATGATGCCGAGGCCGCCGAGCCAGTGGAGCGTGTGCCGCCAGATGTTGATCGAGGGCGCCAGATTGTCGAGGCCGGTCAGAATCGTGGAGCCGGTCGTCGTGAGGCCCGACATGGCTTCGAAGTACGCGTTCGTGAACGACAAGCCGGGCAGTGCCAGCAGCAGCGGGATGGACGCCGACAACGACATCAGCACCCAGCTCAACGTCGCCAGCAGAAAGCCGTCGCGCGGCTTCAGCTCGCGCGAATGCTTTCGCGTGAGGAAGCGGACGAGCAGCCCGGTTCCGGAGCTGATCAGCGCCGCGAGCAGGAACACGGGTGCTTTCCCGTCGAGCGTCACGAGCGAGGTGAGCACCGGCACCACGTAGGCGATGCCGAAGAACGCTAACAGTGTGCCGAGTACATGTGCGACGCCTGGCATGTGCGGGCGAGCGCGACTAGCGGATGGCTGCGCCGAGGAACAGCTTTTCCACGGCTTCGATGTGACGACGGTCGGCGAGGAACAGGATGACGTGATCGTCCGCTTCGACGACGGCGTCGTGGTGAGCCATGATCACGCGATCCGCGCGCACGATGGCGCCGATGGAAGCGCCCTCCGGCAGCTGGATCTCTTCGATGCGCTTGCCGATCACGCGGCAGCTGCGCTCGCTGCCATGAACGATGAGCTCGATCGCTTCGGCCGCGCCGCGCCGCAGGGAATGCACCCGCACGATGTCGCCGCGGCGCACGTGCGCCAGCAGCGAGCCGATGGTGATCGACTGCGGCGAAATCGCGATATCGATGCTGCCGCTTTCCATGAGCTCGGCGTAGGACGGCTTGTTGATGAGCGCCATCACCTTGTGCGCGCCCAGCCGCTTGGCGAGCATCGCGGACAGAATGTTCGCCTCTTCGGAGTTCGTGAGGGCCGCGAAGACGTCGGCGCTGTCGATGTTCTCCTCGATCAGCAGCTCCTCGTCCGCCGCGTCGCCGTTCAGCACGATGGTGTTCTCGAGCAGCTCGGACACTTTGCGGGCGCGCCGCTGATCGCGCTCGATGAGCTTCACCTGGTTCTGCTTCTCGAGCGCCTTCGCCAGGCGGAAGCCGATGTTGCCGCCCCCGGCGATCACCACGCGCTTGACGGGGCTGTCCGCCTTGCGCAGCTCCGACATCACACGCTTGATGTCAGTGCTCGCCGCGAGAAAGAACACCTCGTCGCCCTGCTCGAGTACCGTGTCACCCTTCGGAGGGATGGAGCGGCCGGCACGATAGATCGCGACCACGCGCGCATCCGATTTCGGCAGATGTTCGCGCAGCTCACGCAGCGCGCGGCCGACGAGCAGCCCATCCTTCTTCGCTCGCACGCCCACGAGACGCACTTTGCCGTCGGCGAAATCCAGCACCTGCAGCGCGCCGGGATGCTTGATGAGCTTCTCGATGTAATCGGTGACGAGCTCCTCGGGGCTGATGAAGACGTCCACCGACAGGGCTTCTTCGCTGAAGAGCTCCTTGCGATTCGTATATTCAGCCGAGCGGATGCGGGCGATCTTCGTCGGCGTGCGATACAGCGTGAACGCCACCTCACACGCCATCATGTTCACTTCATCCGCGCTGGTCAGGGCGACGATGATGTCCGCCTCGTTGGCGCCGGCAGCCTCGAGCACGGTGGGATACGAGGCGTTGCCCGCGACCGTGCGGATGTCGAGCCGATCCTGGAGATCGCGCAGCGTGTCTTCGTTGATGTCGACGACAGTGACTTCGTTCGATTCTTCGCGCGAGAGGTGATACGCAGCGGTGCGGCCGACCTGGCCGGCGCCGAGGATGATGATCTTCACCGCAGCGCTTCCACGTACTCGGCCATGAGTACCTTGGTGCCCGCCTTCTCGAACCGCACTTCGACGCGCGCATGGGCGCCGTTGCCTTCCACGTTCAGCACCACGCCTTCGCCGAAACTGCGATGTTTCACGCGCGCACCCAGCCGCACGCCCGGCGCCACCGCATCGTCGATCGGCGTCCGGAACCGGCTGGCCGCGATGACAGGCCGGTGAACCTGAACGCGCGGGCGAACCTCCTCGATGAGCTCGCTCGGAATCTCCTTGATGAAGCGCGACTGCATGCCGTAGCTGTCGATGCCGTGCAGCCGGCGCTGCTCCGCATAGGTGAGATAGAGCTGCTTCATCGCCCGCGTGATGCCGACGTAGCAGAGCCGGCGCTCTTCTTCGAGCCCATCGATGTCGTTGAGCGAGCGTTGGTGCGGGAAGAGACCGTCTTCCATGCCCGCGAGAAACACCACCGGGAACTCGAGACCCTTCGCGCTGTGCAGGCTCATCATCTGCACGCAGTCTTCCCAGGCATCGGCCTGACCTTCGCCCGATTCGAGCACCGCGTGCGCGAGGAAGGATTCGAGCGGCGGAAGCTCCGCGGCATCGGCACCGCCGACGTCCGGCTCGAAGCCGCGCGCGGCGCTCACGAGCTCGTTCAGGTTCTCGACGCGGCTCTCGCCGCTCGGTCCGCCGCTCTTGTCGCGCCGGTGATGCTCGATCAGCCCGCTCGCCTGCAGCACGTGATCGACCTGCTCGTGCAAGGCGAGCGAGGCGATCTCGTGCGCGAGCCGCTCGATCAGCGTCATGAAGCCGCGCAGGGCGGTACTGGCCTTGGACCCGAGCTCACCGCCGCTGATGCAGGCGGCCGCGGCTTCCCACATCGAGGAGCCGGCGCCCTTCGCATACTCGCGGATGATGTCGACGCTCTTCGCCCCGATGCCGCGCGTCGGCAGGTTCACGACCCGCTCGAAGGAGGCGTCATCCATGCGGCTCGAGATCAGTCGCAGGTAGGCGAGCGCGTCCTTGATTTCGGCGCGTTCGAAGAACCGCAGGCCGCCGTACACCCGGTACGGAATGCGGGCCGAGATGAAGGCTTCTTCAAACACGCGCGACTGCGCGTTGGATCGATAGAGCACGGCGATGTCACGGCGCGCCCCACCGGTGTTCGACCAATCCCTGACGCGCTGGACGATGAACTCGGCTTCGTCGCGCTCGTTGAACGCGGCGTACAGCCGGATCGGGTCGCCCTTCGCGCCGCTCGTCCACAGGTTCTTGCCGAGCCGGCCGTTGTTGTGCGAGATCAGCGCATTCGCTGCGTCGAGGATCGACGCGGTCGAGCGGTAGTTCTGCTCCAGTCGAATGAGCTTCGCGGTCGGAAAATCCCGGCTGAACTGCGCGAGATTCTCGACGCGCGCGCCCCGCCAGCGGTAGATCGACTGGTCGTCATCGCCCACGACGAACGGCGCGCCTTGAGGGCCTGCCACGAGCTTCATCCAGCCGTACTGGATCGCGTTCGTGTCCTGGAACTCATCGACGAGCACGTGACGGAAGCGATGCTGGTAGTGCGCGAGCAGCGAGGGGTTGTCCCGCCAGAGCTCATAGGCGCGCAACAGCAGCTCGGCGAAGTCGATGACGCCCGAGCGCGCGCACGTCTCTTCGTAGTCCGCGTAAAGCTTGATGAACTGGCGACGCACCGGATCGCCGTTGTCTTTCAGATCCTTCGGGCGGCGGCCTTCATCCTTGTTGGAGTTGATGAAGCCCTGCACTTCGCGCGGCGTCCAGCGGCTCTCGTCGAGCGCCTGCGCCTTCAGCATTTTCTTGATGAGGCGGCTCTGGTCTTCCGAATCGAGGATCTGGAAATTCTGCGGCAGCTTCGCGTCGCGCCAGTGCAGGCGCAGAAGCCGGTGCGCGATGCCGTGAAAGGTGCCGATCCAGAGCGCCGAGCCCGGCAGCCCGAGCAGCGACTCGACGCGGCCGCGCATCTCGCCCGCAGCCTTGTTCGTGAACGTCACCGCGAGGATGTTGTGCGGGGAGGCACCTTCGGCCTGGATGACCCAGGCGATTCGATGCGTGAGCACACGGGTCTTGCCGCTGCCCGCGCCGGCGAGCACCAGAACCGGGCCGACAGGGGCGGTAACCGCCTCACGCTGCGCGTCGTTGAGGGGGTTCAGAATCGGGGACAGGTCCATGAGGGCGCGCATTGTAGCGACAACGGACCCTCCGCGGGGGTTGGTGTGGGGCGCGTCTGGCCAAGGTTAACCAGCTGATCCTACGGCATAAATTGCGCTGACAAGCTGCCGCCACGCGGGCCGGCCGCGCCAAAGGTCGGCGACAGCCGCTTTTTTCAGTCAGCCGGGCTTCTTTTCCGAGGAGCCGGGGTTGCGAACCTCCTGCTCAGCGAAGCGCAGCAGTGCCACGATCAGGGCGAGAACCACTGGCCCGATCAGCGACCCGATGAAGCCGAAGGCGGCAACGCCGCCGATCACCCCGACGAACACGGTGAGCGTGGACACCGAGGCCCGCTGCCGCGTGAGAAACGGTCGCAGCAGGTTGTCGGAGGCGCCCACGATCGCGGTCCAGAGCGCCATGAACAAGGCCCATCCCCACTGGCCCGTCGCGGCGAGGTAGATCACGGCCGGCACGAGCACAAACCCGGTGCCGGCCGCCGGGATGAACGCGGCGATCGCGCCGAACACGGCGAACACCACTGGCGAAGGCAGCCCGACGATCGCGAACCCCATGCCGACGAGCGTCCCCTGAATCACTGCGGTGAGCGCGTGGCCGAAGATCACAGCCTGGGTCACATCGCCGAGGTAGTGAAGCAGCCGGCCGCGCCGTTCGGGGTCCATCGGCACCAGACGCATGAGATGCATCAGCATCGTCTGGCCGTCCCGCAGCAGAAAGAACAGCAGGAACAGCATCAGGAAGAAGCCCACCAGCGTGCCCACGACCCCGATCGCGAATGTGCCGCCCACCGCGGCGGCGCCCTTGAGCAGGTTTTGCGCGCCACTCACGAACCAGCTTTCGACCTGCTGGATGGTCTGCGACACATCGGCGCCGAACCAGCCGAGCACCCGGCCCACGAGCGGCAGACTTTCGAGGCGGGCGAGAATGTCCTGGTAGTCGCCGAACCGGCGCTCGCGGAGGTACTGGATCAGCAGGGTCACCTGCCGCGCGAACACGAAGCCAAACCCCACGATCGGCAGGATGATGAAGAACGGCGTGAGCGCGGTGAGGATGCCGGCCGAATAGCCGGGCTTGTTTCGCAGCTTCTTCGTGAGCCACTTGTGCAGCGGATACAGCAGGAACGCCAGGATCGCGGCCCATCCCAGCGGCGCCCAGAACGGCCCGAGGAACTTCAGCAGCACCCAGCCGAGCACCACGATGGCGCCGATGACGAAGCATCGGGTATAGAAGCGTGAGTACATGGGCTCCCGAGCCTATAAGAAAATCTGAACGGTCGTTAAATGTTTCTCGGGGCGCGCGGTTGCGTCGCCATCGGATACTGCCCAGCCCTGCCTGCACAAGACTGGTCTCATACCATGCTGACGCTGTACGACTTTCTCGACTCCGGCAACGGGTACAAGATCCGCCTGCTCCTGTCTCACCTGCAGCAACCCTATCGGCGTGTGCAGATGGAGATCTTCGAGGGCGCGACGCGCACGCCGGAGTTCCTGGCCAGGAACCCGAATGGCCGCATCCCCACGCTCGGGCTGGATGACGGCACTTTTCTCGCCGAGTCCAACGCGATCCTGTGGTACCTGGCGGAAGACACGGATTATGTGCCGCAGGATCGGCTCGGCCGCGCGCAGGCGCTGCAGTGGATGTTCTTTGAGCAATACAGCCATGAGCCTTACGTCGCGACCTCGCGAGCCATCGTTCGTCATTGCCCGCCGGAGTCGCCGCGGCATGGCGAGTTGCCGGAGCGGCGGGCCAAGGGACATCAGGCGCTGGGGGTGATGGAAATGCATCTTGCCCGCCGCAGCTTCTTCGTGAACGAGCGCTATTCGATCGCCGACATCGCGCTGTATGCGTACACGCACGTGGCGCCGGAAGGTGGCATCGAGCTGGCCGCGTATCCCAATGTGCTCGCGTGGCTCGGGCGCGTGGCCTCGCAACCCCGACACATCCGCATCACCGACGCGCCGATGGGTTAGAGATCCGGCAGGAGCGACGCGACCATGTCGCGCATTTCGTTGAGGGTGTTGGGCTTGCCGATGCAGTCGTGCACGCCGGCTGCCTTCGCGAGCTCCCTGTCTCTGGTATCCACGTAACCGGACACGACGACCACTCGCGCATCCGGCTTCACGCTCAGCACCGACTTGGCGAAATCGATGCCGTTCATGCCTGGCATCGACATATCGGTGAGCACGAGGTGGAACGTCTCTGGAGCCGCGCTGAATGCAGCGAGTGCTGCTTCCGCGGTGGTGAAGCCGGCAACCTCGTGGCCCAGGCGCTCGAGCATGCGTTTGACGATGAAGACGAGGGGCGCCTCGTCATCGAGATAAAGAATGCGTGCGCTCGTCATCAAACTTCGCCGTGAAGGTGGGATCCGTGAGGCTCTGCAGGAACTCGATGAGTTCCTCTCGCTCCGTCTCGGTCAATGTGAAAACCCGAAGCGGAGGACCTGCCTGCTCATAGTGGGCCAACACAGCCCGCAGCGTCGAGAGGCTGCCGTCGTGCATGTAAGGCGCAGTTAGTGCGACGTTGCGCAACGTGGGCACGCGAACGGCTGCTGTGCCGACACCGTTGTTGGCGAACGTCGGTTCGGCAGTTGCGCCTTGCTCGTCGCGCCATGCACCGGAGAAGTTGAAGCCGGCGTGGCAGGTGCCGCAGCCGAGGCGCTCTGAATAGAAGAGCTTCATGCCGCGTTTGGCTGCGGGTGTCAGGGCGTCGTGTTTGCCGTTGAAGACGTATTGGTCGAAGGGGGAATCGCCGGAGATCAGGGTGCGTTCGAAGGTGGCGATCGCCTTGATGAGGTGATCGAAGTTGAAGTGGTTGTTGGCTTCGGGGAAGGCGGCGGTGAATGCCGCGCGCCAGCTCGGGTCGGCGGTGAGCTTCGCGACCACCGCGCTTTCGCGGCCGTGCAGGCCCATTTCGACGGGGTGCTCGTTGAGCATGGGCTGGCGCATCTGGTCTTCGAGGGTCCGCACGTTGGGGGTCGACCAGCCGAAGCTGACGTTGTAGGCCACGTTGGTCAGTGACATGGCGTTGGTCGGGGTCGCCTCGCCGGTGGCGCCCAGGGAGAGCTTGCGGCCGTCGGTGAAGGCGCGGGAAGGGTCGTGGCAGGTGGCGCAGCTATGAGTGCCGGTGATCGAGAGGGCGGGCTCGAAAAAGAGGCGGCGGCCGAGTGCGGCCCTGGCGGCGGACATCGGGTTGTCAGCGGGCACGGCGGGCGCCGGAAAGCCTCGCGGAAGCGGGAAGCCCTCAATCGCGGGGCGGCTCAGAGTCGTTGCGGCAGGC
>JBDZVF010000054.1:0-2939 GCA_040255575.1 Pseudomonadota bacterium | reverse complement strand
CGACCTGCCGCTACGACCTGCCGCTACGACCTGCCGCTACGACCTGCCGCTACGATCCTGTCGCCACGATCCTGTCGCCACGATCCTGTCCCGCCAGCTCGCGTCAATGCACGCTGCTCGAAGCAGGCCAGCCGAGCGGCGATACAACGTCCGCGTTACTCGTCGTCCTCGACAAAGATGTCCCGATACACGGTGTAGTTCGTGAGCACCAGGATCGGAATCGAGATGAGGAGCCCGAGGAGCAGCGGAATCGCCGAAAGAATGATCAGCAGCAGGCCGCAGATGCCGAACACGATGCCCGGCAGAATGTTCTTGATGGTGCCGGCCAGGCTCATCTTCATCGCGGTTACCGCCGGCTGGTCGTGCAGCACGATCAGCTGCGGGGCGAGGTACGTGGCCAGGCCCACCGGGAACATGATCGCCACGCAGATCAGAAATACCAGCAGGTACTTCATGGTGAAGAACATCGACGGATCGGGTTTGGCGGAGCCGCCCATCATGCTGAATGCATCGATGCCGACCACGATGGCCACGAAGATCCCGAGCACGACGTAAGTCACGAGCATCGTGCCGCCGACCGCCACCAGGGACGCGGGCCGTTTGTTGAAGCCGGCCACCAGTGCGCTGATCTCGAACGAGCCTGTGCGCCGCTGCTCGTCAGCCGCGATCGCGATGCCGGCGTAAGCGAAGGGCACCAGCAGCTGGATGAAGAGGCTGACAAACGGAATCATTGAGAGCACGACATAGGCAATGAAGAGCAGCACCATCGCCAGCGCCCACTGACCCGGGCGCGCGCGCAGAAGTCGCCAGGCGTTGCCGATCCAGGTGGCGCCATTGCCCGCCGGACGCGAGCGGCCATACGGAATGAATTGACCCGATTCCGTCGGCTCCGGGCGCGCTTCGTGATCGGCGACCCGAGTCGTGGGCGGTGCGTAGGGATTCTGAGGTTCGTTCACGGGTAACTCCCTGGTGAGCGTCATTTATTGGAATGCTTCAGCGGGGCATTCTGCCTGCCGGAGCTCGGTCTCGGCGACTGTCGGCCACCCGCAGTGAGCGCTGACGCACACCGTGCGGAGGTGGCCGGTGCTGATCCGCCATTCACCGGTCCCCCGATTCGCCGCCCGGCCCGGAACCGGACTGCTGCCGGTGCCCATCGGCTGTTGGCCGGCAGCTTGAAGACGGGTGCAACTTCCCGTGGGACTCTCGTGTTCAAGGGAGCACATGACGTCATCGCTTCCAGCCACCACAAACCCGAGAGGATAAGGCCGTGCGTAACGTTGCTTTCTCGATCATGCTGGGTGCCCTGGCGCTGCTGCAGATCGCGGTTGTCGCTGGAGAACTGTCTCACGCCCCCGCGCAGAAGAATGCCGCCGCCGTCAATCACGAGGTCGCTACACGTTACGTGATGGCGTCCCATGATGACCTGCGTCGAGTTGGCGATGCTACCCTCCGGCGTTAATCTGCGGCCGATTCGATGAGCCAGGAACTCACGATGCGTGACACGTTGCCGAGCGCCGTTCCCGAGATCCCGGTGCAGGATGTGAGCAAGGCCGCGACGTATTACCAACAGCGTCTCGGCTTCCGCCGCGATTGGGGGGAAGAGGGGATCGGTCAGGTTTCCCGCGGTAACTGTCGTCTTTTCCTGACCGACCCGGCCTTTCGTGAGGCCTATGGAAAGCTCGGCGCGCCGCTCGTGATCTGGCTCAATCTCGGTAGCAGGAAAGAAGTGGATGAGCTGCATGCCGAATGGGACAGTCGCGGCGCGCGCATCGTTTCCAAGCCCGAGTCGAAGCCCTGGCATCTGCACGAGTTCACCGCGTCGGATGAAGACGGCAACCTGCTGCGAGTCTTCTACGACTTTGCGTGGGAGCTTCCCGACGGCGCCCGCCGAAGCGCGTCGGAATTCGAGTGACTGTTCTTCCCCGCTTCAGAATATGACTTGAGAAACGCAGGCATTGACGTCGCTGTGCTCGAGCGGCGGTTGAGTCAGGCTGGCCGGGTCGTTGCGGGCACTCAGACAAATGCGACGCTTCTCACAATTCAGTTGGCCGATGCGGCGAGCGGGTGGCTCTTCCTGTGCAGGGGTGAATACAAGCCATTAGTCTCCTTCCAGGACAGAAGGAGTAGCGGGCTCATGACCCGGCCGGATGCGCGCCAGTTCCATGTGGCGCTGACTGGAAACCGACTTGTACCCTGCACGGATGAGGAGTTGCTCGCCCGGCTGAAGAAGCGCTTCAAGCTATCCGATGCACAAGGTGCCGCGATGCTAAAGGGCGCCTGTGTCGTCAAACGCGGAGTCGATGGCGCCTCGGCCCGCAAGCTGGTGGCGGTGCTGAGCGAATTGGGGTTGGAGGCTATCGCGCGCTGTCGCGCGATAGGTGTTTCGCCGCCCGCTGAAATCCGCCTCAGCTGGAATGCCAACGCGTCCGTGCACTTCAGTTCAGGGTGGAGCGTATTCACCGGCCAGAAGGTGCTGACGATCGGCATGTCTCTCATCGGCGGCTTCACTGCGCGCCAGTTCGTCGGCGTGCTGGCGCACGAGTTCGGTCATTTCGCGCAGCGCTTCGGCATGGCGTGCAGCTTCCTCGTGAACTCAGTGAATCGCTGGCTGGAACATTGCGCCTACGGTGAGGATGCCTGGAGCACCAGGCTTCACGAGTGGAGCGACACCGCCGACGAGAAAGAAGGCTGGTTCTCCTCGTTGATCGGCCTGTCGTCACTGGCGGCGCTCGTCGCGATCGCGCTGACCCGCCGGCTCATGGGCCTGCTCTTTCACGTGAGTCTGGGCCTGTCGCGCTACATGTCGCGCCAGATGGAGTTCGACGCGGATCGATACGAAGCACTGCTGGCGGGCAGCGACGCGTTCCGCAGCACCGCCCGATCCTTGCGTGCCTTGAATCATGCATTCGTGGACGTCAACCAGGCCAACATCGTGGCGT